>NZ_CP006992.1:3212707-3530242 GCF_001542815.1 Methylobacterium sp. AMS5
GCCGGTGTTCATGCCCTGGCCGCCGGCCGGGCTGTGGATATGCGCGGCATCGCCCGCCAGGAACACGCGGCCCCGACCGTATTCCGAGACCTTTCGCTCATGGATGCGGAAGCGGCTGAGCCAAACCGGATCCGACACCCGGATGCCGGGCCCGGCCCGTGCGGCGACCAGGGCCTGCACCTCGGCCAGCGTCGGATCGGGCCTCGGCCGCCCGTCCGCGCGTCCGACCGTGGCGACCACCCGCGCCCGGCCGCCGGGAATCGGGAAGATCACGAACGGACCGTCCCGGTGGAGATAGACCGCGATCGCGTCGCCGGGCGGGGCCCCCGCGCCGTCGAGGCGGAGGTCGGCGAGCAGCCACTCGTCACCCTGCGCCGTGCCGCGGAAGGGCAGGCCGAGCCCGTGGCGCACGGCGCTGTGGGCGCCGTCACAGCCGATCAGAAAGGCTGTCGCCACCCGCTCCTCGCGCCCGTCGGCGTGGGAGAGCCGTGCCTCCACCCCGTCGGGCGTCTGCGCAAAGCCCGTGAGTTCGACCTCGCGCTCGACCGTGACTCCGAAGCTGCGCAGATGCTCGGCCAGCAGCCGCTCGGTGTCGCTCTGCGGAATCATCAGCCCGAAGGCGTAGGGGCTGGCGATGTCGGAGAAGTCCGGGCCGCCGAGCACCCGTCCGCCGCCGCGCAGGGTCGCGCCGCGGGCGCGCAAACCCGCCGCGAGGAAGGCCTCGGTGCAGCCCATCCGGTCCATCAATTCGAGGGTGCGCGACCAGACGACGAGCGCCTTGGAGGTCTGCGTCGCTTGGCGAGCGCGGTCGATCAGCCGGACGCCGACGCCGTAGCGCGTCAGTTCGCAGGCGAGCGTCAGGCCGACCGGCCCGGCGCCGACGATCAGGACGTCCGACACATGCACCGCCTCTGCCCTGCCGACCGGCTCATGCTGCTCCGGCCGGCCTCTCCGATCAATCCGCCATTTGCGTCGGGCGCCCATCCGTGCTGATGGCCCTGGGATGCGTGTGGACCTGTTCGATTTCGAGTTGCCGGAGGCTGCGATCGCCCTGCGGCCGGCGAGCCCGCGCGACGCGAGCCGCCTTCTCGTGGTGCGCCCCGGCGACCCCTTGGCGGATCGCGGAATGCGCGATCTGCCCGCCCTCCTGAACCCCGGCGACGCCCTCGTCTTCAACGACACGCGGGTGATCCCCGCGCGGCTCTCCGGCATCCGTCACCGGGCCGGCGGCTCGGGACAACGTTGCGAAGCGATGCTACACTTGCGCGAGGCGCCCGACCGATGGCGCGCCTTCGCCCGCCCGGCCAAGCGCCTCGCTCCCGGCGACCGCATCCGCTTCGGCAGCGAGGGCGCCAGCCCAAGTGCCAGCGAAGTCTGTGCCCTGTCGGGACTCGACGCCACGGTGGAGGAGCGGGGGGAGGGCGGCGAGATCCTGCTGCGCTTCGACCTGTCCGGGCCGGCGCTCGACGCGGCCATTGCCGGGCTCGGCGCCCTGCCGCTGCCCCCCTACATCGCGGGCAAGCGCGCCACCGACGCCCAGGACACGACCGACTACCAGACCGTCTATGCCCGCGAGCCCGGCGCGGTCGCCGCCCCCACCGCCGGCCTGCATTTCTCGGACGCGCTGCTCGCCGGGATCGATGCGGCGGGGATCGAGCGGGTCCACGTCACCCTGCATGTCGGGGCCGGCACCTTCCTCCCCGTGAAGGCGGACGACACCGACGCCCATCGGATGCACGCCGAGATCGGCATCCTCGATGCCGCCGCCGCCGCGCGGCTCAACGCCGTGCGGGCGAGGGGCAATCGCGTCGTCGCCGTCGGCACCACCGCCCTGCGTCTGCTGGAGAGCGCGGCCGACCCGGACGGCACGATCCGCCCGTTCTCAGGGGCCACCGACATCTTCATCACGCCGGGCTACCGCTTCCGCGCGGTCGACGCCCTTGTGACGAACTTCCACCTGCCGCGCTCGACCCTGTTCATGCTGGTCTCGGCCTTTGCCGGCCTCGACGCCATGCGCGCGGCCTATGCCCACGCGATCCAATCCGGCTATCGCTTCTACTCCTACGGCGATGCCAGCCTGCTGTTTCCTGAGGGTGCCCCGGTTTCGGAGTCCATCACATGAGTAGCCGGCGCCCGCCGCTCCGGGTCGACGTCGCCCGCACCGTCGATCGCTTCCTCGGCCTGATGGCGAGCGAGGGCGGCCCGAAACTGCGAGGCCTCTATCTCGTCGGCTCGGTGGCGCTCGGTGATTTCCGGCCGGGCCGCAGCAACATCGATTTCGTCGCCCTCCTCGAGGGCCCTCTCGGCGGGGCGGAGACGGACGCGCTGGCGCGGGTCCACGCCGCCCTGGCGCGGGCCGGCGGCCCGCATTTCGACGGGTTCTACTTGGCCGTCGAGGCCCTGCGGCACCCGCCGGAGCCCGGCGCCGTCGTCCCCTTCAGCGTGGACGGGCAGCTTCGCAGCGGCGAGCCCTGCCACGCGGTGAATCCGGCCGCCTGGCGGTGCCTTGCCCGTTCCAGCCGTCCGATCCTCGGGGCGACGCCGGCCGCGCTGAACATCGCCGACGACGACGCGACGCTGCACGCCTACGGCCTCGCCCACCTCGAGGCCCATTGGCGCCCCTGGCTTGAGCACCACGAGACGGCGCTGGCCGGCAAGGCGCCCGACGACGCATGCGATGCGGGGGCCCTGGAATGGGGCGTGCTGGGGGTGGGCCGCATCATCGAGACCCTCGCCAGCGGCCGGATCGTCTCGAAGACCGAGGCCGGACGCCGCCTGACGGTCCTGCTTCCGAAGGCCTGCCACGAAGCGGTCGAGGACGCCCTCGCGGCCCGTTTCGGCGACTTGGAAGCGGTGTCGCAGGCGACGATGCGCGCCGGCCTCGATGCGATGCGTTTCCTGATCGACGCCGCGCCGGGCTATCACGCCCGCCCCGAGCCTCCCACATCCCCGGACCGATGACCGAACCGCTCGATCCCCCGACCGACTTCTCCTTCACGGTCTCCGCCACCGACGGACAGGCCCGCACCGGCCATATCGCCATGCCGCGCGGAAAAATCCGCACGCCGGCTTTCATGCCGGTGGGCACGGCCGCGACCGTCAAGGCGATGTATCCGGAGCAGGTGCGCGATCTGGGCGCCGACGTGGTGCTCGGCAACACCTACCACCTGATGCTGCGCCCCGGCGCCGAGCGCATGGCGCGGCTTGGCGGCCTCCACCGCTTCATGCGCTGGGACGGGCCGATCCTCACCGATTCCGGTGGCTTCCAGGTGATGTCGCTCTCCGCGCTGCGAAAGATCGACGAGGCCGGCGTCACCTTCCGCTCCCATATCGACGGCACCGCCCACCGGATGAGCCCGGAGCGCTCCATCGAGATCCAGGGCCTGCTCGGCTCCGACATCCAGATGCAGCTCGACGAATGCGTGCGCCTGCCGGCCGAGCGGCTGGAGATCGAGAAGGCGATGCACCTCTCCCTGCGCTGGGCCGAGCGCTGCCGCGTCGCCTTCGGCGAGCAGCCGGGCAAGGCACTGTTCGGCATCGTCCAGGGTGGCGACGTGCCCGAATTCCGCGTCGAGAGCGCGCGGGTGCTGACCGAACTCGACCTCAAGGGCTACGCCATCGGCGGCCTCGCGGTCGGCGAGCCGCAGGCCGTCATGCTGGCGATGATCGAGACGGTCGAGCCGCATCTGCCGGCCGGCAAACCGCGCTACCTCATGGGCGTCGGCACCCCCGACGACCTGATGCAGTCGGTGATGCGCGGCATCGACATGTTCGATTGCGTGATGCCGACCCGCGCCGGACGCCACGGCCTCGCCTATACCCGGCACGGCCGGATCAACCTGCGCAACGCCCGGCACGCCGAGGACACGCGGCCGCTGGACGAGGCCTCGGACTGCCCGGCGGCGCGGGACTATTCGCGCGCCTATCTCCACCACCTCGTCCGTTCCGACGAGATCCTGGGGATGATGCTGCTGACCTGGAACAACCTCGCCTACTATCAGGCGCTGATGGCCGGCATGCGCGCGGCGATTGCGGCCGGGCGGCTCGCGGATTTCGTGGCCGAGACCAAGGACGGCTGGGCGCGGGCAGAGGCCGCCGCGAAGGCGTGACGGCCCGCCGGCCTGAGCCGGCTTCAGCGCAGATCGGCGCGCTTCTGGGCCTTGTTGTAGCTGGTGATGGCCGCCTGGCAGCCCGGCGAGAGCTTGGCCTTGTTCTGCTTGAAGCAGGCACGCACCTCGGTGCTGTCCGGCGCGAACTCGCCGCAATAGCTCAGGTAATCCCCGGTGCAGTGCTGCCGCAGGGCGTCGCGGTCCCCCGCCGGTGCCGCCGCCGGGCCGGCCAGAGCCGCGCTCGTGGTGATCATCAGGGCGATGGCTGTGCGTACGATCATGGGACTCTCTGCAACTCCGATTTCACGGCCCCGTCCGCCCCCGCTTTCGGAGCAGGCGCGGCGGGTGAGACCCGACATGGCCGGGCCGCGGGGTGTAGAGACTGCCGATCGGGCGAGAGTGCGGCCGGCTCGTGGCAGGCCAAGCCACACGGACCAAGCCACTCATGCGCCACGGAGAACCCCACGTTCCGGGGCGCGGTTCATCGAATTTTCGGCCTAAGGCGCGTGCGCCAGAACCCGGTAGGTGCCCTCAGAATCGTCGCGCCCGCTCGCCTGCGCCGCCTTTAGACCGGCCACGATCCGGCCGGCGATCGGCAGCCGGTAATGCAGCGGATCCCAGTAATTCGTGTCCTGCGTCGTGATCGGCGACGGGATGCGGAAATCGACCACCGTCGCCCCATGGGCCGCAGAGATCCGCGTCACCTGCGCCTTGCAGGCGGCCTCCCGCGCCGCGGCGGGTGAGCCGGGCGCGCCCTGCTGCGAGATGTGGACGGGCGGGAAGACCAGAAGCGTCCGGGTTTCGGGCGGGGCCTGCGCCAGGAGCGCGTCGAGCCAGCCGAGCGCCGGCATCGCCGCCTCGGCGGGCGTCGGCCGGTAGCCCGGCGCGGCCTCGGCGGCGGCCTGGATCGCCCCTGCGCTGCGGATATGCGCCTGCGCGCGGGCCGCGTCGTAAAGCGCCTCGGGCGGGGTGAAGACCGCGTAGCCGTTCTCGGCCAACCGCGCGCGCACGAGCCCGAGCCGGTACAGCGCGGCCTCGAATGCGGTGCCGAGGCTCTGCCAATTCACCTGCCGCAGCGCATCCCACAGGGTGATGCGTCCGTAGAGCCAGGCGGGAAAGGCGCGGAAGGTCAGGCGGCGCTCGGCCGCATCCGGCTCGCACCATGTCGGGTCGATGCCGAACAGCAGCGTTTTCGGCCGCTCGTGGCGCAGGTAGAGCCGGGCCAATTCGCTCTGCTCGTAGGGGGTCGCCGCATTCATCGACAGATTGGCGAAGCGGCCCCCGAAGGCGCGGCCGAGATCCGCCGGATCGAGCAGGCGCAGGGTCGAGGTGCCGAACACCGCGGCATCGTAGGCGCCGCTGCGCGCGATCTGCGGGTACATGAAGCGCTGGTTGCCATCCATCAGCGGCCCCTGCGCCCGCCCCGGCCCGGCCCGCAACCCGTAGGGGTCGAGGGCGGCCACGAAGCCGATGCAGACGGCGCCGAGAACGGCCGCCACACTCAGGAACAGCAGGACGAAGCGCCGCCATTCCGGCGGCGCACCCGCCGGGTTCGCTCTCGTCATCGGGTTTCGTATCGACTCAGCGGTTGGCACCATGCGGAAGCCGTGTTGACCCTCCCGGCTCGACCCCCTATTGCGAGCCCCACGCCCCGAGCGCAACCGGCCCGCCCCCCGGCGGCCCCGCGCGAACCGGGTGCGAGCGCGTAGCTCAGTTGGTAGAGCAACGGACTTTTAATCTGTAGGTCCTGGGTTCGAGTCCCAGCGCGCTCACCATTATTTTCTATTGTCTATCAGTGACTTGCTGAGATCAGCCGGCGTCTGCGCAAATTTGGCTCTTTTTCTACGCACATGTCGCTTGCCCACGTTCGCGTCGCTAATGCCATAAGCAGTGCCGCAGCGAGCCAGTGCTCACCTCGTATGGCTCACCTCGGCCTAGAATGCCTTGAGCTGTCAGGCTAACGACCAGTCGCGCCACCATCATGTAACTGGCCCTCATATCACGACCTAGAGATGTGAATGGGGACGGCTGCGAATCACCCTTGAAGCACCTCCTCCGAAGAGCCTACCAATCTGCCCGAACCGAGTTGAAAAACCGAAACTGGGGCGGGAAATGCCAACTCTAACGACCGATCTTATCGGGCGCGTGAGGCGATTGTCGTTGAAGCCATCCGCAACCTCTGCGTTGATGCCGTTATTTGAAGCTGTATCAAATGGTCTTCATGCCATTGACGACCTGCATCGCGACAAAGCGCGTGAGCAGGGCAAAATCATAATTGAAGTTTTTCGAGCAGATCCCAAAAAACCTAGTTCCGACGTCATCGGGTTTGCCGTCACAGACAACGGCATTGGTCTTAATGACGACAATTATGCTTCTTTCTTGAAGCCAGACTCTCAGCATAAATTTCAACGTGGTGGCAAGGGAGTTGGCCGGCTAGGCTGGCTCAAGGTTTTCCGCGACATCCGCGTCGACAGTACGTACGTAGATAAAGATGGAAAGGCGGCTATCCGCTCGTTCGATTTTGTATTGAGGGAAGACGAGCAAGTTTTGCTACACTCTAATGTCGTTCCGTCACAGACAGGGCCGGGCACCCGAGTATCTTTGAAGACCTACGACACTGCTTACGGCTCAAAATGCCCCGTCGACCCAGCAACATTGCGGCAGAAAGTTATCGGCCACTTTATGCAGCTTTTAGCGGCAGAGTTGGCTCCGTCGATCACATTGAATGACGGAATTGAAACTACCGATATCAAGTTGGCATTTAAGGATCTGGTGAAAAATACTGCCGAGCAAAATGTCAACGTATCTCTTAGCGATGGTGTCAACGTCAATTTATCCATCCGCCATATTAGAGCTTCAAAAGCTATTCGACCCGACACAAACAAAAAAGCATATAATTGGCTTTTTCTAGCAGCAAATGATCGCGCAGTCGAAGAAACTGTTATTGATGACGCAATTGGGCTTAAAGCCCTTGATGGCGATGATGTTTATATTGGCTGTGTCTCGGGCGAACATTTGGATGCCCACGTAAATCAAGAACGCACAGGTTTCAGTTTTGACGCGACGGAAAGTCGCGAAATCAGGCGCGCTCTACAAGCTTCTGTAATGGGGTACCTAGACTCATACGTCGGGCGTCTAAAAGAGCGCAAGCGCAAGCTCGTGCAACAGGTAATTGAGGAGTATCCTCAGTTTTTATACTTGCAAGGCGAGATGGAAAATTTCGTAAGCAAGTTAGCACCAGGCGCAACTTCCAGAGAAGCCGTCTTCGTTGAGATGTGCCGGCACCGTTTCCGCCGCAACAATCAAGAGCACCACAATATTGAGGAAGTGGTGAAAGCCGGAACAAAACTCACAGACGAGCTCAAAAGAAAAGCCGAAAAATATAGAAAATTTGTACAAGATCAACAGCGCGGAGTACTCGCTGAATACGTATTGATGAGAAAAAGTGTTATCGATATTTTGGATCGTTATGCGGAATATCAAGACGGTACCTCGAAACATCACCTTGAAGAAGCAGTCCATAAGTTAATAGTTCCTATGCGAACGGATTCCGCAGCGCTAGACATAGGTGACCACAACCTCTGGCTCATAGATGACCGATTAGCCTTCTTTGCGCATTTTGCCTCAGACCGCCCGCTCAAGACCTATACGGACAACCCTTCACTAGATCGCCCTGACATTGCGTTCTTCTACGACACCTGTTTTGCTTGGCGGGAACAAGAGGCAGCAAACACGGTAGTGCTAGTCGAGTTCAAGCGTCCGTCCAGAGACAATTACGACGGCGAAGACAATCCGGTCAAACAAGTAATCGGCTACATTAAGAAATTCAAAACATCAACATCTTTAAAAGATACAAAGGGAAGACAATTATCGCCGAATCTTAAGAATGCTGCATTTCATTGCTATGTCGTAGCGGATATTACCGACTCGCTCCGCGAGGCTATCGAAGGATATCGCTTCCATGAGACACCGGACGGGCAAGGCTTGATCGGATACCTAAACAACCCAGATGCGGTAGTAGAAATTATATCATACCCAAAGCTTTTAGCAGATGCAAAAATGCGCAATAGTATCTTCTTTCAAAAACTCGGCATTACCAACGTTGACCCTTCGTCAGACTACAGCAAGGATTCATCTATCGCGATAGAAGACGTACTAGCAGAAAGCGACGCCGTAGCTCCGAAGCATTTGACTCAAGACTCTGTTAAATTGGAAGGCTCCACCGAGTCCACATTCACAGAACAAGCAGAAACTAATATATAGCCCACAATGCAGTCGACATAAAACTCTATTAGAAATTATGGCGTGCTGTCGCTTTCAGAGCGTTGATCGTTAGCGACCGGGCAGCCATCCCGGCGCGAACGATACGCGAGACCCCCATGGACACCCCACCGGCTCCCACGCTGCACGCCCTCCGCCGCGGCGACCTCGCCGGGGCCAAAGTACTACGCCTGAGCGGAACACTAAAAGAAGTCCCGCCCGAAATTTTCGGCCTCGCCGACACCCTGGAGCTGCTGGATCTCAGCGATTGCGGCCTCACCGCACTCCCGGATGACATCGGCCGGCTCAAGCGGCTGCGCGTCCTGTTCTGCTCGGGCAATCGCTTCGAACGGCTGCCGCCCGCCCTCGGGGATTGTCCGGCGCTGAGCCAGATCGGGTTCCGCGCCACCGGCTTGCGCGAGGTGCCGGGCGAGGCGCTGCCGCCGGCCCTGCGCTGGCTCACGCTGACCGACAACCGAATCGCGCATCTGCCCGACGCCCTCGGCCGGCGCCCGCACCTGCAGAAGCTGATGCTGGCGGGAAACCGGCTGGAGGCGCTGCCACCCTCGCTCGAAGGCGCACCAAGCCTCGAATTGCTGCGCCTCTCCGCCAACCGCTTCGCGGCATTGCCCGCTTGGCTGACGGCTTTGCCGCGGCTCGCCTGGATCGCCTGGGCCGGCAACCCCCTCGACGGCGAGCCGGTGCCGGCCCGCGTGCCGCAGGTGCCCTGGGACGCGCTCGCGCTCGGCCCCTGCCTCGGCGAGGGCGCCTCGGGGCGGATTCACCGGGCTTTGTGGCGGCGGCCGGACGGGGAGGCGGCGGTCGCGGTCAAGCTGTTCAAGGGCCGCATGACCAGCGACGGGCTGCCCGAGCAGGAGATGGCGGCCTGCCTCGCCGCCGGCCGGCATCCCCACCTCACCGGCGCGCTCGGGCGGATCGAGGGGCATCCGGACGGGGTGCAGGGGCTCTTGATGCCGCTGATCCCGGAGGGCTGGCGGGTTCTGGCCGGATCGCCGAGCCTGGAGAGTTGCAGCCGCGACGTCTACGCGCCGGACTTCGCCCTGCCGCCGGAGACGGCTCTGCGCATCGCGGCCGGCGTGGCGCGGGCGGCGGCCCATCTTCACGGCTGCGGTGTGCTCCACGGCGACCTCTACGGCCACAACACCCTGTGGGACGGGGGCGCGGGCGAGGCGGTGCTCAGCGATTTCGGGGCCGCCTCCGTGCTGCCGCGCGGCGAGGCCGGCGCCTCCTGGCAGCGCGTCGAGACCCGCGCCTGGGGCATCCTGCTCGGCGAATTGCTCGACCATTGCGCGACCGAACCCGCCGGCATCGCGGATTGGCGCGCGCTGGCGCAGGCCTGCCGGGGGGCCGATGCGCGGGCGCTCCCGTCGATGGCGGAGGTTGTGCGCACCATATCCCCGCTTCTGTCGCGGGATCGTCACGCGGATGCGTGATCCATCACGGGTTCAGCCGCGTTGTGCCAGTCCCGTACGATGCGGCAGGATGTAGGCTCGCATCCGCCACAACCCTCACGAGGAGCAGGACGAAACCGCATGAGCGACCCGCGCGAGATCGAGCTGAAGCTGGAATGCGAGCCCTCCGACCTCGCCGTCCTGCAGGATCATCCGCTCCTGCGTGAGGCGTCGGTGCAGGGGGAAGCGGAGCTCGCCTCCGTCTACTTCGACACGCCGGACCGGCAGTTGCATGCGGCCGGCCTCGGCCTACGGGTGCGCGAGAGCAAGGGCCGCTTCGTCCAGACTCTCAAGGCCGAGGGCGACGGCCTGTTCGACCGGCCGGAATGGGAGCAGCCGGTCGAGCGCTCCGAGCCGGACCGGGCGGCGCTCGCCGACACGCCCTTCGCGCGCCGCGTCGCGGCCGACGCCGTGCTCGAACCGCTCTTCACCACCCGCATCACCCGGCGGACCTATCTCGTCGAGCAGGGCGATTCCCGCATTGAGGTCGCCCTCGACCTCGGCCGGATCGAGGCGCCCGCCGCCGGCGACCGGATCGTGTCGATCTGCGAGATCGAACTCGAATTGAAGGAGGGGATCGCGAGCGACGTGTTCGCGCTCGCCTACGCCATCGCCGCCCTCGTGCCCGTGCGGCTCGGCGTGCGCAGCAAGGCCGAGCGCGGCTACGCGCTGGCCGCCGGCAAGCTCGACCGGGTGCGCAAGTCGGAGCCCGTGCCGCTGCGCGACGATATGAGCGCAGCGGAGGCGTTCCGCGCCGTGGCGCATGCCTGCCTGCGCCATATGCGCATCAACGAGGACATCCTCCTCAAAGGTCGCGACGCCGATGCGCTGCACCAGATGCGCGTCGCGATCCGGCGCCTGCGCTCGGCCTTCTCGCTGTTCGGCGACCTCGTGGACGACCCGCTCGGCGTCCGCATCCGCGCGGAGCTGAAGGCGGCGACCGAGCCGCTGGGCCGGGCACGCAACCTCGATGTCTTCCTCGCCACCATCCTGCCGGCCGAGCGCGAGCGGCATCCCGACGAGGTCGGACTGCTCGGCCTTGAGCGGCAGCTCGAAGACGAGCGCGCGAAGGCCTATCGCGACATCGCCACGCTGCTGCGCTCCGATGCCTGGCGGATGCTGCTGCTCGACCTCATCGGCTGGATCAATGCCGGCCCCTGGCTGCGGGACGAGAGCCCCGGCCGCGTCTCCCTGCGCGAGGAGCCGGCCCGCGTCTTCGCCGCCCGCGAACTCGACCGGCGGCGGCGGCAGGTGAAGCGGCGCGGGCGCCATCTCGACGACCTCGACCCCGAGGAGCGCCACCGGGTGCGCATCGCCGCCAAGAAGCTGCGCTACGGTGCGGAATTCTTCGCGCCCCTGTTCCCCGGCAAGAAGGCGGGCAAGCGCCACGGCGCCTTCGGCAAGGCGCTTTCTGACCTGCAGGACCATCTCGGCGCGCTCAACGACATCGCCACCGGCCACGACTTGATGCGGGACCTGACGGTCGAGCCGGCCGGCGCCACGACCCTGTTCGCCGCCGGGATGACGGCGGCCGACATCGAGACGCACAGCCGCAAGCTCCTGGAAGCGGCGGCCGAGGCGCACGAGGATCTCGTCGACACCAAGCCATTCTGGCGTTGAGGTTACCCCGAGCCGCGAGAGGGCGTTGCGCGGGAGACGATAGCGCGCAACCTGTGAGTACCGTAAGGCGGAGCGGTAGAAGGGGGCGGGAAACAATCCCGCCGCCAGGGTCCTTTTGTCCCGATGCGTTTCGAGGTCGAGCGGAAATTCCTCGTGGCCGATGACGGCTGGAAGGCGGGCGTCGTCCGCCGGCACCGGCTCACCGACGGGCTGATCGGGCAGTTCGACACCGGCAAGGTGCGGGTTCGGCTCGACGAGGACCGGGCCTGGCTCACCATCAAGGGCGCGCGGGTCGGCCTCGGCCGGCCGGAATTCGAGTACGAGATTCCGCGGGCGGACGCGGAAGCGATGATGCGCCTCGTCTGCGACACCTGTTTCATCGAGAAAACGCGCCACTGCGTGCCGCATGCCGGGCTCGTCTGGGAGGTCGATGTCTATGGTGGGACGCTGGCCGGGATGATCCTGGCCGAGGTGGAGCTAGAGGACGAGGCCCAGGCTTTCGAGCGTCCGGCCTGGCTCGGCCGCGAGGTGACCGGAGACCCGCGCTTCCGCCAATCGGCACTGCTGCGCCGCTTCGAGGAGGCCGGGCGCGTCGTTACCCTGGACGAGGTGCTGGCCGCCCCGCTGTGAGGGCCGAGCTCAGCGCGTGGTCGGCATCGCCACAGCCGCGGCCACGCGGCGCAGCTTGTCCGGGTTGCGGGTGATGTAGATGCCCGCGATCCGCCCGTCGCGGATCTCAAATGCCGTCACTTGGAGGACGCCGCCGCGTTCCAGGCTGACGAAGCCCGGCAGGCCGTCCACCCGCACGGCGCGGAGGAGGGTGGCGGGCGACCCGGCATATTTCCGGGCAAGCCCCGAGAACAGCCGCAGGACGCGATCGATTCCGAGGATCGGGTTGAGGACGGCGATGACCTTGCCGCCACCGTCCGCCCGCATCGTCACGGTCTCGGAGAGCAGGCCGCGCAGGGCGGCGACGTCGCCGCTGCGCGAGGCGTCGAAGAAGGCGCGCGCGATCCGCTCGCCCTCCTCGGGCGGAAGAGGGTAGCGCGGGCCCTCGGCGCGGACATGCCGGCGCGCCCGCACGGCGAGCTGACGCACCGCCGGAGCCGTCCGCCCCAGCGTCGCCGCCACTTCGTCGAGGGGCACGCCGAACACGTCGTGCAGGAGGAAGGCCGCCCGCTCCAGGGGTGAGAGACGCTCCAGCGCCATCATCAGCGTGAGGGTGAGGCCGTCTCCGTCTATCGTCTCCTGCGTGTCGAGAGAGGGTTCCGGCAGCCACGGCCCGACATAGACCTCCCGGCGGGTGCGGGCCGATTTCATCGTGTCGAGGCAGAGCCGCGTGACGATGCGCGACAGGAAGGCCCCCGGCACAGTGACGGCGGCGCGGTCCGCCGCCTGCCAGCGCAGCCACGCGCTCTGAACCACATCCTCCGCCTCGGCGAAGGAGCCGAGCATCCGGTAGGCAAGGCGCATCAGTCGCGCCCGCTCCGCCTCGAACGGATCGGACGCCTCAGGCCGCATCACGGGACGGGTCGGGATGGTGGACGCCGCGCAGGCCGACCTGCAACCGGTTCCACAGGTTGATCGCGCCGATCTGGAGCGTGAGCTGCACCTGTTCGGCCTCCGTGAAGGACGCCCGCAGGTCGGCATAGAGCGCGTCGGGCGCACCCACCTCGGACAGGCGGGTCAGCGCCTCGGCCCAGGCCAAAGCGGCGCGCTCGCGCGGGCTGTAGAGGGCCGCCTCTCGCCATGCGTTGAGCAGAACGATCCGCATCTCGCTCTCGCCATGCCGGCGGGCCTCGGTGGTGTGCAGGCCGATGCAGTAGGCGCAGCCGTTGATCTGCGAGGCGCGCAGCTTCACGAGATCGATCAGACGCCGCTCCAGGCCGCCGGTCCGCAGGCTCGTCTCCACCGCCAGCATCGCCTTGATGGCGGCGGGTGCGTGATCGTAGGGGTTTTCGACGCGTGGCGTCATAGGCTTCTTCCTTCTCGTGAGGGCGGTTGGCGTTCAGCGGATCGGCGTGGTCAGGACTGTCTCGTCGCTGTCGAGGACGAAGACGGCGAGCAGGCGTGCCGGCTCGGTGGCGCTCGCGTTGGCGCTGACAGGGTGACGGTCGCCGGGCATCTCCGTGAAGCTCTCACCGGCCCGGTAGACCCGCTCGGGCCCGTCGTTCACCCGGCTGCGGATCGCCCCTTCCAGCACCGTCGCGGTAATGAAGGCGCTCCCGGCATGCCTGTGCGCGGGCGAGGCACCGCCCGGCCCGTAGGTGACGAGTACGGCGCGCAGGCTCTTGCCCGGCACGTTGGGCAGGGCATGGTCGAAGACGAGGGCGGCCGTGGCGTCCCCGCCTGTCCCGGCGACCGCTCCCCCCTTCATCTCGTGGGCGGCAGCGCCCGTCAGCAGTGCCGCGAACGCGGCGGCACGCAGACACGATCGGATCATCGTCCCTCTCCATCGAAGCGGCGACGCGGAGGGCGGCAAGCCGGCCCGTTCCATCGTCCTGCCCCCATGACGAGGCGGAACGCTGCGCCGTGACATGGGACGCACGAATTTTTCCGGCGCGGCGGGCGGTTTCGTCGGAGCGCCGCCGCGCGCTATGAGTGGGTGAAGGGTTTCTCGAAGAAGGAGCGGGGGCGGTGGGGCAGGCGGCGCGTCCGGGCTTCGGCCGCACCCTTGGCTTGCGCTGGCCCGCCCGGCCGACCTTACGTCAGCTTCGCCTCGGCAGCGGCCTCGTGCTGTTTGCCTACGTGCTCACGCACCTGCTCTGCCACGCGCTGGGCAACATCTCGCTCGATGCGCTGGAGACCGGGCTCACGGTGAAGGTCGCGCTCTGGCGCACGCCGCCCGCGCTCCTGGTCCTCTACGGCGCGTTGCTCGTCCACCTCGTCCTCGGGCTCCAGGCCTTCTACGAGCGGCGCTTCTACCGGGTGCGGCCGGCCGAGACCGCGCAGCTCCTGCTCGGCCTTTCCGTCCCCCTGCTCCTCCTCAGTCACGTCGTCGGCACGCGTCTGGCCTGGAGCGTGGAAGAGCTCGATCGGGGCTATGCCCAGGTTCTCTATGCGACCTGGGTCGCCGCGCCGGGCCAGGGCCTGATGCAGGCGGTGGGCCTCGTCGTGGCGTGGCTGCACGGCTGCTTCGGCCTCTATTTCTGGCTCCGGCTCAAGCGCGGCTTTCCCCGCGCCGCGCCCTGGCTGCTCGCGGGCGCGGTGCTGGTGCCGGTGCTGGCCCTCCTCGGTGTCGTGCAGGGCGGGCGCAGCGTTGCAGCGCTCGCCGCCGATCCGGCGTGGCGGGCGCAGGAACTCGGGCCGAACCATCTCGGGCTGGCCGAGCAGACCGAACGGCTGGGCGCGATCCGGCGCGGGCTGTTCCTGGCCTATCTGGCGTTGCTCGCCCTCGTCCTGCTCGCGCGTGGCGCCCGCACCCTCGCCGAGACGCGGGGCGGCTTCGTGCGCATCGGCTATCCCGACGGACGCACCGTCCGCATACCGCGGGGCAGCAGCGTGCTGGAAGCGAGCCGGCGCGGCCGCATCCCGCATGCGAGCGTGTGCGGCGGGCGCGGGCGCTGCTCGACCTGCCGCATCCGGGTCGTCGATACGGAGCGCAGCCGCTCCCTGCCGGAGCCGGAACGGGCCGAGCGTCTCGTCCTCGACCGCATCGGCGCGAGCCCCGGCATCCGGCTCGCCTGCCAGCTCCGGCCCGATGGCGACCTCACGGTCGCGCCGCTATTCACGCCGCAGGCCCGCGCCGCCTCCGTGCGCGATCCGGAGCGGGCCGCGACCGGCGAGGAGCGGTTCGTCGTTGTGCTGTTCGCCGACCTGCGCGGCTCGACCCGGTTCGCGGAGGAACACCTGCCCTACGACACCGTCTTCGTCATCGGCCGATTCCTCGGAGCGGTCGGCCGTGCGGTGCGCGAGGCCGGCGGAAGCGTGAACCAGCATCTCGGCGACGGGCTGATGGCGATCTTCGGCCTCGATCGCGATCCCAAGCACGCGGCCCGCGACGCCCTGAAGGCGGTCGACGGCATCGCGCGCCATGTGGAGCAGCTCAACCGCATGCTCGCCGCCGATCTCGGCGAGCGCCTGCGCTACGGCGTCGGCCTGCATGCGGGCATGGCCATCGTCGGCGAGTTTGGGGACGAGACCGAATCCCGCTTCACGGTGCTCGGCGACACGGTCAACGTCGCCGCCCGGCTCGAAGGGCTGACCGGGCCGATGCGGCAGGTCGCGATCGTCTCGGAGGCCGTCTACGAGGCTGCCGGACTCACCCCCGGCGCGCTTCAGGAGCTGACGCTGACGGGGCGCGCCCAGCCGCTCCGGGCGCGCCTGATCGTTGCCGACGCGTCGGCCGCGCTTCAGGACGGCTGATCGGCCTTCTACGCGCGCAGGAAAGCCAAGAGGTCCTCGGTCAGCCGGTCCTTGTGGGTGAACGGAATGGCGTGCGGCGCGCCCGCGTAGACTTCGAGACGGGCGCCGGGAATGGCCTGCGCCGCGGCCTTACCGCTGATGTCGAAGGGCACGGTCTGGTCGGCGTCGCCGTGGATCACCAAGGTCGGCACCCGGAACGCCGCCATGTCGGCCCGGAAATCCGTCCCGCCGAAGGCACGCACGCAATCGACCGTCGCCTTGGGCGAGGCCCGCATCGCCAGCATCCCGGTCCAGGCCATCAGCTCCGATGAAGCCGGAGAGGAAAGCAGGCCGGCGCCGAAGAAGCTCTTGACGAAGTTCGACCAGAAATGCGGCCGGTCGCGCTCGATCCCCTCGATCATCCCTTCGAACACGCTGACATCGACGCCCTCGGGATGATCGGGCGTCCTGGCGAGCATCGGCGTCACCGCGGAGACGAGCACCGCGCGCGCCACCCGTGCGCCGCCATGGCGCGAGAGGTAGCGGGCGATCTCGCCGCCGCCCATGGAGAAGCCGACGAGGGTCACGTCCTGAAGGTCGAGGCTGTCGAGCACGGCCTTCAGGTCGTCGGCGAAGGTATCGTAGTCGTAGCCGCTCCAGGGCTGGTCCGAGCGACCGAACCCGCGCCGGTCGTAGGCGATGGTGCGAAAGCCCGCGCCTGTCAGGGCCGGCTGCTGATATTCCCACATGTCGGCATCGAGCGGCCAACCGTGAATCAGCACGACCGGAGGGCCGCTGCCCCAATCCTTGTAGAAGAGGCGCGTCGCGTCCCTGGTCTCGATGAAGGGCATGCCGGGCTCCTTGAGCGGAGCGCGCCGATGCGCGCCCCATGGGTCCGTCGGGTCGCAGCGGGCCGGCTCAGCGGGCCGGAGCGGTCGTGGTCGAGCCGGTGGCGTCGGAGGCGGTCGGCTTGATCGCCCACAGCTCCGTCGGCAGGCTGATCGGCGCGCCGGGCTTGTAATCGGCCGAATCCTGGATGTGCGAGGTGGTGACGTAGATCGTCCCGTCCGGGCCCTCGCCCAAGGTGTCCGGCCAGCGCAGGCTTGGGTCCTGCACCAACGTCGTCAAGCCGTCCTTGCCGTCGGCGAGGTCGCGCACCTTCACCGCGTTGTCCTGGGGCGAGGTCACGTACATCCGCCCGTCGCGGCGGGCGATCAGCAGACCGTCGGCGACGCCGTTCTCGCCGACCTTCGCGATCTTTCCGGCAAGGCTCTTGTCGGTAAGCGTGTCGGGCACGACCGAGGCGGCGGCCCAGCCGGTGAGTGCGTCGGTCGGCAGGCTGTAGAGCGTCTTGCCCTTGATCGCCTGCCAGTAGAGCGTCTTGCCGTCGTTCGAGAGCGCGATGCCGTCGGCGGCGAATTCCACGCCGCGCCCGTCGGGCCGGCGCAGCGGCTTGCCGTCGTAGCTCACGGTCACCGACTTGTCGGGCATGGTCGCGGGATCGCCCGACAGGATGCGCTTGGCCGATCCGCTGTCGAGATCGACGACGATCAGCGCGCCCTCGGCCCCGGAATCGGTGAGATAGGCGGTCTTACCGTCCGGCGAGATCCGCACATCGTTGAGGTAGGAGGCTTGGAGCACCGTGGTGGTGTCGAAGGGGATAGTCTTGATGACCTTGTTGGTCTTCAGATCGATCCCGACGAGCTTCGGGCCGTCCTTGATCACATGCGCCATCGCGGGGGCGGCGGCGTCCACCACCCAGAGCCGATCCTGCCCGTCGGCGACGACGCTCTGCACGCAGACGAAATGGTCCTTCGGCGAGAATTCGTCGGCCCGCGCGTTGCGCCACGCATTCCACCGGTCGTCGGGGAAGGGGACGGGCTTGCCGTCCTTCAACTCTGCCACCGAGACCGGCGCATCCTCGCTCCAGCGCGGGAAGTTGACGAAGATGCGCCCGTCGCGGGCCACCGTGATGCCGGTGACCTGATGCTCGAAGCTGGCGACCTTGGTGAGCGCGGCTTTGCCCTCCTGCGCTCGGGCCGGGAGCGGGCTCGCCATCGTGCCCGTGAGGAGTGCTACGGCAAGGGCGGTCAGGGTTCTGGTCATGGTTCGGCAGCCTTGGGCGAAAGCATCGGTCGCAATTACCCGTCGGAACCCCGGCCCGGCCGGCCGGGGTCCTTCACGAAACCGTTGCCCCCGTCAGGCCGGCACCTCGGCGATCGAGCCCGGCTCCGCTTCCGGCACGCGGTTGCGCTCGTGGCGGAAGCGGGAGAGGGCCTGATAGGTCTTCAATCGTGCCCGCATCAGCGAACCGAGGGGACGGTGCGCCGCAAGACTGTGGGCAGGGCGGAAGGAGAGCACGTCGTCGGCATACTGACGCCGCGCCTCGCTGAACGCGTCCTGCGCCGGCAGAACGAGGCGGGCGACGGTGCGGTAGGGGCTCAGCGCCTCGTCCCAGCGCTTCGAGGCGTCCTCGACCGGCATGTCGTCGAGGTTCAGGCAGAGTTGGACGCGGATGTCGAACACCCCCTCGCGGCCTTCGAGATAGCTCAGCACCGCGTGGCGGAAGACGTTCCCGTCCTCGCTGCCGGTGTCGAGCCGCTCGTCGGCGAGCGCCGCCTGGGCCGGGGAGGCGGGAAAGGCCGCGAGCTTGGCAACGTGGTCGCCGTAGCGGAGCGCGGCCTGCGAGTAGTACGGCTCGGCCAGCGGATGGTGCGGCACGTGGCCGAAGAAGTCGAGGAGCGGCGAACTCTCGCCCTTCACGGATTTCACTACCCCGTCGAGCACCCGCGCGCCCTGTGAAACCGCCGCTTTCACCGCTTCCGGCGCGGAGGTGGCGGCCTCCAGCTGTTTCATGCTGGCTAAGAAACCCTTGGCATCGGGATTGGGAAAGACCGGCCCGGTGGCGAACACGAAGTCCTGGGTCGGCGCATCGTGGCCGGGCAGCTTGTCGCCCTCGACGCCGAGCACCTTGATCGCCATGCCGCGGTGGGTCGAGACGCGGTCCTTCAGGAGTTCGCCGGCCCCTTGCGCGAAGCGCACGATGACGGAATGCGTGCCGGCCTTCGCGAACAGGCCCTGCGCCAATTCGGGCGGTAGGTTCGGGAGAATTTCCAGCTCGCCAACGGCAACGCCGCTGATCTTGGCGTGCGACGCCCGCACCGCGTGCCCGTAGCGCTCGGCGGTGATCTCGCTCTCGTGGGTCATCGAGGCGATGATCCGATCGATGGTCTCATTCTCGTCGGGGCTCGGCGTCTCGATACCGTCGTGGTAGCGAATCGGTGCTGCACTCATGGAATTTCTCGCGTCCCAGCAGATTTGAGAGGGCGAACCGGGGTAACGCGTGAAAGTTCGGACCGAACCCCGGCCTGCAACTTCTCATCGCGCATCTTTGATGAACCGGGCAACGAAGCGAATTCCGACCTGATGTTCGCTGGAACGGTTCAGGTTCGCTCGCCGTTACAGGCGAAGATTTATCCCAACCGGAGGATTGTCATGCGCAAATCCCTTCTCGCCGCCGCCTTCCTGACGCTCGCCGGGGCCTCGGGCGCCATGGCCCAGACCACCGTGATCGAGCGCGACGCGCCGGATCGGGTCGTGGTGGATCGCTCGCCCAGCAGCGCCTCGACCACCGTCGAGCGGCGCGAGCATTCGGACGGCTGCTCCAGCAAGACGGTGACGAAGGAAAACGACATGGGCGACCGTAAGACGGTCACCAAGGAGAACTGCGACTAAGTTCTTGGGTCTCGATTCCAGAATATGAAAGAGCCCGCCGCGGGGGACCGCGGCGGGCTCTTTCTTTGCGGAGGCGTGTCGGCTCAGGCGTGCGCGAGCACGGCGAGCAGAAGCAGCGCGATGATGTTGGTGATCTTGATCGCCGGGTTCACGGCGGGGCCCGCCGTGTCCTTGTAGGGGTCGCCGACGGTGTCGCCGGTCACGGCCGCCTTGTGCGCGTCCGAACCCTTGCCGCCGTGGTGGCCGTCCTCGATGTACTTCTTGGCGTTGTCCCAGGCGCCGCCGCCCGAGGTCATCGAGATCGCGACGTAGAGGCCGGTCAGGATCACGCCGAGCAGCGAGGCGCCGACCGTGGCGAAAGCCTGCGACTTGCCCGCGATCGCCTGGATCACGAAGAAGATCACGATCGGCGACAGCACCGGCAGCAGCGAGGGGATGATCATTTCCTTGATCGCCGCCCGGGTCAGCATGTCCACCGCACGGCCGTAATCCGGCCGGTCGGTGCCCTGCATGATGCCGGGCTTTTCGCGGAACTGGCGGCGCACCTCCTCGACCACCGCGCCCGCCGCGCGGCCCACCGCCGTCATGGCGATGCCCGCGAACAGGAACGGGATCAGTCCGCCGAGCAGAAGGCCGACCACGACGTAGGGGTTGGAGAGGGAGAAATCGACGCTCACCCCTTGGAAGAAGCGGTACTGCGTCGGGCTGGCATTGGCGATGAAGTAGTTCAGGTCCGAGGTGTAGGCGGCGAACAGCACCAGGGCGCCGAGGCCGGCCGAGCCGATGGCGTAGCCCTTGGTGACGGCCTTGGTGGTGTTGCCGACCGCATCGAGCGCGTCGGTCGCCTTGCGCACATCCGGGGGCAGACCCGCCATCTCGGCGATGCCGCCCGCATTGTCGGTGACCGGGCCGAAGGCGTCGAGCGCGACGATGAAACCCGCGAGCGCCAGCATCGCCGTGACCGCGATGGCGATGCCGAACAGGCCGGCCAGCGCGTAGGTGGAGATGATGCCCGCCACGATGACAAGGGCCGGAAGCGCGGTCGATTCGAGCGAGATCGCGAGCCCCTGGATCACGTTGGTGCCGTGGCCGGTGACGGAGGCGGTGGCGATCGACTTCACCGGGCGGAAGTTCGTGCCGGTGTAGTACTCGGTGATGACGACGATCAGCGCGGTGATGATGAGGCCGAGCACGGCGCATCCGAACAGGGCCCCCGAGGAGAAGGTCAGGCCGGTATTCGTCGTGAAGGTGGTCGAGAACCCGCCGAACAGCGCGAGATTCACGCCGGCGATGGCCACGATCGAGAGCACACCCGCCGCGATCAGGCCCTTGTAGAGTGCGCCCATGATCGACTGGTTGGCACCGAGCTTGACCGCGTAGGTGCCGATGATCGAGGTGACGATGCAGGCCGCCCCGATGGCGAGCGGGTAGATCATCATCGCTTCGAGCACGGGCGCGTTGCCCGCAAAGAAGATCGCGGCCAGCACCATGGTGGCGACCACGGTCACCGCATAGGTCTCGAACAGGTCCGCGGCCATGCCGGCGCAGTCGCCGACGTTGTCGCCCACGTTGTCGGCGATGGTGGCGGGGTTGCGCGGATCATCCTCGGGAATGCCGGCTTCGACCTTGCCGACGAGATCGCCGCCGACATCGGCCCCCTTGGTGAAGATGCCGCCGCCCAGCCGCGCGAAGATCGAGATCAGCGAGGCGCCGAAGCCGAGCGCCACCAGCGCGTCGATGACTTCGCGGCTTCCCGGCGCCAACCCGGCGCCGCGGGTGAGGAACAGGTAGTAGAGGGCGACACCGAGTAGCGCGAGGCCCGCCACCAGCATGCCGGTGACCGCGCCGGACTTGAAGGCGACCTCCAGGCCGCCACCGAGCGACTGCGTGGCGGCCTGCGCCGTGCGGACGTTGGCACGGACCGAAACGTTCATGCCGATGAAGCCGGCCGCGCCCGAGAGCACCGCGCCGATCAGGAAGCCGATGGCGACCTTGATGCCGAGAAAGTAGGCCAGAAGAACGAAGAGGACGACACCAACGATACCGATCGTGGCGTATTGGCGCCTGAGATAAGCCTGCGCGCCTTCGGCGATGGCGCCTGCGATCTCCTGCATGCGCTGGGTGCCCGCATCGCGTCGCATTACGTCACGGATAGTCACGACACCGTAGGCAACGGCGCAGAGCCCGCCCACGATGATCAGCAAAAGTGCGGTCATGCGTGCGTCCTTGATTTTTGATTGTGGTTTGCCGAGCCCGGCCGGAATGGCCGTCGAACATTGCTGCGACGTTGCTCGGCTTCAGGCGCCCTCCCTTGAGAAGCTGAACTTAACTGCCAAACTTCGGCGTCCAGCGCAAATGCCTCGTGCCGTTGAGAACCTTTCGAGACGGCCAAGACGCAGGATAATGACAAGTTTCGTGTTATTGCAGTGCGATGGCTGCGGGGCAGACGTTCAGACGAGCTGCCTTCGATCCCCGTCTAGACGGTCTCGAGGCAGCCGGTTCTCCGCGTCGGCGCAGGAGATCGGAGGGCCGGGAGCGCCTCGGATCGCGCGCCGCCTCGGCTCAGCCCGTGAAGTCGTCGGCCTCGACGCTCCGTGCGGTCGATGGGCTACCTTTAGCCACTCGCCGACGCAGATCCCGGTTTTCGTCTTCGAGCCGCGCGCGGGCCTTTTCGCTGTCGCGCAGCGCCGACAGGACATGGTCGTTGAGCATCATCGTCCGCTGCCGATCCCCAACGGCCATCGACAACTGAATGATGGCGGCCTCTCGCTCGGCAACGAGGCGGTCACGGTCTTGCAGGAATCGGCGCATGGCCCGCACCGCCGTCCGGTTGCTGCTCTCGAGTATCGCCAAACGCTGATCGGCCACCGCCAGCCGGCGCTGCGTTTCGTGCAACAGCGCCTGGATCGCGTCGCAATCGGTTGCGGACGTCACGGCGATGCCTGCGGCCTCATCCTCAGTCGGAATCTGGGTGAGGAGGGCACGCCCCCGCTCCAGCAGGTCACGCAGCGGCATCGGAGCCTCCCACCAACGCACGCACCGGCAGCGATACGCCGGCATCACCCGCGTCCTCGCGGCGTGTGTCCGGCGTCGACGAACCGGCGAGCCGCCTCTCGAGACGACGGATCTGCACGGCATGGCCGCGATACTCCGCCGACGCGCGCAGCCATGCCAGAAGCGGCGCCCTCTCTCCAGGCGCGCGCGGCGTTTCGACGAGGGACAGAGGCTCCTCCAGACCGAGCCATTCGTGGCGGGCTGCGACCTCGATCCAGTTCGACGCGAGGGGAGCGTCATCTTCCATGAACAACACGCCGGACAGGAACAGCAACCGCTGTATCATCACGGTGGAAATCTCGACATGACAGTCGCCGACGATCTCCGGATAGACGCGCCCGCCGAAGCTACCGGTCGCGACCGTCTCACCGTCACTGCGATAGGAGCTGTGCGAGGCGAGGCAACCCAGAGCGGACATGCGTGCGACCTGACGCGCGATCTTCTCGGGAGCGAAGGCGTCCGGACTCATCAGCAACGCGACGTAGGCGCCGCGGGCCGCAGTGAGCCCAAGGCGAAGGCGCGTCGGAACCCGCTGCTCCGGCGTCGGCCGCAGCACCCGCTCACAGGCGCCGTCTCGGCCGAGCGCCATGAGAATCGAGGAGTCTCCGACCAGAATCATCTCGTCCGGAAGCCGGGTCTGGGCTTCCACGCTGTCGATCGTGCGACGTGCGGCCTCTAGATCACTCCCGACATCGATGACCACCGAGACCGAGGCCTCCGCGGCGCTCGCCTGGGCCATCCGGTCGGCGTGATCGGCAACTCGTCGGTTCGGACTTCGATAGCGCAGGAAACCGCCGGTCCGCCTCAGGAAGCGCTCCCGGCTTCCGGCCACCATCGCGGCCTCGACCTCGCTCGTCTCATCGAGCACGTCGCTCCAGAAGGCACTGTTCTCGGACAGCGCATCGCGGCGGTGGGAACCCTGATCCGGATGGAGCCGCGAACGCAGGAGGCAGTGCGGAACGTGGACGAAGTGGGCCTCGCGGGTCAGCCTCCACCACATCCGATAGTCCTGAGTGTAGGGATAGCGCGTGTCAAAGCCGCCGATGCGCAGAAGCAGGTCGCGGGCAGTCAGGATGGTGCAGCCGTTGATCAGGCCTTCGTAGAAGGCGAGGCGCGGGTTGCGTGCCAGCGCGGCGGGGTCGAGCCGCTGCTCGCCGGTGATGCGGCCCGCCGCATCGATCCACGACAGATCGGAGAACAGGCAGATGTCGTCACGGTTGAGCGTGTCCAGAATCCGTACCTGCCGCTCGGTCTTTCCAGGCTCGAACACGTCGTCGTGCGACAGCCAGGAGAACAGGCGACCGGAGGCGCAGGCGAGGGCGGTATTGAGCGCTGCCGCCACCCCGCTATTGGACTGGTGAAGAGTGCGGATATGGCTTCCGAAGGTGCGCGCGACGGCCAAGGTCTGTCCGTCATCGTCCGAGCCGTCATCGACGACGATGATCTCCGTCTCCGGGTGGCTCTGGCACAGTGCGCTCTCGATCGCCTCGCCGAGATAGTTCGCGCCGTTGTGGACGGGAATCGCGATGGTGACGCTGTGGTCGCCCAAACCTATCCCTCTTCCGTCGAGGCTGGCGCCCGGCGCGCCCGATCGAAGGTGCTGGTCAACTCGCCCCCGAGCTCGACCACCTCAAGGATCAAGCCCGGCACGTCGATCACGGCCCGCTCGTTGAAGCCGAAATCGGTAAAGCTCTCATAGGTCGGAATATGATACCTGCGCGGCGGGGCGCGGCCGGTGACGAGAAAGATGGCGTGGGAGCCGATGGGACGGACGAGGCAGGTGCCTTCGTTCAGTTCCGGTCCCATCGTGATCGAGGGGATATCCTCCCTGAAGATGAGTTCGTCCGGCCCCGCGAACAGGGCCTGGTAGACGGTCGGGCTCGCGACCCGGTGCCGCCGGCCTCCGAAAACCAGCCAGACATCCGGACTGTCGGGGGCCGCCAGGCGCAGGCCGTCGAGGTCGTCACGCAACGTGTACACGACGCACCTCGCAAAGCTTACAACACACCGACTGGATTGCCGCCACCCAAGCGCCGATGGAAGGTCGGATGCGCGCCTCGGCCCAACCGACCTGGCTGCTCTGATCGCAGCCTCGGGACCGGGTTCGGCCCAGCAGGACAGCGAGTCTCGCACTGGTTCGAAAGGCTGGTACGAGGCGCATGACCTGATCGGAGGATGTCGAAGAACGCTTCATTGCCGCCGGGATGGTGCCGGAGCGGCCTGCGGCGATCACGAGCGGGAGATAGCGGAGTCGTGCCGGCACCTCAAGTTCCACAGATTAATCTGAAGATTTTTCGAAAGCGCCACACTCGTCGGAAGCACACAGCTTAGATTAAAGCTAACGACTCAGCTATCGCCCTCGGAGACAGCAAAAATCACGTTTTTATCTACTTTACCAGTAAATACCTGCTTGAAACATTGTTATCACGCTCTGTTGATTATTAGATATTTTCCAAAAAACAATGACTTCGAGCAAGTACGGATACCGAACAGGCTTCAGACTGCCGGTCGGCCCTTCGTGTGCTAAGAGGGGGGGAGGGGGCAGAAGAGCAATCGCCGCCTATGAACGCGGGCCGCAAAGAGCACCGCCTTTGCCGCCACACGTCGATATTCGGATCTCAGCAACGACGCGGTCAATTCGATTTGATGCGTTCAGGGGTGTTTGATATCGAATTCGGACATCGTCAGTGGATGTCCAGCCCCATCTCGGACCGAAACGGTATCAAACTCGACGCGATAGGGTTCAGCGCGGAACGCTCTCAAGGCAGCTACCTCGAATGAGCGCCGCAACGACCCTGTCCGAACCGTGCGGCTGGGGGCCATTCAAGTTGCCCGAGCGCGGCTCTGAGCTTCGTGCGGAGAACCGCGCGCCCGGCTGCAACACCCGTCGAACGCCCCGAGGCCGGCGCCTCAGCGCAGCGGCGGAGCCCTGTAGGCGGGGGCCAGGACGTAGCCGTCCGAGGCACGGCGCGGGCCTTGCGGCGTCGCGAGGAGCACATTGCCGTAATAGTCGTTGCCGGTGAGGCCGAAACCGCCGCCGTTCATCACGGTCGGCACCGGCACGGCACCGATGGCGCGCAGATCCTGACCGTCGGTGCTGATCGGCGGCCCCCGGAAGCGGCCGCTCTCGGGATCGACCTCGTACACCGTCGGCCCGCGCGCATCGCCGTAGGGGCGATCCTGCAGGTTCTGGGCGGAAGCCCCCTGGGCAGCGAGCCCGATGAGGGAAGCGGCAAGGAGGAGGCGGGCACGGGCCACGGGTTGCTCCGTCGTCGGCGCGCTCTTCCGACCGAAGCGACGGCCGCTCCGACCCGTGAGAACGCATCAGGATAAGACATGAGCCGATCGGGATTGCAGCGCAATCGGGATCGGCTCGGACTGACGTCTCGAGGCTGCGATCAGACCCCGGAACGTGACAAGGAAACGTTGACGTGCGGAAGCCCGGCGCTCTCGGCTATCCGCAAACGTCGCTTCACCCCTTCGATTGCAGGACGGTGCGCGGTTCGCGCACCACGGGGCTGCAATCGGACTTGTAGGCGTTCAGCGGGAGCGGCGTCGAGCTGCAGGAATAGGCCTCCTCGGGCGAGGGGGCGGGCACGGGATCGCGCGCCACGATCGGATGAGGCGCGCAGGCTCCGACGGCAGCGCCGGCGAGCGCCAGGGCGGCGAAGAGCTTCAGGCGGCGCATGCGGAACCTCGAAACGCGTCCGTCCGCCGGGACGACCCGGCGGCAAAACCGGAGACAACCCTGCGGATGCGGACGCCCGCTGACAAGCTTCCCCCACCCGATGCCCGCCCGGACAGGGCCGATTGCGCGGGCCCTGTCGCCCCGCCGCAACAACGTCCGACGCGGTTTTTTCGCCCGCGCGGCGGCGGTCGCGTCCACCGAGCGAGCCGATCCCGCCCGTCGGTCGGGACCGGCGCCACGCGATACTAGAGCCTTGTCCTGGATACCGGATCCAGGACGAAGCTCCAGGCTCTTGTTTTCGCATCATCTTTTTTCCGAAAGCCGGCAACCACCTTTCGGGACGAGGCACTAGACCGCCTTTTGCAACGGCACGACGTTGTGGAGCGTGCGGTCGGCGTTGTCGAAGAAACGGCGGACGTTGCGGGCCGCCTGCCGGATGCGCTGCTCGTTCTCGACAAGCGCGATGCGGACATAATCGTCGCCGTGCTCGCCGAAACCGATCCCCGGCGCCACGGCGACATCCGACTTTTCCAGAAGCAGCTTGGAGAATTCCAGGCTGCCGAGCTCCCGGAATTTGTCCGGGATCGGCACCCAGGCGAACATCGAGGCTTCGGGCGTCGGCAGCTTCCAGCCGGCCTTGCCGAAGGACTCGACCAGGGCGTCGCGGCGCTTCTTGTAGGTCGCGCGCATCTCCTTGATGCAGTCGTCCGGTCCGTTGAGCGCGGCGGTGGCCGCCACCTGGATCGGCGTGAAGGCCCCGTAATCGAGGTAGGACTTCACCCGCGTCAGCGCCGCAAGCAGGCGCTCGTTGCCGACGGCGAAGCCCATGCGCCAGCCCGCCATCGAGAAGGTCTTCGACAGCGAGGTGAACTCCACGGTGCAGTCGATCGCGCCCGGCACCTGCAGCACGGAGGGCGGCGGGTTGTTGTCGTCGAAATAGACCTCGGCGTAGGCGAGATCCGAGAGCAGGATCAGCTCGTGCTTCTTCGCGAAGGCCACGAGATCCCGGTAGAAGTCGAGGCTCGCGACGTAGGCCGTCGGGTTCGAGGGGTAGCAGACGACGAGCGCCACCGGCTTCGGGATCGAGTGGGCGACCGCCTTCTCGAGCGCCGGGAACATCGCCGGGGTCGGCTCGGCGGGCACGGAGCGGATCACGCCACCCGCCATCAGGAACCCGAAGGCGTGGATCGGGTAGCTCGGGTTCGGCACCAGCACCACGTCGCCGGGCGCCGTGATCGCCTGGGCCATGTTGGCGAAGCCCTCCTTCGAGCCGAGCGTCGCCACCACCTGCGTGTCCGGGTTGAGGCTCACCCCGAAGCGGCGCTGGTAGTAGCCGGCCTGGGCGCGGCGCAGGCCGGCAATGCCCTTGGAGGCGGAGTAGCGGTCGGTGCGCGGCTTGCCGGCGGTCTCGACGAGCTTCTCGATGACGTGGCGCGGCGCGTCGAGATCGGGATTGCCCATCCCGAGATCGATGATGTCGGCGCCACGGGCTCGGGCGGCGGCCTTGATCCGGTTCACCTGCTCGAAGACGTAAGGCGGAAGGCGCTTGATGCGGTGGAAATCGGTCATGGCGTCGGTCTGTCCGGTGTCGCGGAACTGATCCTCCCGCGAGGATGCGTCGGCGGTGAGGAGCCTGCCTGTTTACCATCGTCGCGTTCGCGCGCCGACTTAAAAATCGCGATGCCCCGCCGGGATCGGGGCGGAACGCTCACTCCACCGGGTTGGGCGCGAGCCCCTGCGCGGCATTCTTGGCCGCTCCTTCCGCCGCGCGCCCCTTGGACTCGTTGCGGTTGCGCGCCCCTTCCAGCTCGGCCTGCAGGGCGCTCTGTCCGGCCGAATTGCGGGCGCGGACGGCGCGCCGGGGCGCCGATTCGCCCACCGGCATGTAGCTCGCATCGCTCTTGCGGGATTGCGCCACGAAATCGGGCGCCTCCACCGGCTTGATGCCGGAGCCCGCACCGACCATCGCCGCCTTCAGCGGATTCACGTCGCCGGAGCAGCCGCCGGTCGACGCCGCGGCGGCGAAAACCGGCAAGGCGATGGCGATGGCGCGGACGGTGCGGCGCACGATCATGACATTGGTCTGAAAATGGAGTCTGGGGCGGGCGACATCTGCTGGGTGGAGCGTTAATTTGTCGGAAACGAGGCTCGGGCCGTCCCACGGGGCGGGATGCGGGCAGACCTTGGGAGGACGTGTCGCGTGGCCACGGAGCGGACGAACCCGGCAGCGCCGGATTTCGAGACCATCGCGCGCAACGCGAATCAGCTGGCGGAGGTGTTCCGGCAATCGGCCGCCGCCTCGCTGAAGCCGTTCGAGCAGGCGGGCCAGGGAGCCTTGTTGCCGGGCGCGAAGCTCCAGGGCGCCGACGAGATCGACGAGATGACCCGCACCCTCACGCGGGTCGCGGAGACGTGGCTGAAGGATCCCGAGAAGGCGCTCCAGGCCCAGACCAAGCTCGGCCAGTCCTTCGCCGCGCTCTGGGCCTCGACCCTGACCCGGATGCAGGGCGCCGTCACCGAGCCGATCGTCCAGCCCCCGCCCACCGACAAGCGCTTCACCCATGCCGATTGGAGCGCGAACCCGGTCTTCGACCTGATCAAGCAGAGTTACCTGATCCTCGGCCGCTGGGCCGAGGAGATGGTGGAGACGGCCGAAGGGATCGACGAGCACACCCGCCACAAGGCGGAGTTCTACCTGCGCCAGCTCCTCTCGGCCTACTCACCCTCGAACTTCGTGATGACGAACCCCGAGCTCCTGCGCCAGACGCTGGAGGAGGGGGGCGCCAACCTGATGCGCGGCATGAAGATGCTGCAGGAGGATCTGGAAGCCGGCGGCGGTCAACTCCGGGTGCGGCAGACGGACCTGTCCGCCTTCACCTTCGGCAAGGATGTGGCGGTGACCCCCGGCGAGGTCATCTTCCGCAACGATCTGATGGAGTTGATCCAGTACGCGCCCATGACCGAGACGGTGCTGAAGCGGCCGCTGCTGATCGTGCCGCCCTGGATCAACAAGTTCTACATCCTCGATCTCAACCCGAAGAAAAGTCTCATCGGCTGGATGGTCTCCCAGGGGCTCACGGTGTTCGTGATCTCCTGGGTGAACCCGGACGAGCGCCACCGCGACAAGGACTTCGAGTCCTACATGCGCGAGGGCATCGAGAGCGCCATCGACATGATCGGCGTGGCGACCGGCGAGACCGATGTCGCGGCGGCGGGCTACTGCGTCGGCGGCACGCTGCTGGCCGTCACGCTGGCCTACCAGGCGGCGACCGGCAACCGCCGGATCAAGAGCGCGACCTTCCTCACCACGCAGGTCGATTTCACCCATGCGGGCGATCTCAAGGTGTTCGCCGACGAGGGGCAGATCAAGGCGATCGAGGAGCGGATGGCCGAGAACGGCTATCTCGAAGGCGCGCGCATGGCCAACGCCTTCAACATGCTCAGGCCCAACGACCTGATCTGGTCCTACGTCGTCAACAACTACGTGCGCGGCAAGGCGCCGGCCGCCTTCGACCTGCTCTACTGGAACGCGGACGCCACGCGGATGCCCGCGGCCAACCACTCGTTCTACCTGCGCAACTGCTACCTCAACAACACGCTCGCCAAGGGGCAGATGGTGCTCGGCAACGTGCGCCTCGACCTCAAGAAGGTGAAGGTCCCGGTCTTCAACCTCGCCACCCGGGAGGACCACATCGCCCCGGCGCTCTCGGTCTTCGAAGGGTCGGCCAAGTTCGGCGGCAAGGTCGATTACGTGCTGGCGGGCTCGGGCCACATCGCCGGCGTCGTCGCCCCGCCGGGCCCCAAAGCCAAATACGGCTTTCGCACCGGAGGCCCGGCCCGAGGCCGGTTCGAGGATTGGGTCGAGGCGGCGACAGAGCATCCCGGCTCGTGGTGGCCCTACTGGTTCAAGTGGCTCGAGGAGCAGGCGCCCGAGCGCGTGCCCGCCCGCATTCCCGGAACGGGGGCCCTGCCTTCCCTGGCGCCGGCACCGGGCACCTATGTCCGCATGAAGGCGTGAGGGATCGACAGGAACCGTGCCCGCATGGCATCGCGGTTGCGGACACGGGACCGTGATTTGCCTTATCTGATCCTGGGGCCGGCTCCTGCCCCAGGAGGATAGAAGCGCGTTGCAGCACGCCACCGAACTCATTTCGATCATCGCGCTGGGGCTGGTCTGCGCGTTCCTCGGCGGCATGCTGGCCCAGCGGATGCGGCTTCCCCCGCTCGTCGGCTACCTCGTCGCCGGCATCGCCATCGGCCCGTTCACCCCAGGTTTCGTCGGGAATCCGGCGCTGGCGAGCCAGCTCGCCGAACTCGGCGTCATCCTGCTGATGTTCGGCGTAGGACTTCACTTCTCCATCGGTGACCTGCTCGCGGTCCGCACCATCGCTCTACCCGGCGCGATCGTGCAGATCACGGTGGCGACGGCCATGGGGGCGGGTCTCGCCTGGGGCTTCGGCTGGGGGCCCGGGGCGGGCCTCGTCTTCGGACTGGCGCTCTCGGTGGCGAGCACCGTCGTGCTGCTGCGGGCGCTCGAAGGGCAGGGGCTTCTCGATTCGGACAAGGGCCGCATCGCCGTCGGCTGGCTGATCGTCGAGGATCTCGCCATGGTGGTGGCCCTGGTGCTGCTGCCGGCGCTGGCGCCCTCACTCGGCGGCGAGGCGATGCAGGCCGCCGGCCATCACGGCCCGCCGGAGCACGGCCTGTGGGTGACGCTCGGGCTGACGCTCGCCAAGGTCGGCGTGTTCATCGCCGTGATGCTGGTCGGCGGGCGGCGCCTCATTCCCTACCTGCTCGGGCTGGCCGCCCGCACCGGCTCGCGGGAGCTGTTCACCCTGGCGGTGCTGGCGAGCGCCGTCGGCATCGCCTACGCCTCCTCCGAGCTGTTCGGGGTGTCGTTCGCGCTCGGCGCCTTCTTCGCCGGGATGGTGCTCGCCGAATCCGATCTCAGCCATCAGGCAGCGGCCGATTCCCTGCCGTTGCAGGACGCTTTCGCGGTGCTGTTCTTCGTCTCGGTCGGCATGCTGTTCGATCCGGGGATCGTCCTGCGCGAGCCGCTCGCGATCCTCGGCGTCGTCGGTGTCATCGTGTTCGGCAAGTCGCTCGCGGCCATCGCCATCGTGCTCGCCTTCGGCCATCCCGTCGGCACCGCGCTCACCATCGCCGCGAGCCTCGCGCAGATCGGCGAGTTCTCGTTCATCCTGGCCGGTCTCGGCATCTCCCTGAAGCTGCTGCCGGAGGAGGGGCGCGACCTGATCCTCGGCGGCGCGCTGCTGTCGATCACCCTCAACCCGCTGTTCTTCGCCCTCGCCGCCCGGGTGTCGCGCTGGCTCGGCGAGCGGCCGGAGCTGCGCCGCCGCCTGGAACGCCGCGCCGCCGGCCCACTGCCGGTGAACGCGGCCGCGCCCGGCATGAGCGGCCACGCGGTGATCATCGGCTACGGCCGTGTCGGCGGCGCCATCGGCAAGGCGTTGCAGGATTGGAACCTGCCCTTTGTGGTGGTGGAGCGTGACCGGCGCCGGGTCGAGGACTTGCGCGCCCAGGGCGTGCCGGCGGTGTTCGGGGACGCCACCGCGCCCGGAATCCTGGAGGCCGCCGATATCGGCTCCGCCCGCCTCGTCGTCGTCGCGACGCCCGACCCGCATCAGGCGCGGCGGCTGCTCACCAAGGCACGGGCGACCAATCCGGGCATCGACAGCGTGGTGCGGACCCATAGCGACAGCGAGCGCCGCCGGCTGGAGGAGGACGGTGTCGGCCTCGTTCTCATGGCCGAGCGGGAACTCGCGCTCGGCATGATGACCTACGCCCTGCGCAGCCTCGGCGTGCGCGAGGGCGAGGCGCGGCTGTTCGTGGATTCGAGCCGCTCGGAGAGCCAGGGCACGCCGATCGCCGAACCGGAGCAGCCCGCCCCCGAACTGCGCCAGCGCCGGGACGAGCCGGAATAGGGAACTCGATCGTCAGAGGCTGTCGAGACGGGTGATGAAGACCGCCAGCTCGCTCTGCCGACGGATCGCCAGCTTGCCATAGACCGCCTTGAGCTGGCTGCGGACCGTGCTCTCGCCGACGGCGAGTTGCTCGGCCACCTCCCGCGGCGCCGCGCCCCGGCCGACCAGCGCCGCGACCCGCGCCTCGGCCCGGGTGAGGCCGAGCTGTTCCAGCAGCGGCTCGATCGGGCGCGTGCTCGGCGCGAGCAGGTCGCGCAGGAGCAGGACCACGCCGCCGCCGAGCCCGGCGCCGGCCACCGGAAACGGATCGGCCCCGCGCAAGGGGAGCGCCTCGACATAGAGCGGGCGCCCGCCGCCCCGGCGGCGCAGGAGGATCGTGTCCTGCCGCGGCCCTATCCGCACCGGCAGAGCATCCGCCAGGAACCTGTCGAAACGCGCGCCGTCGGCGGGCTCTGCGGCCTCCGGCTCGGCACCGGTGCGCAGGGCGAGGTAGCCCGCCGCCAACCTTTCCGCCACGGGGCTGACGAGACGGACCCGGCCGCGAGCATCGAGGACGACGATGCCGGCCCGCATCCGCTCCAGGGCCGAGGTCAGCCCCTCCGCCTCGCGCCGCATCTCGCCGACGAGTGCCGTCAGCCGGAAGGCACGGATGACGTGCGGGCCGACGAGGCCCAGCCGCTCGATCTCGGCGCCCTCGAACGGCCCCTTGCGCACATCGCGCGGGGCGCTGAACGACAGGGTGTGGCGGTCCATCGGATCGGCCCCGACATAGGCGCAGAGGTTGCCGAGGCGGTGCCGGTCGATGAAGTGTTGAAAGAACGGATCGGCGCGCTTCTCCTCCGCCGTGAGGTACATCTCATCGACCGTGACCGTGCCCGGCCGCATGATGCCGCGCTCCCGGCCGAGGCGGATGCGCGTGTCGTGCTGCCACCAGCCGCCGACGCCGTAATCGAGATTCACGTCGGCGATCCGCTCGGAGGCCAGCGTCTGCGCCGTGCGCGCGGGATCGTGCGAGACGATCACCGCACCGCGGGCCCCGACCGCATCGGCGATCCCGTCGAGCGCGTCAGACCACGTCTCGGGTTCGACGGCCGCCGCGTAACACGCGTCGATCAAGGCGAGAGGATCGAAACCGGGCATCGACCGACATGAGAGATGTCGACCCGATTCCCTCAGGTCGGCGCCTCCGGACCCTCGTTGTGATGCGCCTTCCTTGGCCGAACTGGCAACCACTTCGACGGAAGGCGCTCCGGGTGGAACGGACCCGGATCTGAAGCATATTTCAAGACAAGCGACGATTGCCGTTGAGCCACAGTTCAAGATCTTGAGGCTTCGCTCCTAGATTGCCTCACGACTTGCGGCGGAAATGTAACGCTCACGCACGAATACCGGTGCGAAGCCCGGATCGCCCCGCCGAGCCCCGAGAGGCCGGGCCGGAGCGCCGACCCGACCGATCCGTCCCGTCAGCCCTCGATGCGCGAGAAGTCGGCCACCTCGCGGGTGGCCGCGCGCAGCGCGTTGAGGAGCAGCAGCCGGTTCTGGCGCAGAGCCGGGTCGTCGGCGTTGACGGTGACCTTTTCGAAGAAGGCGTCCACCGGCGCCCGCAGCCGCGAGAGCGCCCGCATCGCCCCGGCGAAATCCTCGGCCGCCACCGCCGCGGAGGCCTCGTGGCGGGCCGCCGCCAGCGCCTCGCCGAGCGCCCGCTCCTCCGGCTCGCCGGAGGCGGCCAGCGCCGCATCGGGAGCCTCGTCGTAGGCGCGGCCGTCCTTCTTCTCCTCGATGCGCAGGATGTTGGCCGCGCGCTTGAAGCCGGCGAGCAGGTTCTTCCCGTCATCCGTGCTGAGGAACGCGCCCAACGCCTCGACACGGCGGACGACGAGCAGGAGGTCGTCCTGGCCGGGCAGGGCGAACACCGCGTCGATCAGGTCGTGCCGAGCGCCCTGGTCGCGCAGGTAGACCTTGAGGCGGTCGGCGAAGAAGGCGAGGAGGTCCGCGGTGCGGGCGGACCCCTCGGTTGCGAAGCGACCCGCCAGAAGGGATGCCAGCGACAGACGCAGCGATCGCTCGATCACGGCGCGGATCACACCGAGGGCCGCCCGCCGCAGCGCATACGGATCCTTGCTCCCCGTCGGCTTCTCGTCGATCGCCCAAAAACCCACCAGCGTATCGAGCTTGTCGGCCAAAGCCACGGCGATGGAGACCAGGTCGGTCGGCACGCGATCGCTCGGGCCCACCGGCTTGTAGTGCTCCTCGATGGCCGCGGCGACGCTGTCGTGCTCGCCCTGGAGCGCCGCATACTTGCGGCCCATCAGGCCCTGCAATTCCGGAAATTCGCCGACCATCTCGGTGACGAGGTCGGCCTTGGCGAGCCGGGCCGCGCGCTCGGCAAGCGCCGGGTCGGCCCCCACCAGCCGTGCGATTTCCTGTGCCAGCGCGGCGATGCGGGCGACGCGCTCACCCTGCGTGCCGAGCTTCTCGTGGAAGACGATCGAATCGAGCTTGGGGAGGCGGTCCTCGAGCTTCGTCGCCTTGTCGGTCTCCCAGAAGAAGCGTGCGTCCGAGAGCCGGGCCCGCACCACGCGCTCGTTGCCGGCGGTGATCGCCGCGCCGCCATCGGAGGCGATGAGGTTCGAGACCAGCACGAAGGCCGGCGCCAGCTCGTCCGAGCCGGACTTGCGCAGCACGAAGCACTTCTGGTTGGCGCGGATCGTCGCCCGGATCGCCTCGGCCGGGATCTCCAGGAAGCGCTCCTCGAACGAGCCCATCAGCACCACCGGCCGCTCCACCAGCCCGGCCACCTCCTCCAGCAGGCCCTCGTCCTCCACGAGGTCGAGGCCGCGGGCGAAGGCGAGATCCCTGGCGTCGTGCAGGATGATGTCCTTGCGCCGGTCGGCGTCGAGGATCACGTCGGCGCGCTCCAGCGCCTGGACGTAGTCGTCGAAGCGGCGCACCTCGAACGGCGCGGGCGCGAGGAAGCGGTGGCCGCTCGTGACCGTGCCCGCAGTGATGCCGTCGACCGAGAACGGCACGACCTCCGGCGTCTCGGTCTCGGGGCCGAAGGTGGCGACGATCGATTGCAGCGGGCGTACCCAGCGCAGGGAGCCGGGCTGGGCCGAGGCCGCGCCCCAGCGCATCGATTTCGGCCAGGGGAAGCTCTTGATGATACCCGGCAGGATCTCGGCCAGCACGTCCAGCGTCTCGCGGCCGGGCCGCTCGATCACCGCGAGATAGAACTCGCCCTTCTTCGGATCGGTCACCGTGGTGGCCTGATCGAGGCTCGCGAGCCCCGCGCTCTTCAGGAAGCCCTGCACGGCGGCTTCCGGCGCGCCGACGCGGGGGCCGCGCCGCTCCTCGCGCACGGCCTCGCCGCGCGGGGGAAGCCCGGCGACGTGCAGCGCCAGCCGCCGCGGCGTCGCGAAGGCCTTGGCGCCCTCGTAGAGGAAACCGCGCTCGACCAGCGCGTCGGTGACGAGCTTCTTCAGATCCTCGGCCGCACGCCGCTGCATGCGCGCGGGGATCTCTTCGGAGCGGAGTTCGAGCAGAAGGTCAGGCATGCGCGCGGGAATAGCCGCCCGCTCGGGCCGCGTCGAGACGGGAGATTGCCCCCATCCGTCACCGCCGCCCCATCGTCATCGCGCGGGTCGGCGAAGCAGCCCAGGGACGCGGTTTCTCCGGATCGATTCGGCGTCGCCTCGCGATGACGGTCCCGTCACCCGATCCGTCCGCCCCCCCTCCGCCGCACCGCCACGACGGACGGTCGCGGCGGCAGATCGGGCGAAAAATCCGGCCAGCGGGTCGAGGGCTTTTCGTAGGAGCCGAGGGCGCCCTCCTCGTCGGGCTCGCCGGGATGCTGGACGGCGACGAAGAAGGTCGCGTCGTCGGGGGTGAAGCAGGGGCCGCACATCTCGGCGCCCACCGGCACCCGCAGGAAGTGGCGCGCAGTGCCCCGGCGCGGGCCGTCCGTTTCCACCGCCCAGATGCCGTCGGCCCGGCCGGTGGCGCGGCGGTTGTTGCCGTCGGTGGCGATCCAGAGGCGGCCGCGCCCGTCGACGGTGCAGTTGTCGGGCATGCCGAACCACCCGTTCTTGGTGGTGAGCGCGGAAAAGCTCGCCTTCACCTCGGGCTTGGCCGGGTCGCCGCAGCGCACCAGCACCTCCCAGCGGAAGGTCTCGGCCGCATGGTCGGTGCCGTCGGGGACGATCTCGATGACGTGGCCGAAGGCGTTGGGGCCGCGCGGGTTGGCGGGCTCCTCTTGATCGGCGGTGCGCTTCCCGTTGTTGGTCAGCATCACGTAGACGCGGCCGGTGCGCGGGTTCGCCTCGATATCCTCGGGCCGGTCCATCGGCGTGGCGCCGAGCCTCTTGGCAGCGCGGCGGGTCTCGATCAGCACGTCGGCCTGGCTGGCGAAACCGTTGCCCGCATCGAGCCCGTTCACGCCGTGCACCAGCGCCAGCCAGCGACCGGTGCCATCGGGCGCGAACCGGGCCACGCTGAGCGTGCCGGAATCGAGAAGGTCGGCATTGTCCGCGCGCTCGGTCTGCACCCGGCCCTCGCTGACGAAGCGGTAGACGTGCTGAAAGCGCTCGTCGTCGCCGAGATAGACGACGTAGCGCCCGTCGAGCGAACGCGCACCCGCCGCACCCTCATGCTTGAACCGGCCGAGCGCCGTACGCTTCTTCGGGGTCGAGGACGGATCGAAGGGATCGATCTCGACCACCCAGCCGAACCGGTTCGGCTCGTTGGGCGCCTGCGCGAGATCGAAGCGCGGATGGAAGCGGCTCCAGGCATATTGCGGGCTGCCCAGGCCGATCGCCTTCGCATTGCCGGCCTCCGCATGTCCGGCGGGGAGAACTCCGGAGAAGTAGTAGTTGATGTTCTCCTCGCCCGAGAGCCACGTGCCCCAGGGCGTGACACCGCCGGAGCAGTTGTTGATCATGCCGAGCACGCGCCGGCCGCTCGGGTCGGCCTCGGTCATGAGGCGGGGATGACCCGCCGCCGGACCGGTCAGGGCGATCGGCGTCTCCGCCGTGATGCGCCGCGTGTAGGGCGAGCCGATCACCGGGCGCCAGCCTTCCGCCTCGCAGGCGATCTCGACCACCGAGCCGCCATGGGCGGCCATTTCGACCGCAACCTGTTCCGGGCTCAGGGCGGCGATCACGCCCTTGCGGTCGGCAGCCCCGAGGCCGGGAAACATCAGCTCGGCATTGGTGTATTCGTGGTTGACCACGAGCAGGCCACGCTGGCCCGCCGCGTCGAGCGGGATGAAGCCGACGAAGTCGTTGTTGTAGCCGAATTGACGCTCCTGCCCCCGCGCGCTCTGCTTGCGCGGATCGAAGTCCGGCGCATCGGGAAACAGCGGGTCGCCCCAGCGCAGCAGGGGCCTGGCCTCGTAGCCCTCGGCCACGTGCAGATGCTCATCGACGCCGACGGTGAGTTCGGGGAAGTCGAAGGCAGAGACATCGGCAGCGACAGCCTGCGGCGCCATTCCCGCGGCGAGTGCGGCGGCCAGCGAGCCGCGCATCAGGTCGCGCCGGGAGAAGCGCTGCGCGATCACCGCATCGAGGGTCGGAGCGTCGGGCGTGTCGGACATCGGGCGCGTCTCATCCACCTTCGTGAGGCGGCGCGCCTACGCCCGTCCGATGTCGCTGCGATGACGGGAGGGTTCGGTGCGCGGCGGCGCGCTCAAGCATCGTCTTTTTTCCGAAAGCCGGAAACCACCTTTCGGGACGATGCTCTATGGCAGCGGCGCCGACAGGATGGCGACGAGATCCCAGGTCTCGCCCTTCAGCGAGCGAACGTTGGCGATCCTCCACGCGCCGGCCTCGCGCACGAGGTTGTAGCGCAGTTCCTGCGGCCCGCCGTTGCGGAAGGTCGCCCGCACCTCGGCCCGGTCGCCTTCGTTCGAAAGCGAGGCGAGCGCCAGCGACTTGGCAAAACCCGGCTCGGTGTCCTGGCCGTTGACGTGAAAGGCGAAACCGAGCCGCCCGACCTCGCCCTTGGCCTCGCGCTGGTCGCGCTCGTAGAGCGCGCGCAGGGATTTGGCGTAGAAGCGCACCGCGTTGATGTCGTCCGCCGCATAGAAGGCCCGCACCGTCTCCACCGGGTCGGTCGCGGATTGCGCGAAGGCGGGACCGGCGAGCAGCCCAAGGGCTAGGGCCAGGACGGCGCGGCGCTGCATCGTTCAGGCCGCCGCCCGGTCACCGGAATGGCCGCCGGCCTCGGTCTTCAGCCATGCGGCGCCGCAGGCCTTGGCCAGCTCGCGCACGCGCAGAATGTAGCTCTGACGCTCGGTGACCGAGATCACGCCGCGGGCGTCGAGCAGGTTGAAGACGTGGCTCGCCTTGATGCACTGGTCGTAGGCCGGCTGCACGATGCGGTGGTGCGCGCCCTCGCTCTCGGGGGCGCCGGCTTCGAGGTAGAGGCGGCAGGCCTTCTCCGCGTCGGCGAAGTGGCGGAACAGCATCGCCGTGTCCGCGGCCTCGAAGTTGTGCCGCGAATATTCCTGCTCGGCCTGAAGGAAGACGTCGCCGTAGGTGACCTTCTCGTCACCCTCGCCGCCGTTGAAATTGAGATCGTAGACGTTCTCGACGCCCTGCACGTACATCGCGAGGCGTTCCAGGCCGTAGGTCAGCTCGCCGGCGACCGGCGCGCATTCGAAGCCTGCGACCTGCTGGAAGTAGGTGAACTGACTCACCTCCATCCCGTCGCACCAGCACTCCCAGCCCAGCCCCCAGGCGCCGAGCGTCGGGCTCTCCCAATCGTCCTCGACGAAGCGGATGTCGTGGAGCTTGAGATCGACGCCGATCGCCTCCAGCGAGGCAAGGTAGAGCTCTTGAAGGTTCGGCGGGTTCGGCTTCAGGATCACCTGAAACTGGTAGTAGTGCTGCAGCCGGTTCGGGTTCTCGCCGTAGCGCCCATCCTTCGGCCGCCGGGAGGGCTGCACATAGGCCGCCTTCCAGGGCTTCGGGCCAAGGGCCCGCAGGGTCGTGGCCGGATGGAAGGTGCCGGCGCCGACCTCCATGTCGTAGGGCTGGAGGATCACGCAACCCTTGGCCGCCCAGAAGCGCTGCAGGGTGAGGATCAGGCCCTGGAACGAGCGTGTGGGCGAAAGGTCGGCGTCGCTCGGCATGGATGGTCCGACAGGAGGGAAGTTGCCGGACCGTTTAAGAGCGGGGGGCGGGGTGTCAAGCAAGCTGCTGCCGACTCCGCCCCCGTAATCCTCTTAGGCCCGGGGGGCGGAGCGGGTGAAGTTCCGCTTGGCCGTCCGGTCCTTCGGCACGGCCTGGATCGCCGGCTTGTCCGCCAGCAACTGCTTCACGCGGTCGTTGAAGTCGGTCGCTGACACGGGGCGTGCGCCCCCCTTATCCGAAGAATAAGCCATATCGGTCTCCGCAAAACGCCCAAAGCACGGGATTGCGCGGAGGGTCTCCTTCATATGGGACGCCGGCCGGCATTTACGAGGCCAGAGGCCGAACGGGGCCGGCGGCGATGCCCCGGTGCGCCCCGGCACATCATTTTGCAGATCGCGGTCGCATCGCGGGAACGGCAAAGGTTTCTGCCAAGTTAAGCCCCCAAATGAACAGCCACGCTCCCGCCCTCGCGGTGAGCGGTTAACACTTTCGGACAGATCATGCGCACGGGTTTGACTGTTTTCGCCGCCCTCGTCGCGGCCTCGCTCGTCACCACATCGCTCATGATGGGCGCCTCGAACGCTTTCGCCACGCAGGATGGCAGCGGCATCGTCGAGAAGACGGTGGCAGTCACGCCCGTCGAGATCGCGCCGGTTGCCACCATGCCGGCCGCCGAGACCTGCGCCCGCAAGGTCCGGGTGGTCTATTCCGGCTATGCCGCCCCGGCCGGCTGCGCGCGCTGAGCTGAAAACGGCTCAGGGGTGGGCGAGGCATCGCGCCCGCAATCCCGCCAGGATCCGCTCGAACACGTCCGGCCGGTCGAGGGCGCGGGCCAGCACCACCGCCCCCTGGATGCCGCCGACGGCCTCTTCGGCGAGCATGCCGGCCGACGCCGAGGAATGTCCCGCTCGTTCCAGCGCCTCGGCAAGGGCTTCGACCCAACGGGCGAAGTAGTCTCTGAGACGGCCCGCGAAACGGTCGCGGGCATCGCTCAGGCTCAGGGCCCCGACGAGGCAGACCCGGCGGCCGGAGCGGAAATAGTCGGCGACCGTCGCAAACATTGCCGCCACGGCCGCCGCGGGGTCTTCCGCCTCCCGCAGGAGGCGGAAGACGTTGGCCTCGAACCAGCCGTCGATCTCGGCGAGCACGGCGCCTGCCATCTCCTCCTTCCCGCCGGGAAAGAAGTGGTAGAGGCTGCCCTTGCCGAGACCCGTCGCCTTCGAGATCAGCGACAGGCTCGCGCCCTCGTAGCCGTGCTCGCGAAAGACCTCCGCGAGCATCGGCAGCACGTCGGACCGTTCGGCGACGGTACGGGCCACGCCCTACAGCCCCAGATCGCTCAAGGACGGGTGGTCGTCGGGGCGGCGGCCGAGCGGCCAGTGATACTTCCGGTCAGCTTCCGTGATCGGCAGATCGTTGATGGAGGCGATCCGGCGACGCATCAGGCCCGCCTCGTCGAACTCCCAGTTCTCGTTGCCATAGGAACGGAACCATTGGCCGCTGTCGTCGCGCCACTCATAGGCGAAGCGCACGGCGATCCGGTTGCCCTGATGCGCCCAGACTTCCTTGATCAACCGGTACTCCAACTCACGCGCCCACTTGCGGCGCAGGAACGCGGCGATTTCCTCGCGCCCCTTCACGAACTCCGCGCGGTTCCGCCAGACGCTATCGGTGGTGTAGGCGAGGGCGACGCGCTCCGGGTCGCGGCTGTTCCAGGCGTCCTCCGCCATGCGCGCCTTCTGCGCAGCGGTCTCGTCGGTGAAGGGCGGAAGCGGGGGGCGCGACATGGCGGACCTTTCTTGACTGATAGGTACGACTTGAACCGATCGGTACAATAATCTGCATTCGCTGACAAGCCTTGGCCCAAGGGCACGCCACGGCCTCTGTTGCCAACCCCGACCAGAGCCGACTTCAGGCGCCTCCAAACAGACAAATCGGATCAAAAAGCCAGTCCATCCACCACTGCGCAGGACTATAACAGATTAGTTACGAGCTTCCGGCCATAATATCGGCGAGACCACTGCACACTCGGGACCCGCATGTTCGGAGCACTCCGCCTCTTTCTGGCTATCACGGTAATCCTGAGCCACTTCGCCGGAGACGTGTACTATAAGCATTTCGGCTACTATGCCGTCCGCGTCTTCTTCATTCTGTCCGGTTTTGCCATCACGGCCGCGTTGAATGAGGTCTACGCCTTCGACTTGAAGCGATTCTGGGCGAACCGCGCGCTGCGTCTGCTGCCGCTCTACTATCTGGTCCTGATGGCGACGCTCGCCACCATTCTGGTCCTGCCGATCGAGACGGCCCGGTTCACGAGCGACTGGGCGGCCCCGAACCTCAACGAACTGTGGCTCAATCTCGCCCTGCTGCCGATGATGAATTGGGCTCACGCGTTCCGCGTCGTCATGCCGGCGTGGTCCATCGCGGTCGAAATCCTGATGTACATCTACCTCGCGCTCGGATGCGCGCGCCGGAAATCCTACGCCGCCCTGATGTTCGCAGCCGCAGTCGCATTCCATACCCTGAGCTTCCTCGATGAAAGCGGCTGGGACATCCGCTACTTCAGTCCGCATTCCGCGGCCCTGGGCTTCTCGATCGGTGCCCTGATCTACTTCCAGCGCAGGGAAAACCGGCTGAGGGTCCCGCCCCGGGCGATCCTTCCCCTGCTGCTGCTGTGGCTGGCCAACACGGTCGGCGGCGGCTGGATTCTCTCCGACGACTACGCCCGACTCGAAGGGTTCTATCTCAACAGCATCATCGGCGCCGCTCTCATTGCCGCCCTCGCGGACTGGCGCCCGGCGGCGGTGTTGCAGGCCCTGGACCGATATCTGGGTGAGTTGGCCTACCCCGCCTTCCTGTCCCATTGGCTGGTCGGCTTCGCCGTGGCACTGGCCTTCTTCGGGACCGACGCGCGGGGAACCGGCTTCGCGCTCGCCGCGATCCTCGCCTCGCTGGTGGTCGCCACCTTCATGGCGGCCTTGAACGAGCGCTGGGTCGAGCCCCTGCGCCGAAAGATTCGGCGAGGAGAGAAGGTCACCCAATCACCTTTACCCGATACTCGGGACCTCGGCGCAGCCGGGGCGTAGAAGCACCACCCCGGCGGGCGGTCGTCCGGGACAGACCGGCGGGATCGTTCGCTTAAAGGCCCAATCGCGCCCAGGCGGCACGCTCCTCCACCGCCGCGATCAGCGCATCGGGGAGTCCGGCGGCCGTCTGGCCCGGACCGGCGCGGCGGAGCAGGCGGGCGAGCCAGGAACCGCGATTCTCGGCCACGAGCCGCAGGTCGACCTTCTCGCCGTAGCGGGCGCGCAGGGTGCCGCGCAGGTCGCCGAGCGCATCGACGAGGCCGAGATCGAGCGCCTGCCGCCCGGTCCAGACCGCGCCGGTGAACAGATCGCGGCTGGCGTCGAGCATCGGCCGGCGCTCGCGTACGAGGCCGGAGAACAGGGCCTGCACGTCGGCCTGGATCTCCTTCAGCCGGGCGATGTCCTGCGGGTTTTCCGGGCGGAACGGGTCGAGCATCGCCTTCGCCTCGCCCTGGGTGTGGACGCGGCGATCGATGCCGATGCGCTCGATCAGCCGGTCGAAACCGAAACCGGCCGAGACCACGCCGATGGAGCCGACGAGCGAGGCGGGATCGGCGACGATCTCGTCGGCGGCGCAGGCGATCATGTAGCCGCCGGAGGCCGCGGCATCCTCCACGAAGGCGAAGACCTTGATCTCCTTCTCCACCGCCAGCGCCCGGATGCGCCGGTAGATCAGGTGCGACTGCACCGGCGATCCGCCGGGGGAATTGATGACGAGCGCCACCGCCGACAGGCCCGGCATGGTGAAGGCACGCTCCAGGCTCGGCGCCACCGTGCCGATGGAAAGGCCCGGCCGGATCGGCGAGACGGCACCGATCGCCCCGCTCAGACGCACCACGGCGACCCGCGCCGGGGTCTCACGGAAGCGGCGGGGCAGGAGGCGGCGCATCCAGGTCGGGACGGTCAGCGGCATGGCGGCCTTATTTTTCAGAACGCGCAGGTGCGCAGCTTCCTAAAACGCATTCCGACGAAGGGGTCACCGGCTCATCGAAAGAATGCACGTCAAAACAAGGGGCCGGAGACACCGACCCGATGCAATGGGGTCGGATACGGCTCCATGGGGCAGGTTCGTTCTCCGTTAGCAGGACGCCGCCGGCCGATCCATTGCGGCGGGCGCCCGCTTCGGCCGCGATCCGGCTTCACGGCGCCGGCCAGGGGTCACCTCGATGCAGCGCCTCGGCTTCCGGCGTGAAGCGCCCGGCCTCGTCCTGAAGCACCAGGGGCGGCAGCAGGCGAAACGGGGCGCGGCTGCCCTTCACCGCCGCGATCAGCACGCGGATCGCCGGTCGATCGGCCCGCCCATGAATTGGGCGGACGGCGCAATCGCCGAAGCGCCCGCGCAGGGCGTCGAGGCAGGCGGGCAGGGCATCCGCCCGGTGAATCAGGCCGAGCCGTCCGCCGGGGCGCAGCAGGTCGGCGCAGGTTCTCAGCCACAGATCGAGTCCGCCAGCCACGAAGCTGTGTGCCGAGGCTTTTTGCGGGACGAGGGAGGGGCGGTGTGCGCCCTCCTCGAAGAAGGGTGGGTTGGTCAGCACGATGTCGGCGCTGTCCGGCTCCAGGCCCGCCGCCCGGCGCTGCGCCCCCGGCGCGAGGATATCCGCCTCGATCACCGCGACACGCGCGTCGAGCCCGTTCGCCGAGGCATTTTGCCGGGCGAGGGCGACGAGTACGGGATCACGCTCGACCAGCACCACGCGGCCCGCCTCGGAGAGAAGTGCTGCTGCCAGCCCGACCGCGCCGGTCGCCGCGCCGAGGTCGTAGAGCGTGGCGCCCGGCGCGGGAGCCAGAAGGCGGGCGAGCAGCACCGCGTCTGTGCCGGCGCGGTGGGCGCCGCGGGGCGGCTGGCGCAGCCTCAGGCGACCGCCGAGGAAGGCATCCGGCTCGGCGCTCACGAGTGGCTCACTCAGGGCGCGTCGCGCAGTTCGGCGGACAAGCCGGCATCGATCAGGATGCGGCGGGCCTGCGGCGCATGGTCGTCGGGCACCAGCAGGCGCCGGCCGAACATGCCGATCGATCCTTCCAGCGCGCTCATATGCTCGTCGGCGACGAAGAGCGGGACGCCCGCCTCTTCCAAAAGCGAACGCGCGAAGCCGATCAGGACGATGTCGTTGCTGCGGATCAGTTCCTTCACGGCATCGTCATCCTTTGCCGAAACCCCGCGGGGGGATCGCGCGGCCTCCCGGCTCGTAACATTGTCCACGCCCTGGCGCAGCCGTGCAGCCGTGCGGCACGACCGCGTGTTGCCCTGCCGCCGGCCCCGTGCGACAGGGGCAGCCGCGGGGCAGGGGTTCCGGCAGGATGCCGGTCGAGAGTTTTTCCGGAGGCATCGCGCTTTGGGCGTCGTCGTTACCCTCGATGAAGGCCGCTCCGATCCGGAGGCCAGCCTCACCGATCTCGTGAGCCTCGTCGCGGCCGGGATGGAGCGGGTGAACGCGACCATCCTGTCGCGCACCGGCTCCGATGTGGCGATGATCCCCGAGGTCGCCAACCACCTTATCGCGTCCGGCGGCAAGCGCCTGCGCCCGATCCTGACGCTCGCCTGCGCCGACTTGTGCCGCTACGGCAGCGGTGACGGCGCGGTGAAGCTCGCCGCCGCGGTCGAGTTCATGCACACCGCGACCCTCCTCCACGACGATGTGGTGGACGAGAGCGACATGCGCCGCGGGCGCGTCGCCGCCCGCATCAAGTGGGGCAACGAGGCGAGCGTGCTCGTCGGCGACTTCCTGCTCGGCCAAGCCTTCCGCATGATGGTCGAGGTCGGGAGCCTGCGCGCTCTCGACATCCTGTCGGCGGCGGCGACCGTCATCGCCGAGGGCGAGGTGATGCAGCTCACCGCCGCCAAGAACATCGAGACGAGCGAGGACGCGTATCTCGCCGTGATCCGCGGCAAGACCGCGGAGCTGTTCGCGGCGGCCTGCGAAGTCGGCCCGGTGCTTGCCGGACGGCCGGAATCCGAGCAGGCGGCCTGCCGCGCCTACGGCATGAACCTTGGCATCGCGTTCCAGCTCATCGACGATGTGCTCGATTACGGCGGCACCAGCGCGGCCCTGGGCAAGAATGTCGGCGACGATTTCCGCGAGGGCAAGATCACCCTGCCGATCGTGCTGGCGCTCCGCCGCGGATCGGACGAGGAGCGCGCCTTCTGGCGCCGCACCCTCGAACGCGAGGATCGGGCGGAGGGCGATCTCCAGCAGGCCCTCGCCATCCTGAGCCACCATCGCGCCCTGGACGACACGATCGCGCGGGCGCGCCACTACGGCGATCAGGCCCGCGCGGCGCTGGAGCCTTTCCCGCAGGGGCCGATAAAGGCCGCCCTGCTGCAGGTGGTCGATTTCTGCATCGCCCGGGCGCACTGAGCGCCCCTAGCCGACGGATCAGGCGAGCCGCGTCGGCTCGACCCACCAATCCGGCCGCGCCGCGCGGATCGCTCCGGCCGCCGCTTCCGCCGCCCCGTCGTCGGAAAAAATCGCGAACACGGTGGCCCCGGAGCCCGACATCCGCGCAAGCCGGCACCCGGCCCGAGCCCGCAGCAACGCCAGGGCCTCGCCGATCACGGGGGCGACGCTAAGGGCCGGCGCTTCGAGATCGTTGCGGGCCGGCGCGATGGCGCCGAGCACGGCGTCCGCATCGAGGCCAGACCGGACGACCGGATGCTCCGCCCCGTCGAGCCGCTGACCGACCGCGAGGCCGAGTGCCTTGAAGACCGGCGCGGTCGCGACCGGCACGCCGGGATTGACCAGCACCGCCGGCAGCGATGCGAGGCCGAGCACCGGCCCGATCTCCTCACCCGCTCCGCGCATCATCCGCCCCCGCGGATCGAGGCAGACCGGCACGTCGGCGCCGGTCGCCCGGGCCGCGGCGATCACGGCCGGGTGGTCGAGGGAAAGCCCATTCGACTCCGCGAGCAACCGCAGGGCGGCGGCGGCATCCGACGATCCGCCGCCGATCCCGGCCGCGACGGGGAGTTGCTTGTGGAGGCGGAACGCACCGAGCCTCAGGCCGCCCACGCCCGCGGCGAGGTGGCGGGCGGCGCGCAGGACGAGGTTGTCGTCGAGCGGTCCGGCCGGCCCGGCGGTGGGGCCGGAGATATCCAGCGACAGATCAGGACCCGGCACCAGCTCCAGCGTGTCGGCCACATCGGCGAAGGCCACGAGGCTCTCCAGCGCATGGTAGCCGTCGCCGGGCCGGCGGCCGAGGATGTGCAGGGTCAGGTTGATCTTGGCCGGAGCGCGGGTGGTGAGGACGGACACAGGAGCTCTCGGCCGATGAGGCAGGGGACGGGCACTGCCATAGGGGGAGCCTTCCCGACGAGCAAGGCGGTTGGCACCGGCCCGCAGCAGCCAACGGGCTGACGGTCGCGCGCCCGTCTTTCGGGGCGATGTTCTAGAAATCGCATTGGATGCGCATGCGGATCTGACCTGCATCGTGGCGACTGGCCGTCACGAACGGCAGACCGTTCACGAGGATCGGGTAGGTCGCATCCGGAACGCGCCCACTCTGGACCGAAGTACCGATATACGTGCCCTCAATGCCGATCTCGAGGTCCCGGACCGGCGACCAGATCAGACTTACGCCGGCGATCACCTGATCCGTGTCGCGAAGCACGGGACTAAGGCTGAAGGCAACCGGATTGGCGAAAGCATTGGGCGGGGCGGCGTTGCCAACCAAATCATTCAGCATGCTGAAGTTTTCGCGCGTTCCGCGCTTGTAGTCGAGCGCACCGTAGCTGCCGAAGAAGGCCGAGCGCCATTCCGGCGACCAGTAATGGAGAAAGGAGCTGACCACGGTGAAGCTCGTCGACAAATCGAGCTTGCCGGTCATCGGGTTGACCACGGCATCCGAGACGAATTGCTGGACGGAAGCACCCTGAATCGGGGTCAGATTGCTTGCGTAGCTGCCCGAGAAAAACGTGAACCCGGTGTAGTTCATGGCTCCCTCGGCATAGGCCGCCTGAAGGTAGATGCCATCGCCCGGCGCGATCATCGGCAGGTTCAGCTTGACGCCGGCTTGCACCGCCCAGCCGTAATCCGTCTGCGCGCCGGACGTGACACCCCGCGCCGCCAGGAGTGCGGCCGCCGTTTCAGTCGCGATGGTGGTGCCGGCCGGGCCGAGTGCCGGGGTGGCGATGAAGCCGCCCACATTGATGTTCGCGACGGCGGAGGAGAGATGGGCGGAGCCCCAGCTGTCATCGTAGTGCAGCGCCGCCACGAAGTCGGGCATGCGGGCACGCTGCACGGCGTCGAGGAAGGCGACGCCCGTGGCGTTGAAGCCAGAATCGATTGCCAGGATCACGGGTGTCGGTGCCGACGTCGGCACGACGAACTGCGAGGGCGCACCGAGCGGGGCGGCATCGGCCGCGACGGAGGCCGCATAGACCGGCTGCTTCCGAAAAAAGGGGTCTTCCATCGACAGGCTCAGGCTCAGGCCGCCGCCGATCCTCGACGTATAGGCAAGCAGGTTGGTCGAAGAGAGATTGGATCCGGTCGTGAGGCCGCTCATCTCATAATCGTGCGCGTAGAAATCGAAGAAGGAGGCAGCGTGGCCAGCGGTAATGCCGGCAAACTGGACGAAGGCCTTTTCGACGACGAAAAAATTCTGGACGCGGCCGAACGTATCCTGACCGAGGGCCGGGAAGGCATTGCCGATGCGCTGCTGCGTACCGGTGGACTGGAGGATGCCGGTGCGGCTCGCGGCTTCGACACGGAGAAAGGCCCGTAAGAGGCCGTAATCGGTTTGGCTGCGGGCATCGAGATTGAGACGCATCATCCCGCGCGCCTGGGATAGGTCCCCTTGGCTCTGCGTACGGTTGCGGTTCGGAACGAAACCTGCCTCGTAGCGCGCCCGGCCGGAGAAGCGGACGCACGTCTCCGTACCGGGAATGAAGAAGAATCCGGCACCGTAGGCGTTGCAGGCGCGCACGTCGTCGATCGGTCTGCTGTTCCCACCGGGGTCATCCGCCGCGTGTCCGGCAGGGCCGGCGAGGAGACTGGCGCAGCAGGCCAGCAGGCCCGATTTCAACCGCGACATCGACACTCCTCTTCCGGCCACACGCGCCGGTTGGTTTGCTGATGTCGTGGCTACTACAAGTCTTGTGCCGCTCAGATCGGTGCCGAGTCGCGAAACTCGACCGGCCGCACGCTCCGCGCGGCGACATGCGTCATGTGTAGGCTGCCGACCGCGACCTCGATTCGATCGAACGGTGATGAAGAGCCAAAACGTATCGCCGGTCGGAATCGAGATCGGACCAGGAGGGTGACATCCAAATAATGAGAGCGCGAATGGATCAGTATGCGCATTTTATAGGGCATAAAAATTCTACCTAAAATATTGAAAATTGTATAAAAACTCGATTTTATCGCATTTACAGACCAAAATTGCCAGTCAATTCAACAGGAAATTACCGAATAATAATTCAACCAATTTATACTAAAAATAGCGGCCAATTGCGCCGAAAAATACTCTCGGCCGCGAATGAATTGTCGAGCATTCTCTGAGAATACCCGAGTCGTCGAAATACGGCAGGATCAAACCAACACATCCGCCTCAAGCCCCATGTCGCGCCGATGCAACAACTGATAATGGACAGCGACGGACATGGGCTTCGAACGGCGGACGCGGACGCAGAGGCACCCGAGATCCGGCCGGCGATGCCAACCTTTGCAGCAGAACCCGGCGACCGGCTCGGGCAGGAGGCACGCCCTGGGGCACCCACCCGAGCGGTGACGGCCGGTCCTCTCGAACAGACAATGCGCCACGATACGCCCGCCCGTCGTCTCGGACCCGACGTCCCGGACGACGCATGGACATCATGGGAGCCAAGAGCGTCGGTCGATCCGCTCTTTGCGCCATCACAGACGCGAACGCGCCGAACGAAGCGGCGCTCAGGATGAGCGGCGCCGAGCCCCGCCATGACCGTCAGCGGCCTCGCCACTCGACGGACTTCGAGGGCGACATCGTGCAGGGGAGGGGGGACGTGCCGCCCCTCACTTGCCCGGCTTCTTGTCCGCGGCGCCCGGCGGCTCGCTCGGGGCGGGGGCGCCCTTCGGCAATTCCGGGTTCTCCGCGTTGTGCGGCGCCGCCACCGGAGCGGGCACGGTCTGCGCCGGGTCCTGCGCGGGCGGGTTCTCGGCGGTGGCGGTCGGCTTGTCCGGCTCGGGCAGGCCGTCCTTCAGCTTGGCGTTGATCTTGGCAAGCTCGTCGGGCTCGGGGTTCAGGTCCTTGGCGTGCTGCCACTGGAACTTGCCCTCAAGTCGCCGGCCGGTGCGCCAATAGGCGTCGCCGAGGTGATCGTTGATGGTCGGGTCACCCGGCTTCAGCTCGACCGCCTTCTCCAACTCGCGCACCGCGTCGTCCCAGCGGCCGAGGCGGAAATAGGCCCAGCCGAGGCTGTCGATGATCATGCCGTCGCGCGGGGAGAGATCGACGGCCTGCTTCAGCATGGTGAAGCTGTCGTCGATGTTCATATTCCGATCGACCCAGGAATAGGCGAGGTAGTTGAGAACCTGCGCCTTGGCGTTCGGCTGGGTCGGCGGAACGAGGCTGAGCGCCTTCTTGAGGTCGGCCTCGGCCTTCTGCCACTCGCCGGCCCGCTCGTAGGCCGTGCCGCGGAAGTAGAACAGCGTCCAGTTGTTGGCCTCACGGCCGGGCTCGATCAGGTTGATCGCGCGGGTATAGGTCTCTGTCGCTTCGGTGAACTTTTTCCGCGCGCGCTGCACGTTGCCCAGCGCCGAGATGACGTCGACGTTGTCGGGGTTCGCCTTGAGGACCGTGTCGAGGTGCTGGAGCGCCTCGTCACCCCGGCCCAACTGCTCGAGGTTGAGACCGATCTGAATGTCGGCATTGAGCTTGAGCGGCGAGGAGGCCGGGATCTGCGCATAGGCCTCGTTCGAGCGCTCGACTTGCTTCATGCGGTCGAGGGCGTCGGCCAGCGTCAGCCGACCCACGGCGTGGTCGGGGGCGAGGTAGAGCGCGAGCCGCAGATAGACCACCGCCGGAAGCTCGTCGCCCTGCGTCGAGCCGGCCGAGCCGAGCCCGTACAGCACTTCCGCCGCGCCCTCCTGAGCCGAGGCGATCAGGGGGCTGAGCGGCTTGCCGGCCTTGAGCTTGTCGAGGGCGTCCACCACGAGGGGGTGGCGCGGCATCACCTTCTCGAACTCGCTGTAGGCGTCGATGGCGAGATCGGTGCGGCCGATGCCGGCCTCGAAGCGGGCATAGCCGTCGACGATGCGCAGGGTGTTGTGGTCGGCGTCGTAGGCCGCCTTCAGCTTGCGCTCGGCCTCCGCTCGGTCACCGATGACCGAGGCGATCAACCCGGCATGGTAGTCGCGGAAGACGTTGAAGTAGCGCTCGCCGCGCAGGCGGTTCAGCGTCTCGTAGGCGCGTTTGCCGTCGCCCGCGCCGGCATAGGCCCAGGCGGTCAGCAGCGTCCCGGTGAGGTCGGCGGCCGCGCCCCGGCCGCTCCGGCCGAAGCTCTGGCGGGCGGGGCCGTACTGGCCGGCCTTGAGCTGGCGCACGCCGAGGGCGAGCTGGGCGAGGCCGTTCGAGCTTTCGCGGGTGGCGAGCCGCTCGGCGGCGCGGAAGGCGTCGGTCATGGCGCCGTCGGCCAGCAGCGACACGAAGGCGCGCTCCAGCAGCTCGGCGTTGCGCGGATCGCCCTTCACCGCCTCGCGGTAGTAGCTCGCGGCGGCGGCCGTGTCCTTCGAGGCACCGGCGATGTAGGCGGAGAGGAAGTTGCCCTCGAGCGACTCCGCCGGCTCGTACTCTGAGAGCGGCGAGGATTCCCGCGGCTGCATGGCCGCGGCCGGCAGGGTGCCGAGACCGGTCGAAGCAAGCAGCAGGGTGAGCGCGGTGGCGCTCCGGCGGGCGGCGTATCCGAACATAGGCACCAGTCACGGCTCCTTCGCGGGCCCGACGGACGGAGCTTCCTCCGGCCGGTCCCGGTTTGGCGGGGGACACTGTACTCTTCCCGCCATGTCCGCAAGGCGAAAGGATGGCGCGGGGGAGGGGCTCGTTCAGGTGCCGTCGCCGAGCTCGGCGCGGGCATCCTCCACGAGTTGGGCGAGGCCGGCATCGACCTCCTCGCCGAGAAGCGCCCGCTCGGCGGCGGTCAGGTCCTTGGCCCAGGCGCCGCTGCCGAAACCCTCGCGGCATCGCACGCGCTCGGCCTCGATGAAGGCTCGGGTTTCCTCGGGCCGCTCGCGCATCGCGTGCATGAAACCGAACCATGCCGTGCGCTCCACCACCGCGAGGCGGGCCCGCAGGCCCACCGCGACGGCGCGCGCCGGATCGACCGTATCATCCTCTGTCATCGGTGCCTCCCAAAGCCTTGCCCCGCAGGGTCGTTGCCGTCCGTTGGAAGAAGCGTGCGCGGAAACGAAACCTATCGCGGCTTCCGCTGTTCGCAGCGCGTCTTCACGTAGGTGTCGGCGCCCGAGCCATGGCCCGCGCTCGCGGCCAGGACGGGGCCCTGGATCAGGCATTCCTGAAGTGTGTGGGCCGGACCGATGATCACGTCCAGAGCGGTTTCCCGCGAGCAATCGGGCATCGAAACGCTGGACGCACAGATCAAGGCGACGACGAGGATGGAATTCATGGGGGCCGGCCTCCCTGCCGGGGATGTTCTTAGCGTGATCGGAACGCGCGACGCTCCGGCGGATCTTTGGGCGGATCTTTGCGACCGGCGGGTCGGCGTCGGATGTGCGGCCCGCCGGTCGAAACCGGAGAACACCCCGAAAAGCTGCTCCGAGCCGATGCGTCACAGCAGCCCGGTCGCGTTCGACCGGGCGGGATGTCGGCACCCCGATCCGGCCGGCTGTCCGTCCCCAGTCGTTCCGGCCGATACGTCACGATCGGCAGCGCGGCTGCAGACCCCGCCAAGCCATTGACCGTTCAGGTGTTTCCCGCACCGGAAAAAGGCTGCCCCAAAAAAGTCGCAAGAGGGTCCTGTCTTCGCGGGGATCGAACAAGTCGTGACCGGCGTCGTAATAGGGAGGCGGCAATGTCTTTCGATATCGTTCTGACGCAATCCGCGCAGGAGATCGCCGAGAGAAGCGGTGTTCTCCCCGCTCTCGAAGAACGGACGCGGGGCGAAATCGCAGAACTACCCGGCGAAGGGCTCGAAGAACTCGAGCGACGCCTGTTCCATGCTTTCGCGCTCGATGACGGAACGGCGGTGATCTGCTCGTTGACGGCCGACGGCGCCGTGCGGATCGATGCCTGCGAGGCCGAGGCGGCGTGATCTTTCTCGCGGAACCGTGAAGGGCAGGCCCGGATTGCTCCTCCCGCTTGGAGTGCCTCACGAAACGCGCGCCATCGGCCGTCTTGCGACGGTTCGGGGCGAACGGATCGCGCGCGGCACAGCCCCACGCCTATCGAGGAGGAGACATGTCCCAGGAGACCGTCGGCGTCGAAGCCGACTTCACGAGCCGTGAAGCGGCCCACGCCGCCAAGGACCGCCTCGTGCGGGCGGGGTTCGCTCGCAACAGCATCGATATCGACCGTGAGGGCGACATCTACATCGTCCACCTGCCGACGCGGGAGGCGAACCGGCAACGGGCCGCGCGCATCCTACGGGGCCGCGCCGTGATCGAAAGTGCCAAGAGCACCGGATGGGCCGCCGCCGACACGCTCGGCAGCAACCGCCTGCTCACCCTCGGCCTCGCAGCGCTGGTGGGCTTTGCGATCTACGGGATGACCAACCGGCGCTGACCCGCGCTGAGAGACTCTCCGCGGGACCGTCGATGGGTTCGGCGGGGAGCCTATCGCGTCTCGAAGAAGCGGTTGCCGGGCCGTTCCAAGCCAAGATGGTCGCGCAGGGTCGTTCCCTCGTATTCCGTCCTGAACAGGCCGCGCCGCTGGAGTTCGGGCACGACCTCCGCGCAGAAGTCGTCGAGCCCTTCCGGCACGAAGGGGAACATGACGTTGAAGCCGTCGCAGGCTTGCGCCCCCAGCCATTCCCCCATTCGGTCGGCGATCTGCTCCGGCGTACCGATAAAGGTGAGCCCGCCATAGCCGCCGACGCGGCGGGCGAGTTCGCGCACGCTCGCCCCCGTTCGGCGGGCATAGTCCACGATCTGCGCCTGCCCGCTCTTGCTGGCATTCGATTCCGGGATTTCGGGGAGCGGCGCATCGAGATCGAAGCCGCTGACATCCGTGCCGAGACGAACCGAGAGGTTGGCGAGCCCGCTCTCGACCGGTACCAGCGCGTCGAGCCGCGCCTTCTTCTCCCTCGCCTCCGCCTCCGTGCCGCCGACCACGACGAAGGCGCCGGGCAGGATCTTGAGGGCGTCGCGGGACCGGCCGGCCGCCGCCATCCGGCCTTTCACGTCGGCGTAGAATGTCTGGCCCGCCTCGAGCGACGAGGCGGAGCCGAACACCATTTCGGCGGTCTCCGCCGCGATCTGGCGCCCGGCCTCGGAGGCGCCGGCCTGCACGATCACCGGCCAGCCCTGCACCGGCCGCGCGACGTTGAGCGGCCCCTTCACCTTCAGGAATTCGCCCTGATGATTCAGGGTGCGGAGTTTTTCGGGATCGAAGAACAGCCCCTGCTCGACATCGCGGATGAAGGCGTCGTCGGCCCAGGAATCCCACAGCCCGGTGACGACTTCGAAAAACTCGCGGGCGCGGGCATAGCGGGTGGCGTGGTCGAGATGCGCGTCGCGGCCGAAGTTCAGCGCCTCGTCCGGGTTGCCGGAGGTGACGAGGTTCCAGCCGGCGCGTCCCTTCGAGATATGATCGAGCGAGGCGAACTTGCGGGCCACATGGTAGGGCTCGTTGTAGGTGGTGGAGGCGGTGGCGATCAGCCCGATCCGCTCGGTCACCATGGCCAGCGCCGGCAGCAGCGTCAGCGGGTCGAACGAGGTGACGGTGGCCGAGCGCTTCAGCGCCTCCATCGGCATGTTCATCACCGCCAGATGGTCGGCCATGAAGAAGGCGTCGAACTTGGCCGCCTCCAGGGTGCGGGCGAAGCGCACGAGGTGGTCGAGGTTGAAGTTCGCGTCCGGAAAGCCGCCGGGATAGCGCCACCACGCGGTGTGGATGCCGATCGGGCGCATGAATGCGCCGAGATGAAGTTGTTTTCGAGGTTCGCTCAACGGGGTCCTCCAGCCGCATCAATCCTTCGGTGCCGCCGATATGGTGCGCCGCCTCGGTCCGGCATCACCACTCATGAGCGCCGGCCGTGAGGATGCCACCGCCCGAGAGCATCGTCCTGGATACCTGATCCAGGACGATGCTCTAGGCTCTTGTTTTTGCATCATCTTTTTTCCGAAAGCCGGCAACCGCCTTTCGGGACGATGCTCTAGGATTGCACGCACCGCCTCCGTAAGGTTCGGGCCGAACGGCAGATACGAGGGAGGCGAGCATGGCTGGAGCGAACGTCACGCAGGATGTGCCCTATCGCGCCGTCAACGGCTGGGTGGCGCTCTTCATCGCCATCCCCTGCCTCGTGCTGGCGGCCCTGACCTTCCTCGGCGGCGGCGTGCTGGTGCTCGGCCGCGGCAGCATCGGCCCCGCATTCCTGCTGGTCTCGGTGGTGGTGCTCGTGATCGGGATCGTGCTGCTGGCCGGGCTCATCACCCTCAAGCCGCGGCAAGCCGCGGTGCTGACCCTGTTCGGGCGCTATCACGGCACCATCGCCCGCGACGGCTTCTGGTGGCGCAACCCGCTGACCGCGGTGGCCAAGGTTTCGCTCGCGACCGAGGCGCAGGAGACCAAGATCATCACGGTCAACGACCTGATGGGCAACCCGATCACCATCGCGGCCGCTGCGATCTGGCGGGTGCAGGATGCCGCGCGCGCCACCTTCGACGTCGGCAGCTACCACGACTTCGTCTCGCTGCAGGCGGAAGCGGCCCTGCGCAACATCGCCTCGACCCGGCCCTACGACCACGAGGAGGCGGAAAATGTCGGCGACGAGGCGGGCGATGCCAAGCGCCGGCTCGCGGAGAAGGCCACCCGCGTCGCCTCGCTCCGGGCCGACCGCGACGCGATCCATGCCGACCTGATCACGGAACTGGGCCAGCGCGTCGCGGTGGCGGGCGTGGTGGTGGAGGACGTGCGGATCACCCATCTCGCCTACGCGCCGGAGATCGCGGGTGCGATGCTCAAGCGCCAGCAGGCCGGCGCCATCATCGCGGCCCGCCGCCAGATCGTTGAGGGCGCGGTCGCCATCGTGCGCGACACGATCCGCCGCCTGGAACAGCCGGAGGACGGCCATGCCGGCATCCTCTTCGACGATCAGGGCCGCGCCAGCATGGCGCAGAACATGCTCATCATGATCGTGGGCGATCGCGAGGCGACGCCGGTGGTGAGCGTGGGGACGAAGCCGTAAGGCCGCTACGGACCGATCCGGCGCCTGAGATTGAGCGCATCGGCGAATCGGGCCTGCTGTTCAAGTATCTCCAAAATGAGAATTTGTAAAACTCATTCGCGTGAGGGGTGAGATGCCCCGGATCGGCATTTCACCTTCACCAGACCTGTCGTTAGTGCAGATGCCCCGGTCCCCGCAGCAGGCGGCGACCTTGCTCGGAGGAATCGGCAGGATGGGGCAGGACGGCGCAATCCTTCGTCATTTCAGGCACGACGCGATCCGGCTGCTCCGGCCGGTCTGGCCGCTGGTGAGCGTGGCGACAGCGCTCGGGGCGGTCGGCGGCCTCGCCACCGCAGCGGCTCTGGCCAAGATCAACGAGGCCTTCCACGGCGAGGGCGCGCTCGCCGACGGCGTCTTTCTGACGTTTGCCGGCTTCGCGGCCCTGAGCATTCTCGGCACCTTTGCGGCCAGCCTCGGCAACACCTACGCGGGCGGGCGCATCCAGGCGGCGCTCAGCCGCGACCTCACTGACAAGATCCTGACTGCGCCGATCGAGCGGATCGAGCGAGTCGGCAAGCACAAGCTGCTCGCCTCGCTCCAGGGCGACGTGACCACCATCTTCTCGGCCATCGCGTTCCTCTCGCCGATCGTGGTCGCGAGCGGGACGCTGATCGGCTGCGGGGCCTACATGATCCTTCTGTCACCCGCCCTCTCCGCGGTGACGGCAGCGGTCCTGATCCTCGAGAGCCTCGGCGCGAACGCCCTGCGCCGGAACATGCTCCGGTCCTTCGAGGAGGTCCGCAAGAACCGCGAGGCGAGCCAGAAGCACTATCTCACCCTCACCGAGGCCGCGAAGGAGCTGCGCATCGGCCGCGAACGCCGGCTCCACCTCCGCGATGTCGCGCTCAAGGCCTGCATCGAGCAGGGGCGCCACCTGATGACGCGGATCGCCGTCATCCAGCAATCGCTGTCGATGCTGAGCCAATCGAGCAATTTCCTGCTCTTCGCCGGCCTCATCACCTACAAGGTTCTGGCCGGCATCAGCGGCGCCGAACTCTCCGGCTTCGTGCTCGTGCTGCTCTACATCCAGGGACCGATCTCGCAGCTCATTCATTTCGTACCGGTGATGGGCGAGGCACAGATCGCTTATAGGCGCATCGCCGAGTTCGCGGCGGAGGGGACGGAGGCGGAGCCGAACCTGCTTTCCGCGCAAGCACCCGCAACGGCCCGCCGCATCCGGGAGATCGCCCTGCGCGGCGTGAGCCACGGCTTCCCGGCGGCCGGCGACAAGGCCCCCTTCACCCTCGGCCCGCTCGACCTGACGATCCGGGCCGGCGAGATCCTGTTCATCGTCGGCGAGAACGGCTCGGGCAAGACGACGCTGATCAAGCTGCTTCTCGGCCTCTACCCGCCACAAGCGGGAGAGATCCTGCTCGACGGCGTGCCGGTGACGGCGCAGACGCGCGACGCCTACCGCCAGCACTTCTCGGCGATCTTCTTCGACTACCACCTGTTCGACGACTTGATCCCCGCAGACGGCGCCGACCCTGATGCCGCCCGGCCCCTGCTGGAACGGCTCGATCTGGCCCACAAGGTCGGCATCAGCGAGGGACGCTTCTCCACCACCGATCTCTCGACCGGCCAGCGCAAGCGCCTCGCCCTGGTCCAGACCGTTCTCGAAGGACGCCCGGTCCTCGTGCTGGACGAGTGGGCCGCGGAACAGGATCCGACCTTCCGGCGCCGCTTCTACGAGGAGCTTCTGCCGGATCTGCGAAGCGGCGGCCGAACCCTCATCGTCATCAGCCACGACGACCGCTACTTCGGTGCCGCCGACCGGGTGCTGCACTTGGCGGAAGGGCGGATCGTGGCGATCACGGAGAGGGCGATGGCCGAACCGGCCTGATCCGGCCGCTTCGCGGTGCGGGCGCTTGGCCGAATCCGGAGCTCGCATGACGGTGCATTTTCAGCGTACACAGATTGCGTACACTGACGATCCTGAGGTAGCGCGATGAGCGAAGCGAAGCCGGGTGACGCACCGGAACCGCAGCGGCTCGGAGTGCGAGAGTTCCGGGGCAACATGGCCGGCTTTCTGCGCCAGGTTCGGGAGGGACGCTCGTTCCTCATCATGTCCCGCGACGAAGTCCTCGCCGAGCTTCGGCCGCCCGCAGCCCCACCCCGTCGCGCACGCCGGCCGGGTGCGCTCCGCGGCAAGATCCGCATGGCCCCCGACTTCGACGTTCTCCCGCCCGATCTTCTCGCGGCGATGGAGGGGGAGGTTGAGTAGGACAGCGGGAAGCATTACTTCATCGTTTCTAGATAATATTACCTTTATATTTTTATTTTGATATAATAACGTTTTATTACAATGCATTAGATGATAAATTTAGATGTCATTTAGATTTACTTTGATAGGATCAGCGGCGGTTACTGGCTATTGCACTTGCCGGTTGATAGGGGCAACGGCACTTCCCACAATAGGCTTTGCGCCCAACAGTGTCACAAACACAACCCCAATCATCGCCGCGCCCAAAGAATAGAACAGCAAGAGCCTGCGACTTGAATTGATCCGAAAACCCATGAAACTTACATTGCTACTTACTGCCGATATTGAATTGCCAAGCCCAATACCAGGAATTTCATCTTTAAATCTGCTCTCTATTTCTGCAGCATGGGCAACTGCGCCCTTCAAAAATATATGATACCAATAGTAATCCATAAAGAAAAATGCAAGCCAAGCAAAAGCAGCCGCAACTACAAATCCAACTCCAGCAGCGGCCTTGAGGCCCAATATTTCAACTTGTAGCCCTTGCTGATATGTAAATCCCACAGCTGCAATCAAAGCGCCCACAACCGTTATGGCGAAGTTTCGAGTGCGCATAGACAGGTCATTGAAATGTTGCTGGACATCGACAGTTTTTTTCCAGGCTTCTAGGGCATTTTTTTGATCTTGCTCCTTTTTCTCATCCGCCTTCTTATCGTCAAACTCAACAAAATTGCAGAAATTGAATATTTCCGAGAAACTACTTTCTAGCGTCGCGCTTGGTGTGAAATTATGGCCTCTTTCAATGATTTCTTTTTCACGTTTCACATCGCTCTCAGTCCAATGCGATACTTTCCTGAGCAATTCGTATTCGGGCTTTCTCTGGCTCTCACCATACTTGGCATGAATATCGAATACACTGATGTCCCGCGCCATCGCGACATCTTTAAAAAGACTGTCGCCTACGTATGCGCAGCGCTTAGTCGCCGCACCTACCGTCTGAATTATGTCAAGCAAAACACGCGGATTAGGCTTCAACTCACCAGGTGGCGTATGCCGAAGCTCGGTCACTTGAAGCTCATAAAATTCGTCAGGTAAGCTGCGCAGTTTTTCTACGCTAATACCCGAAGGCGTTTCGTGGTCTTGTGGGCAAAAAAGGACGTCAATCACACCATCAAGACCGAATCTTTTCAATCTGTATGCACTATAAAATCCCATAGACTCAGTATAAGCTATTATTTTGGTTCCTCTATTTTTTATGTTCCACAAGCTCCGAAAGACTTCGGGGTAGAGACGCATGTTTGCGTCGCGGCCCCTTTTTGAGGCGAGAAGTGCTGCATCTAACGAGTTTCTAAAATCCTGAGAATCGATAATTGGAGCAATGCATTCGAATTCATTTACAAGAAACGTGTATTCTGAGGTGCATCTTGCTTGATGAATGCGTCGAATATCTGCCTCGACACGTTCTGCGGGAAGAGATGTTGAACTTAAAAGCAGCTGATAGATTGGGTTGAACGAGGCATGCCAAACAGCAAACCAATCAAAAAGAGTATTGTCCAAATCAACAATGAGAGTATCGACATCGATCTTTGACATGTCTAAAGACTCCTCAGAGACCGAAATCAGATATCCAGCTCCGTCCCGTCCGCGAACGCCGCCCGCTCGGTGATGAAGGCAAAGCGCGCCTCGGGCTTGTTGCCCATCAGGCGCTCCACCGTGTCACCCGTCGATTCCCGCGCCTCGTCGAGGATCGCGACGCGCAGCAGCGTGCGCTTCTTCGGGTCCATCGTCGTTTCCTTCAACTGCGCCGGCATCATCTCGCCGAGGCCCTTGAAGCGGCCGATCTCGACCTTGCCGTTCTTGAACACGGTCTTGATGATCCGCTCCTTGTCCGCGTCGTCGCGGGCATAAGCCGATTTCGCGCCCTGGCTGATCCGGTAGAGCGGTGGGATCGCGAGGTAGAGGTGCCCCTTGTCGATGAGCTTGGGCATCTGCCGGTAGAAGAAGGTGATGAGGAGCGAGGCGATGTGGGCGCCGTCCACGTCCGCGTCGGTCATGATGATGACCCGGTCGTAGCGGAGGTCCGCCTCGCGGAAGTTCGCGCCTGTGCCGCAGCCGAGCGCCAGCGTCAGGTCCGAGATGAGCTGGTTGGCGCCGAGCTTGTCGCGGCTGGCCGAGGCCACGTTCAGGATCTTTCCCCGAAGCGGCAGCACCGCTTGCGTCGCGCGGTCGCGAGCCTGCTTGGCGGAACCGCCGGCCGAGTCGCCCTCGACGATGAAGATCTCGGAGCCCACGGTGCCGGCGGCCGAGCAATCGGCGAGCTTGCCGGGCAGGCGCAGCTTGCGGGTGGCGCTCTTGCGGGCGACCTCCTTTTCCTGGCGGCGGCGCAGGCGCTCCTCCGCCCGGTCGATCACCCAATCGAGCAGCTTGTTGGCCTGGGCGGGCGAAGCCGCGAGCCAATGGTCGAAGGCATCGCGCACCGCCGTCTCGACGATGCGGGACGCCTCCACCGTGGCGAGCTTGTCCTTGGTCTGACCCTGGAATTCCGGCTCGCGGATGAAGACCGAAAGCATCGAGGCGCAGGTCGCCATCACGTCGTCGGTGGTCACCGCCGTCATGCGCTTGGCCTGGTTCACGCGCTCGGCATGCTCGCGCAGAGCGCGCAGCAGCGCGACGCGCAGGCCCGCCTCGTGGGTACCACCCTCCGGCGTCGGGATCGTGTTGCAGTAGGAATGCGAGACACCGTCATCGGCGACCGTCCAGGCGACCGCCCATTCGAGCGAACCGTGCGAGCCGGGTTTCGTGATCTTCCCCGAGAAGATGGAATCGAGGACGAGCTCCTTCCCCTCGATATCGCGGGCGAGATAGTCCGAGAGCCCGCCGGGGAAGCGGTGCACGGCCTCCGCCGGCACATCCTCCAGCCCTTCGAGCAGGGCCGGGGCGCAGCGCCAGCGGATCTCGACGCCGCCGAACAGGTAGGCCTTGGAGCGGGCCATCTTGAACAGGCGGCGCGGGTCGAACCGCAGAGAGCCGAAGATCTGCGCGTCGGGATGGAAGCGCACCCGCGTGCCGCGCCGGTTCTGCACCCGCCCGACCGTCTCCAAGCTTCCCTGCGCATGGCCGCGGGAAAAGCACTGCCGGTAGAGGGTCTGGTTGCGGGCAACCTCCACCTCCAGCACGTCCGACAGCGCGTTGACGACGGAAATGCCGACGCCGTGCAGGCCGCCGGAGGTCTCGTAGACCTTCGAATCGAACTTACCGCCCGCATGCAGCGTGGTCATGATGACCTCGAGCGCGGACTTGCCCGGGAATTTCGGGTGCGGATCGACCGGAATGCCCCGGCCGTTATCGGTGACGACGAGAGAGCCCGACGCTTCCAGTTCCACCTCGATGAAGCTCGCGTGGCCCGCGACCGCCTCGTCCATGGAGTTGTCGATCACCTCGGCGAAGAGGTGGTGCAGCGCCCGCTCGTCGGTGCCGCCGATATACATGCCCGGCCGGCGCCGCACCGGCTCCAGCCCCTCCAGCACCTCGATCGTCGAGGCATCGTAACCCGCCTCCGCCGTTTCCGGCACGGGCGCCGGCGACGGTGCCACGGGGGTGAGACGGCGGCGGCGCTCGGCCTCCGCGGCGGGAGGCTTGGCACCGGGCCCGAACAGGTCGCGTGCCGGATCGCTCACGCGACGGCTCCTCGAATCGGGTCGGAGACGGGCTGCATGGCTCTTCATACCCTCACTGTATCGGAACAAACAGGAAACAAAAAGCGTCCTGTCCGCTTCCGCCGGTCGCAGTACCACGATGGCCCGCCGCGTTCGAAGCCCGACGGTCCTGCCAAGCCCGGCGCGTTGTCATCACACTGATGCGGGCGGATGGTTAAGACGGTCTCACGAAGCCTGTGGCGGGCGGCAATCCTGCGGCTGAAACAAGGCAGCGAAACGTTAAGGGGGCGCGGCCCAGGATGGCGGTGGGAACAGAAGACGGTTTCCGGACGTTAACGCAACACGGTCAGCTTGACCGCGAGGGAGCCATGCCGATGACCCCCGCCGCCGCCCAAGCGCGTCACCTCTCCCTCATGCGCCTCGAACAGGCCGCAGGCCAAGCCTTCGGCTACGCCGACGAGCCCGAGCCGACCGCCTCCCGCTCGGTGATGCTGCTCTCGTCATCGGGCTTTGCCATCGCCACCGTGGCGACGGCTCTCGCGGCCACCATCACCTATCTCGTCTGATCCTGCCGCGAACGCAGCGGCGATCACGCCGCCGCGGGCAAGGCGCAGAGGCGGATGTCCTGCGCCAGCGCATCGACCCGCTCCGGCTCTGAATCCCAGGCGAACATGAAGCGGGACGCCCCGCCGATGAAGCCGTAGAACTGCCAACCGCGGGCGCGCAGCGCCTCTTGGACGGGCACGGACAGGTTCAGGAACACGCCGTTGGCGTCCACCGGTGCCGCGAGCGAGATGCCCGGCACGTCGGCGATTCCCCGCACCAGCCGTCGGGCACATTCATTGGCGTGGCGGGCGTTGTCGAGCCACGCCCCACTCTCCAGCATGCCGACCCAGGGCGCCGAGAGATAGCGCATCTTCGAGGCGAGTTGGCCTGCCTGCTTGCAGCGATAGTCGAAATCCTCTGCGAGTCTTCGGTCGAAGAAGATCACCGCCTCGCCCACCGCCATGCCGTTCTTGGTCCCGCCGAAGCAGAGCACATCGACGCCGGCCTTCCAGGTCAGCTCGGCCGGGGTCGCGTCGAGCGAGGCGCAGGCATTGGCAAAGCGCGCGCCGTCCATGTGCAGGCGCAGGCCCGAGGCGCGGCAGACAGCCGAGATGGCTGCGATCTCGTCGAGGCTGTAGACCCGCCCCGTCTCCGTGGCTTGGGTCAGCGTCACCGCCCGTGGCTTCGGGAAATGGATATCGCTGCGCTTGCCCGAAATCGTCCGCACGATCTCGGGCGTCAGCTTCCCGTCATCGGTCGCGGCGGTGAGCAGCTTCGAGCCGTTGGAGAAGAATTCCGGCGCACCGCATTCGTCGGTCTCGATATGCGCCGAGTCCGCGCAGATCACGCTGTGATAGGATTGGCAGAGCGAGGCCAGCGCAAGCGAGTTGGCGGCGGTGCCGTTGAAGACGAAGAAAACCTCGCAATCGGTCTCGAACAGCCGCCGGAAGCCGTCGGCCGCGGCCTGCGTCCAGGAATCGGCGCCGTAGGCGGGGGCGTGGCCGGCATTGGCCGCCTGCATCGCGGCGAGGGCCTCCGGGCAGATCCCGGCATAGTTGTCGCTGGCGAATTGCTGGTCGGCCACGGCACGCTCCCGCTTCGTATCGGCGTAAAAAGAAGGCCGGGCGGTGAGGGACCCGCCCGGCCTCATGACACTCATGTCGATCCACGGGCGGGTTTTTGCACCCCTCCCAATCGATGGGCAGCGTTTCAGCCGCTCGAATGTCAGGCCGCGGCGAGCGACATCGACATCGATTCCTTCTTCATCAACTCGCGGTAGAATCCGTCGAGATGGGTCAGCTTCTCCGGCGAGCCGTCCTGTACGATGCGCCCGCCCTCCAGAACGACGATCCGGTCGAAGTCCTTCAGCGTCGAGAGGCGGTGCGCGATGGCGATCACCGTGCGGCCCTTCATCAGGTTGGCGAGCGCGGCGCGGATCGCCTCCTCGGACTCGGCATCGAGCGCCGAGGTCGCCTCGTCGAGCAGCAGGATCGGCGAATCCTTCAGGATGGCGCGGGCGATGGCGATGCGCTGGCGCTGGCCGCCGGAGAGCTTCACGCCGCGGTCGCCGACGATGGTGTCGAAGCCTTCCGGCAGCGACTGGATGAAGTCGGTGCAGTGGGCGGCTTCCGCCGCTTTCCAGACCTCCTCGTCGGTCGCGTCGGGCCGGCCGTAGCGAATGTTCTCGCGCAAGGAGCGGTGGAACATCGATACGTCCTGCGGCACGACCGTGATCGCCTCGCGCAAGCTCTCCTGCGTGACGCGGTTGATGTCCTGTCCGTTGATGAGGATGCGTCCGCCCTGCACCTCGTAGAAGCGCTGGATCAGCGAGAACAGGGTCGACTTGCCGCCGCCCGACTTGCCGACCAGCCCCACCGTCTGACCGGCCGGAATCAGCAGGTCGAAATCGGAGAAGACGGTGCGCCCGTCGGGATAGCTGAAGGCGACGTGGTCGAAATGCATCTCGGCGCCGGTCTGGCCGATGAGTCTCTCAGCTTCCGGATGATCGACCAGCTCATGCGGCTGGAGCAGCGTGTGCAGCGCCTCCGACAGGCGGGCGGTGTGCTGGGTCGCGTCCACCAGCGCGACGGCAAGGTCGCGCGTGGCGGCGAGGATGCGGATGCCCAATGTGCAGACGAGGACGACCTGACCGGTGGTGGCCTGACCGGCCTCCCACATCTTGATCGACCAGTAGAGCAGGCCGAGGATCGAGATCACGGTGAGGATGGCGTGGGTGATGCGCAGCTTCTCAAGGTAGAGGAGCGAGGAGCGGCGCGCCCGCATCTCGGAGCCGATGGTGCCGTCGAAGCGCACGAACTCGCGGTTGAACGCGGAGAAGGCGCGCACCAGCGGCATGTTGCCGACGAGATCGACCATCTCGCCATCGACGCTCGCGGCCTTGGCGGCGAAGTCGTGGTGCAGCGGCTTGCCGGCGGAGGCCATCTTGAACATCAGCAGCACGACCGCGGCGAAGATGCCGGCGAGCACGAGCGCCATCGTGAGGTTCACGGTGCCGATGTAGATGATCGAGAGCACGGCCGCGACGCAGGGCGGCATCACGTTGAACGTGAACATGTTCTCGACGGTGAAGATCGCGTTCGACGTCGCGGTGATGCGCGAGGCCAACGTACCGGGCTGGCGGTCGGCGAAGAAGGACGGGGCATGGCCCGTCATGTGGCGGAAGAGATCCCGGCGGATGTCGCCGGTCACGCCGACGAAGGTGAAGGCCCCGACCAAGGCCGCGACGCGCCAGAGCAGGTTGTCGGCGGCGATGAAGCCGATCAGCACCGCCAAAGCCGTCCAGACCTGCCCTGCGCTCGGCCCCTTCCCGAGGGCATCGACCACGCCCTTCAGTGCGTAATCGGTCGAGACCGAGAACGACACCGCACCGAGCACGGAGAAGAGAATTACGAGATGCGGGACGATCCGGCGCCTGAGATAGCGCCCGACGAAGGCCCCCGGTCTGTTGGCGTATTGGCAGAGATCTTCCATCGCGATCGTCAGTCCCGATTCGATCAGACCCGCTGGGCGCCGATTGTGGCTGGAGGGCGCACAGGGAGCCCGTTAACCGCAACGCGAAGCGTCGCCTTATGTTTCAAGCACGCGCGGCTTTCCGCCGGGTACCTCGGCGAAGCTGAACCGCGCTTAAGCGGATGTGCGGCGCAAAAACGAGTCCAACCCCGTCGGCCGGCGCAGGTCAAGACGGGTCGTGGGCCTCGTCCCCGTTCCTGCGCCGGGTCTCCGGCATGATCAGGAGGACGAGGGCGAGGCCGGCGGCGCCGACAATGGCGAGCCCCAGGAACGCGGTCCCGCTGCCGAGTTCGTCGGCCATGAAGCCGGCGAGTGCCGTCGAGAGGGCGGCGCCGATGCCCATGCCGGTCCCGACCGCACCGAGTGCGGTGTTGAACCGGCCGGTGCCGCGGGTGACGTCGGAGACGATCAGCGGGACCATGACGCCGAGAACGGAGGCCGAGATGCCGTCGAAGACCTGGATCGCCACCATCCAGTAGGGATCGCTGACGAAGGCGAAGAGCAGGCCGCGGACGGGCAGGGCCGCAAAACCGATCACGAGGAGCGGTTTTCGTCCCCAGCTTTGGGCGAGGCGGCCGACGAAGGGGGCCGTGAGCGCGAGCACCGCCTGCGGGACCATGATGCAGGCGGCCACCAGAGCCGTGGCGGTCTCGCTGGCGCGCAGGGTCATGACGCTGCCGACGAGCGGCAGCATCGCGGCGTTGGCCAGGAAGAACAGCACCATGCAGGCGGCAAAGCACAGGAGCGCCCGGTTCTTCAGGAGCGCCGAGACGCCGCCGGCCTCTCGCGGTTCCGGTTCCGGGGCGGCGGGCCGGGGCCTGCCGGCTTCCACGGCGCGCCCCGACGGGATGAACGAGAGGGACACCAGGGCCGGGATCACCAGCACGCCCGCGAGATAGAACACGGCGTTGTTCGAGAGATAATAGCCGATCGCACCCATGCCGGCAGCGCCAAGCGCGTTGCCCACCGCCGAGAAACTGGCATTGCGCCCCAGCCGCTCGCCGGCCCTGGCATGGCCGACGAGGCCGATGGAGATCGCGGCAATGGCCGGCGTCAGCACGCAGCTTGCCGCCGAGTGGATCGCCATGGCGAGCATCACGACGAGATAGGTCGGGAGCGCGGCCAGCATCACGGCGCTCGCGCCGACCCAGAACGCGGAGAAGCCGGCCGCGAAGCGCTTCGAGCGGGAGGCATCGACGAAGGCACCGCCCGGCATCTGCCCGAGCAGGCTGACGAGGCTGCCCAGGGTGAGCGCGAGGCCGATATCCGATTGCGTCCACTTCTGCTGGGTGAAGTAGACGGCGAGGAAGGGCCCGAACCCGGTCTGCAGGTTGGCGATGAAGAACGTGAACGCGTCGAGGCCGTAGGTCGCCCGGCGCGACGGATCGGCGGGACCGGGCGTGCTCGGTCGGCCCGCGCGCCGCACCGGACGGGAGCCGCCGCGCTCGCGAAGATCGGTGCGATGAATGTCGCGCTCGCGCGCTGGATAGGCGCGCCGTTCCGTCACCGGGCTTGCCGTCATTTGTCCGGAGTCTTCTCCGGTGGCCGGTCCGGGGCCTTGTCGGACGGGGCAGCCGGCTTCTCGGCGACGGCGGAGGCATCCCCTTCCGGCGGAACGGCGGCACCGGTGTTCGCGGCGCCCGGGCTGGCGGCCCCGAGCACGACGATCGGATCGCCGGCCTTGTACTCGGGCGAGACGCGGACCTGATTGCGGTTGAGCTGGAGCGTGAGGCGCCCGACCTTGCCCTCGGTGGTGAACTTCAGGACGCGCCAATCCACCGCGATCTTGCGGGAGCCGACACCGAGAAAGCCGCCGAAATCGATCACCGCGGCGCGGGGCCGTCCGTCGCGGTCGATGATGACGTCGATGATCCGGCCGAGATCGTCGCCGTTCATCGCGCGGACGCTCTTGCCGAGCAGGCTCTCATAATCCTGGGTGTCGAGCACCACCGCCGGGGTGCCGCCCCCCTGGGACGGCGTCACGGCACCATTCGCGGGTGCAGCCGGCGCCGTCGCGGGCGCTGCGGCCGGAGGCGGAGCGGTCACGGCGGGAGGCGACGCGTCGCCGGGGGCGCCCGACGAGCCGTCCGCGGCCATGGCCGCCGTGGCGAGGAGGGCGATCGCCGGTGTCACGATCGGCCGGATCAGTCTGAGCACCCCTACTACCTCTCGACAGTCGAAAAAGATCCGCGAGCCGGCCTCTACGGGCCGGCGCTCCCCGGACATCATGGGGCGGGCGGACGCATCGTCCATGCCCGGCAACCACGGCGAAGTTGTGGATGGGCCGGAAACGCCGCCCCGGCCGCTCCGACCGTGCCGCCGCAACCGGGTGGACACGGGCGACTGCCGTCTGGTTTTCGCCCAAACCCTGCCTTAGACGGATGCAGGAAATCTTAACGTTGCCGACCCTTGGCCGCCCCCAGGCCGACCCGTGGCCGGGGACGGCCGGTACGAGGACGAGATGACATGCTTAACCCGTCGAGACTCTGCGCCGCGGCGCTTCTTGCCGCGAGCCTTGGCGGCTGCCAGGCACTCGGCGGCGGCGGTGGGGTGATGCCGGAAACCGATCTCGGTCCTCCGCCCTCCGCCCGCGGCACGCTGCCCGGCCGCCCTCTGCGCAGCGCCCAGACCGACGATGACGGCCGCCCGCTGGCCGCAGCCCCGACCCGCGCCCTGGAACTGCCGAAGAACATCCGCGGCGACACCCGCACCGCCGATGATGGACCGCGCCGCATCCGCCGGGAAGAGATCGACGGCGAGACGACGTCGCGGTCCAGCTCCGGCGGCCTCGCCCCCCAGATGGGGGCGGGCGGCAGTGTCGGTCTCGGCGGCAAGTTCTGAGTCGCGAAGAGGGCCGTGCCAGACCTGACGGAATCAGGCTCGGCACGGCTCTAAACCCCTGTTTTGACGGGCATTCCTTCGACGAACCCGTGACCGCTTCGCTGGAATGCGCTCTCTTCGTCGCAGCGGCGCCGCCGCCTCAGGCGGTCGGCGCCCTGCGGCCGCCCCAGTGATCGTTGAGGCGCCCGCCGAAGCCAGGATCGTCGAACGGATTTTCGCCGGGTCCCTGGGTCGGCGCGCCGTCGAGATCGGCGGGGTCGATATCGACGACGTATCCGCCGAGTTCGACCGAGTAGGTCAGCGCGTTCCAGGGCAGGGGATGGTAGTTCTCGCCAAAGCCGAGGAAGCCACCGAAGGACAGCACGGCGTAGGCGACCTGACCCGACACCTTGTCGACCATGAAATTGTGAACGCCGCCGAGGTGACGCCCGGTGCTGTCGTAGACAGGGGTGCCCTCGACCTTATCGGAGGCGATCAACCGGGGTGTCTCGTCGGTCGCCACCCCCTCGCCGGAGGCAGGGTCCAGTTCCAGCGTCCCCGGCTTACGATAGGCCCGCTCTTCGGGCAGATCCGTCGGCATCCACGTCTCCAGCATGTCCCTGACAGGCCCCGGCAGGCCCGTGATCCGGGTGTCTAACGTGAATGCGAGGCGGCAAGCGCGGTTCCCGCCCCGACAGGGGAGTGGCGGCGGGATCATCGGAGCCCGGCCCGGTCGGCGCGAAAAAGTCCCTCCGGCAGTGGATTGGGCTGCGGAAAGGTCCGCTGATCTGTGGATGGATACCCCGGCGGCGCTGTTCTCCACTTGGAACGGGCGCGGCACCGCTTAGTTGTTGCTCCTCAGTGCCCCGATGCCTCGCGGCTTCGTGTCACGAATCGCCGGTCCGCAGGACGGAGGGAAACCATGGCTACCAAGACGACGGAGAAGAAGGCGGCTGCGCCCAAGAGTGCCCCGAAGAAGGAGACCGCCACGAAGGCCGCCTCCGGCACCAAGCCCAACGCGCTTCAGCAGCCCCTGAAGCCGTCTCCCGAACTCGCCGCCATCGTCGGCGACAATCCCCTGCCGCGCGGCGAAGTCGTCAGCAAGGTGTGGGAGCACATCAAGAAGCACAATCTCCAGAACCCGGAGAACAAGCGCGAGATTCTCGCCGACGACAAGCTCAAGAAGATCTTCGGCAAGGACAAGTGCTCGATGTTCGAGATGAACAAGCACCTCGCCGCACACCTCAAGTCCTGATTTGAAGGAACCGTTCGCGGGCCGTCCCTCGGAGTACGGTGCCGGTCAAGCCGGCCCCGTACGTCCGGTGGGCTCGGGAGCGGTGAGCCTCAGGTAATGCCGCGCAGCACGCCGCCATCGACCCGCAGGGCCGCCCCCGTGGTGGCGCTCGCGGCGGGCGTGCAGAGATAAGCGACCATATTGGCCACTTCCTCAGGCTGCGCGAGGCGCTTCAGGAGCGAAGTCGGGCGGTTCTCGGCGATGAAGGCGCGGCCCTTGGCCTCCAGATCGCCTTCGCCCCCGCCCATGGATTCGAGGAAATCCGCAACGCCCTCGGTCATGGTCGGGCCGGGAAGCACGCTGTTGACGGTGACGCCGCTGCCACCCACCGTCTCGGCGAGACCGCGGGAGACGGCGAGCTGTGCCGTCTTGGTCACGCCGTAATGGACCATCTCGGGCGGGATGTTGACGCCCGACTCGCTGGCGATGAAGACGATCCGTCCCCAGCCGCGCTCGACCATGCCGGGACCGTAGGCCCGCGCGAGGCGGATGCCGCTCATCACGTTCACCTCGAAGAAGCGGCGCCACTCGGCATCGGCGATCTCGAAGAACGGCTTCGGCTCGAAGATGCCGGCATTGTTGATCAGGATATCGACCCGCGGCAGGGCGGCGAGGAGTTCGCCCGCCCCCTCCTCGGTGCCGACATCGCCGATGCCGGCGATGAACTCAGCCCCCGGCACCTCGCCGCGCAGTCGCGCGATGGCCGCCTCCACCCGCTCGCCGGTGCGGCCGTTGACGGCGACGTAGGCGCCGAGCCGGGCGAGTTCGCGAGCCACCGCGTAGCCGATGCCCCCGGTGGAACCGGTGACGAGGGCGCTGCGCCCCTTCAGGTCGATGTCCATCATCCGCCTCCGTTGGCCGCACTTGTCTCTGTCCCAGCGACAACGCGCGAGCCGGGCCCTGGTGCTGAGCGACGATGCGCGGTCAGGGCCCCGTCCGCCGCAGGCCGCTCGCCAGGGCGCCCGCCAGCGCCAGGGCGACGGCGCACCACAGGGTGACGGCGAAGGCGCCCGTCGGGCCACCGGGGACGAGGCCGAACAACACGGCGACCCAAGCCGCGCCGAGGGACTGGCCGACGAGCCGGGCGCTTGCCTGCATGCCGCTGGCGCCACCGCTGCGCTCCCGCGGTGCGCTGGTGATGATGACTTTGTTGTTGGGCGACTGGAACAGCCCGAAACCGATCCCTGAAAGCGTCAGCCGCCAGACGATGTCGAAGGTCGTGGGCGCCTCCGGCAGGAGGGCCAGCGCCGCCATGCCGACGGCGAGCAGGCCGAGACCGAAGCTGCCGAGCAGCCCCGGCGGGAAGCGGTCGGCGAGCCGGCCGGCAAAGGGCGACATCGCCGCGATGGCGAGCGGCCATGGCGTCATCAGGAAGCCGGTTCGGGTCTCCGAGAAGCCGAGAGCGTCGTGGAAGTAGAAGGGTAGGGCGACGTAGGCGATCATCTGCGCCGCGAAGGAGCAGATCGAGGCCACCATCGACAGGGCGAAGGCCGGAATCCGCAGGAGGTCGAGCGGCAGCAGCGGCGCTGCGAGCCGGATTTGGGTCCGTACGAAGACGATGCCGACCCCAACCGAGGCGGCGATTGCGGCCACGGCGAGCCCGCGGGTATCCGGATCCGCGAACGCGTCGAGACCGACGATCAGCAGCCCGACGGTGAGGGCGTTGAGGCTCGCGCTCCGCAGGTCGAAGCGCCGGGCGGAGCGGGGCGTTCGCGGCAGCGTGCGCGCGCCGACCGCCAGCGCGACGAGCCCGACCGGCAGGTTGACGAGGAACAGCCAGGGCCAGGCTGCGACCGAGAGGATCGCGGCGGCGACCGTCGGACCGGCGGCGGAGGCCACTGCCACGATGAGCGCGACGTTGCCGACGCCGCGCCCGATCAGCCGGCTCGGATAGATGAAGCGCACCAGAGCGATGTTGACGCTCATGATCCCGGCCGCGCCCAGCCCCTGGGCGACCCGCGCGGCGGTGAGGCTTGCAAGGTTCGGCGAGACCGCGCAGGCGAGCGAGGCGGCGGTGAAGACGGCGAGACCGCCGAGATAGACCCGGCGGTAGCCCCAGATCTCGCCCAGCGTGGCGAGCGGCAGCAGGGAGGCGGTGACCGCGATCTGGTAGGCGCTGACGACGAAGATCGCCTCGGAGGCCGGCACGTCGAGGTCGCGGGCGATCACCGGCAGGGCGACGTTGACGATCGCTCCGTCGAGCACCGCCATGGAGATGGCGAGCGCCATGGCGCAGAGCGCCAGGAGCCGCTCCCGCAGCGGCAGCCCGTCGCCGCTCCTGTCTCCGGTCTTTTGAGCCGTCACCGTCCATCTTCCGGTGCTTGCAGGCGAGCGATCCGCCCTATCTGTCTCTCACCGGAGGCTGCGCCGCGCGTTGTCGGCGTGCCGCCGGGGCAGAGCCCGCGCCGTTCGCGCATCGCCCCCGGAAACCGCGCCGGGGACGATGCGCGCGCGTCTTGTATCTGCATCGTCTGTTTTCGAAAGCCGGCCACCACCTTTCGGGACGATGCTCGAGCCGGAGACGAAGTGTCCATGCGTGCCCACCCGATTTTCGCGCCGTGCCTTGCGCCGTGCCTTGCGCCGTGCCTTGCGCCTTGCCTCGCGCTTTGTCTCGCGATCGCACCGCTGCTGGCGCCCGCCGCCCATGCCGAGGAGCCGTCGCCGCTCGGCATCGGCCTCGAAGGCTTCGCCTATCCGTTTCCCGTGCGCTTCCTGCCGCTGAGCCGCGACGGCGAAGCGCAGCGCCTCGCCTACATGGATGTGCCGGCCGCCGACAACGCCAACGGACGCACGGTGCTGCTGCTGCACGGGCGCAACTTCCCGTCGAGCTACTGGGAGCCGGTCATCCGCACCCTGTCGAACGCGGGCTACCGCGTGGTGGTCCCCGATCAGCTCGGCTTCGGCAAGTCCTCGAAACCGATCGGCTCCTTCACCTTCGACCGGATGGCCGCCGACACCCTGGCGCTCGCCGACAGCCTGAAGATCCAGCGGTTCGACATCGTGGCGCATTCCATGGGCGGCATGCTCGCCGTGCGGATGGCCCGCAACTATCCGCAGCGGGTCAACAGCCTCGTGCTGGAAGCGCCGATCGGGCTGGAGGATTACCGCTTCACCGTCCCGCCGGTCTCCGACGAGACCCTGATAGCCCGCGAGGCGGACTTGACCGCGGACTCCTACCGCAAGCAGTTGATGACGAGCTACGCGCTGTCGATCCCCGCCTCGGCCATCGAGCCGTTCGTGTCGATCCGCGAGCGCGTGAAGGGTTCGGGCGAGTATTCGCGCTGGCTCAGGTCGTTCGTGAACTCTTACCAGATGATCTGGGGCCAGCCGATCGTCCACGAGATCCCGCTCGTGAAGGCGCCGACTCTGTTCATCATGGGGGCGAACGACCACAACGCCCCCGGTAAGGGCTTCGCGCCGACGGAGGTGCGCTCCACCATGGGCGACAACACGAGCCATGCGCGCGCGCTCGCCGGCCGGATGCCGAACGGAAGGGCCGAAGTCCTCAACAATGTCGGCCACCTCGTCCACATGGAGGCGACCGAGATGTTCAACACGCTGACGCTGGAATTCCTCAACACGCACTGATCGCTCGATCGTTAGAGCGCATTCCGACGAAGTGGCCACCGGTTCGTCGAAAGAATGCGCGTCAAAACAAAGAGCGGGAGACGCCGGCCTGATGCAATGAGGTCGGATACGGCTCTAGCGACCCATCGCCGGCCGGGGCGTTTCACCCGGACGTGACAGCAAATCCGGAGCTTCAAACATGGATGTCGGTTTCATCGGGCTCGGCCGCATGGGCCGGGTCATGGCGGCACGGCTCGTCGCAGCGGGCCACCGGGTGCGGGTGTGGAACCGGTCGCCGGAGGCAGCCAGGGCGATCGAGGGCGCCGAGCCCGTGGCAAGCGCCGCGGAGGCCTTTGCGGGCGACGCCGCGATCACCATGCTCGCCGACGACGCGGCCCTGCGCGCCGTCACCATCGAGGGCGGGCTGCTCGATTCCGGGCAGCGGCCCGGCGTCCATGTCGGGATGTCCACGATCTCGGTGGCACTCGCCAAGGAACTGGCGGCGGTCCACGGACGGGCGGGCGTGCCCTACATCTCCGCACCGGTCTTCGGCCGGCCGGATGCGGCGGAAAAGGGGGCCCTGAACATCATCGCCGCGGGTGACGACGCGGCGATCGCGCGGGTACAGCCGTTGTTCGACGCCATGGGCAGCAAGACCTGGCGCTTCGGCGCCGAGCCGGAGAAGGCCAACGCCGTCAAGCTCGCGGGCAACTTCATGCTGGTCTCGGCCATCGAGGCGATGGGCGAGGCGGCCGCCTTCGCCGAGGGTCACGGCATCGCCGGAGCCGACGTGTTGGAGATGCTCACCAGCACGCTGTTCGCCTCGCCGGTCTACAAGAATTACGGCGCGATGATCATGGAGGGGCGCTACGAGCCGCCGGGCTTCACCATGCGGCTCGGCCTCAAGGATGTCCGCCTCGCCTTGGCCGCGGGCGAGGCGGTCAATGTGCCGATGCCGTTCGCCAGCGTGCTGCGCGACAACCTCCTCGACGCCATCGCCCACGGCGACGGCGACAAGGATTTTGCCGGGCTCGCCACGGTGGCCGCCCGGCGCAGTGGACGGTAAGCCTCAGCGCTTGGTGTTCGTCGCGGTCTGGCCGAACATCACCTTCTTCGCGTCCTCGCTCATCGGCTGGCCGTAGTGCGGGTTGGCTTCCACTGCCCGCGCATAGGCGGCTTTGGTGGCGGGGCGCTCGGCGATCGCCTCGAACCAGCGCTTCAGGTTGGGGTGGTCGTCGAGGCGCTGGCCCTGCTTCTCCCACGGCACGATCCAGGGATAGGCCGCCATGTCGGCGATGGTGTAGTCGGCGCCCGCGACGAAGGCGCGGTCGGCGAGCCGCCGGTCGAGCACGCCGTAGAGCCGGTTGGTCTCCTTGACGTAGCGGTCGATGGCGTAGGGAATTTTCTCCGGCGCGTATTGCGAGAAGTGGTGGTTCTGGCCGAGCATCGGCCCGAGGCCGCCCATCTGCCAGAACAGCCATTGCAGGGTCTCCGCTCGGCCGCGCAGGTCGGCAGGCAGGAAGCGCCCGGTCTTCTCCGCGAGGTAGAGCAGGATCGCGCCCGACTCGAACAGCGAGATCGGCGCACCGCCATCGCCCGGCTCGTGATCGACGATGGCCGGCATCCGATTGTTCGGTGCGATCTTCAGGAAGGCCGGCTCGAACTGCGCGCCTTTGCCGATATCCACCGGGTGGATCGTGTAGGGGAGGCCGGCCTCCTCCAGAAACATCGTCACCTTGTGACCGTTCGGGGTCGGCCAGTAATGCAGGTCGATCATCGCTACGCCTTGTCTCCGCGCCCACGAGGGCGATGCCTCAGGCCTGCGGCCAAGTGGGAACGTCGAGCGATCCGATCAACCCGCCATTCCGCTGGGGGATGTCCTTTACCTTTCCGTGATGAGCTACCGGGACGCAGGGAGGGCGGTCCATGGTCTCGGCAGTGTCCACGAGTTCGGCGGGCCTGAGCGCGGCGATGCAGCGCTTCGACGGGGCCGCGTCGCGCGTCGCCTCACCGCAATCCGCCGCCGAGCCGGTCACGGCCGTCACGGAGCTGGCCTCGGCCTCGCTCGGTGTTTCCATCAACACCGCCGTGCTGAAATCCTCGATCGAGACCGAGAAACGCGTCCTCGACATTCTCGTGTGACGAGCAGCGCCTTGCCGGCCGGGAGACGAGGGGGTATCTCCCTCACAGCGTCGGGGTGTAGCGCAGTCTGGTAGCGCATCTGCTTTGGGAGCAGAGGGTCGTAGGTTCGAATCCTATCGCCCCGACCATACCTTCCCCGGAGACGTCAGCCGTCCGATGCCGAGCGCCCGCATCTACCGTCCCGCCAAGGATCCTACGCAGTCCGGGCTCGCCCGCACCAAGCAGTGGGTTCTGGAGTTCGACCAGACCGAACCGCGCGAGACCGACCCGCTGATGGGCTGGACCGGCTCCTCCGACATGCTGCAGCAGGTGCGGCTCGAATTCGACACCTCGGACGAGGCGGTCGCCTATGCCAAGGCTTCGGGCATCGCCTACCGCGTCGAGGAGACGCCGCCGCCGATCGCGCGCAAGGGCCTGTCCTACTCCGACAATTTCAAATTCAACCGCACGGCGCCCTGGACGCACTGAGCGTCCCTCGCGAAGCGCCCGCCGCGCCGGAAGCAGCGGCCGTTTCGTGAGACACTCGAACCCGCGTTCAGCGCCCCTTCCGCTCCGCCCAGGCGCGGTAGGGGCTCGGCTCGTCGGTCAGCGGGTGGTGGCGCACCTGCATCGGCTGCTCTTCCAGCGGCCGGCACAGCTCGGCATAGATCCCGGCACTGAGCAGACCCTCGGCCTCCGCCTCTTCGGCGGTGAAGGCGAAGTAGCCTTGTTTAACCCCGGCCAGCCGCATCGCCGCATGGCACATCGGGCAGGGCCGCCCGCTGGCGTAGACGATGCAATCGTCGAGCTTGGGCCGGCCGAGCCGCCGGCTCGCCTCCCGTAGCGCCACCATCTCGGCGTGATCGCTCGGATCGTTGGTGCGGTGGATACGGTTGGCCGCACGGGCCACGACCTCGCCCTCGCGCACGATCACCGCGCCGTAGGGGCGGCCCCCCTCGGCGACGTTGGCGAGCGCGAGTTCGGTCGCCTCGCGCAGATAGCTCTCGTGGTCTGGCATTCGTTTCCTCCTCAGAACGCGTAGCGCACCCGGCAATAGGGCATCCGCTCGGCGAGCAGCGCCTTGAAGCGGGCGAGCCATTTCCCTTTCCAGCCGGTGCGGTAGCGCAGGTTTTCGCCGCCGCCCTCCGAGCGCTTGGTCTCTTGGATGTCCGGCCGCCAGAGCAGATCCTCGGCCTTGGGGTGCCAGCCGAGGTTCACCTCGTGCAGCCCGGCATTGTGGGTCAGCATGATGATCTCGCAGGCGAGCTGATTCTTGGCGGCGCCCGAGATCGTCCCGTCGATCTCGTCGAACAACGCGGCCCAATCCGCCTCCCAGCCCTCGTAGAGGATCACGGGCGAGAAATTGACGTGGACCTCGTAGCCGGCGCGAAGGAAGTCGTCGATCGCGGCGATCCGCTCGGGGATCGGGGCGGTGCGCACATCGACGACCCGCGCGATCCGCGCCGGCATCAGCGAGAAGCGGATGCGGGTGCGCCCTCTTGGATCGTAGGCGAGGAGATCGCGGTTCACGGCCTTGGTCGCGAACGACCCCTTGGCATTGGAAATCCCGCGGAATTGCGCGACGAGATCGCGGACATTGTCGCAGATCATCGCATCGACCGAGAGGTCGCCGTTCTCGCCGAGATCGTAGACCCAAGCCTCCGGGTCGATCTGATCGGGCTCCGGCAGCGGACCCTGCTTGGCCGCATGGCGCGTGATCGCCGCGCAGACCGCATCGACATTCACGAACAGCGAGATCGGATTGGAAAACCCCTTGCGGCGCGGCACGTAGCAATAGGCGCAGGCCATCGCGCAGCCGTTCGAGGTCGAGGGTGCGATGAAGTGGGCGGAACGGCCATTGGGCCGCATCGCGAGTCCCTTCTTCACGCCGAGCACCAGGGTCGATCGCTTGATCCGCACCCAGTCCTCGACCGAGCCGGCATTGCCGTGCAGCTCCGGGATGTTCCAGTGCGACGGGACCGCGATCCGCTCGGCGTTCGAATAGCGGGCCAGGATTTCGCGTCCGCGCGGATAATCGGCGACCGCCGGCTCGTGGAAGATGCGGTCGATGTCGATGAGGTCGCGCGGGGCCATCGCCTGGATCTAGGGCGACCGCGGCCTTCCGACGGGGCCTGCGGCGACAGGCCGTCGTGTCAGAGCCGCGCCAGCAACTCCGCCTTCTTGGCAGAGAACTCGTCCTCGGTCAGCACGCCTTTCTTGTGCAGGTCGGCCAGGCGTTCGAGGATCGAGAGGATGTCGTCCGGGCCTGCGCCCGAAGGTGTACCGGAGGGTGCCGCCCCCGGCCGGATGGCGGCGGCCGCCGACGGAACCGGGCTGGCCGCAGGGGCGACCGATGACGACGCGAACGCGGCGACACTCGTGTCCACCGCCGGTTGGGGCGCCGACGGCGCCGCCCCCCCCGCATCCCGCTCGACCGGCGTCAGATCTTCCAGCGAGAAGCTCCCCTGCGGTCCGCTGAAGCGCAGCGAGGCGCTTCCGCCCTGCTGCTGGCTCACGCCGGTGACGAGGCGGTCCCCGGTGTCATAGAGGGTGAGCCGCCCGCCGGTCTCGATGGCGAGGCGTCGGCGCTCGGGGAAGAAGGCGTAGCGCGTCGCGTTCTGCGCCCCCGCGCTCGACGGCAGCCCCAGTTCGTCCGGCCACCAATTGCCCGAGGCGGCTTCCTCGCGGAAGCCGGCGAGCGGCAGGGCCGTGGCGAGTTCGGTGCACAGGGCATCGACCTGCGCCTTCAGGGCATGGTCGTTCATGCGCCCGACCATCACCATGCCGCCACGCGACCATTGTCCGAAGCCGCCGAGATCGGGGTGGTCGAACTGGGCCATGTTGCCCTGGCCCGCCTGGAGCGCGCGCAGAAGGTGGCGCACCGCTTCCAGGCTGACGCCGTGCCGCTCGGCCAAGGCTTGAAGCCCGGCGTGCCGATGCTCGGGGTCTTCGATCATGGGTGACGGTCCCCCTCGGATGTGTCCGTGTCGATCGATGAGGGGCTTTGCAACGCGGGCCCCCACCGTGAGTTTCGTCCAAGGCCTACCACATCCGTGGCGGTGCGCAGCGGGTCGGGAAAAATTTGCTGCGTCGCGTCAGGCGAGACGGAGCTTCGCCGTTCCGTGCACGTTCTGAGTCCGGCTGGACCCGCGGGGACCGCCACAAGTGAGAATGGGACGATCGATGGCCGATACCGACAGGACTGCGACGCCGAGGCCGCGCACATCGCGCACGCGTATCCGCGAAGGCTCGCCGCATCCCCGCGGTGCGACCTGGGATGGCCGCGGCGTGAACTTCGCGCTGTTCTCGGCCCACGCCACGAAGGTCGAGCTGTGCCTGTTCGACGATGCCGGCGAGAAGGAAATCGAGCGCATCGAGCTGCCCGAGTACACCGACGAGGTCTGGCACGGCTACCTGCCGGACGCGCGCCCCGGCACGATCTACGGCTACCGCGTCCACGGCCCCTACGAGCCCGAGGCCGGCCACCGCTTCAACCCGAACAAGCTCCTCATCGACCCCTACGCCAAGGGTCTGGTCGGCACGATCCAGTGGAACCCGGCCCTGTTCGGCTACCAGATGGAGACGGGCGACGACCTCACCTTCGATGAGCGCGATTCCGCTCCCTACACCCGCCGCTCGCGCGTGATCGATCCGGCCTTCACCTGGGGCCGGGACGTGAAGCCCCGCGTGCCGTGGGAGCGCACCATCGTCTACGAGACCCACGTGAAGGGCTTCACCAAGTTGCACCCGGCGGTGCCGGAGAAGCTGCGCGGCACCTATGCCGGCCTCGGCAACCCGGCGGTGCTCGACTACATCAAGAGCCTCGGCGTCACCTCGGTCGAGCTGCTGCCGGTGCATTCCTTCGTGCAGGACGACTACCTGCAGCAGAAGGATCTCATCAATTACTGGGGCTACAACACCATCTCGTTCTTCACGCCCGCCCGGCGCTACGCGGCGGTGCCGGATTTCGCCTTCTCCGAGTTCAAGGAGATGGTCGCCCGCATGCACGGCGCCGGCCTCGAAGTGATCCTCGACGTGGTCTACAACCACACGGCCGAGGGCAACGAGAAGGGCCCGACACTCTCGTTCAAGGGCGTCGACAACGCCTCCTACTACCGTCTGCTGCCGAACCAGCCGCGCTACTACATCAACGATACCGGCACCGGGAACACCTTCAACCTCTCGCATCCCCGCGTGCTGCAGCTCGTCACCGACAGCTTGCGATACTGGGCGACCGAGATGCGGGTCGACGGCTTCCGCTTCGATCTGGCCACCATTCTCGGCCGCGAGCCCTACGGCTTCGACGAGGGCGGCGGCTTCCTCGATACCTGCCGTCAGGATCCCGTCCTCAACGACGTGAAGCTCATCGCCGAGCCGTGGGATTGCGGCCCCGGCGGCTATCAGGTCGGCGGCTTCCCGCCGGGCTGGGCCGAGTGGAACGACCGCTTCCGCGACGACGTGCGCGGCTACTGGAAGGGCGATGCCGGGCTGCTGCCGGGGCTCGCCTCGCGCATCACCGCCTCGGCCGACAAGTTCAACAAGCGCGGACGCCGCCCTTGGGCCTCGGTGAACTTCATCACCGCCCATGACGGCTTCACGCTGAACGACACGGTCTCGTACAACGAGAAGCACAACGAGGCGAACGAAGAGGGCAATCGCGACGGGCACGGCCACAACCTCTCCTACAATTACGGCGTCGAGGGCCCGACCGACGATCCCGAGATCCGCTCGGTGCGTCTGCGCCAGATGCGCAACATGCTGGCGACCCTGTTCCTGTCGAAGGGCACGCCCATGCTGCTCGCCGGCGACGAGTTCGCCCGCACGCAGAAGGGCAACAACAACGCCTATTGCCAGGACAACGAGGTCAGTTGGGTCGATTGGGGCGCCATCGGCGAGGAGGAGCGGGATCTGGCCGAGTTCACGCAGCGCCTGATCCTGCTGCGCAATGCCCTGCCGATGCTGTCGCGCGGACGCTTCGTCACCGGGGCCTACGACGAGGAGTTCGGCGTCAAGGACGTGACCTGGCTCACGCCGACCGGCACCGAGATGAGCCCGGAGAACTGGAACGACGGCAACTCGCGAACCCTCGCCGTACTGCTCGACGGGCGCGCCCAGGCGAGCGGCATCCACAAGCGCGGCGGCGATGCCACCCTGCTCTTGTTCTACAACGCCTATCACGACGTGGTGGACTTCACCTTCCCCGAGGCGCCGGGCGGCACCTCGTGGACGCGGCTACTCGATACCAACCTGCCCGACAGCCAGGAGGTGGAAAGCTTCGCCGTCGGCGAGAGCTACTCGGTCACGGGACGCTCGATGCTGATGTTCGTCCTCAAGCCCGTCGAGAACGAGGACGAGGAGCACAGCGACATGGAGCGCTCCTACCAGTACGTGATGCAGGCCTTCGAGCGGGCAAATGTCGAGAGCGTGAGCTTCGGCATCGACGAGGAGGCCTGATGGCGCGGGCGAGGGACCGCTCGCCGCAAGCGGTCCCTGCCGGTTTCGATGGGTTCCGGAGCCTCGGCGCTCCGGACCCTATTTTCTCCCCGCAGCCTTATCCTACGCGCTGCCTCGGGGATGCGCCGGCCGTGCCGGCGGCCTCACAAGACTTGTCACGCCGCGGGTTCGCATGACCGACATCCCCGAGAAGAGACCCCACAGCGTCCATCCCAGCGTCGAGGCGGGTGCGGAGGGCCACGAATTCGAGTCCGGCAGCGGCATCTTCTTCGCCGCCGTCGCGATGACGCGCATGCCGATGGTGGTGGTCGATCCGAACCGGGACGACCAACCGATCGTGTTCGTGAACCAAGCCTTCCTGGAAATGACCGGCTACGCTCGGGACGAGGTGATCGGCCGCAACTGCCGCTTCCTCCAGGGCCCCGAGACCGATCCGGCGACGCGGGCGCTGGTGCGCGAGGCCGTCGCGGCGCGGCGCGACGTCGCCACCGAGATCCTCAACTATCGCAAGGACGGCTCGTCGTTCTGGAACGCCCTGTTCGTGAGTCCGGTCTACAACGCCGCCGGGGACCTTCTGTACTTCTTCGGCTCGCAGCTCGACATCACCCGCCGCCGGCTGGCGGAAGACGCGCTGCATCAGGCGCAGAAGATGGAGGCGATCGGCCAGCTCACCGGCGGCATCGCCCACGACTTCAACAACCTGCTCCAGGTGATCCTGGGCTACGCCGACTCGCTGGCGACCAACCTCGAGCGGCCGGACGCCGACCGGGGCCGCATGGGCCGCGCCGTCGGCAACATCCGCGACGCGGCGGAGCGGGCTTCGACGCTGACGCAGCAGCTGCTCGCATTTGCCCGCAAGCAGCGCCTCGACGGCCGCACGCTCAACCTCAACGGCCTCGTCTCGGAGATGAAGGAACTGGCCGGGCGCACGCTGGGCGACGCGGTGACGATCGAGACCGATCTCGCCCCCGACCTCTGGCCCTGCCGGATCGACCGGACCCAGGCCGAGGTCGCCCTGCTCAACGTGCTCATCAACGCCCGTGACGCGATGCCGGAGGGCGGGCGGGTCACGATCGCGACCCGCAACGAGGAATCCGGCCGGCCCGACGGTTCGGGCCCGTTCGTGAGCGTCGCAGTGACCGATACGGGTGCCGGCATCCCGTCGGACATGCTGGCGCGGGTGATGGACCCGTTCTTCACCACCAAGGAGGAGGGGAAGGGCACCGGGCTCGGCCTGTCGATGGTCTACGGCTTCGCCAAGCAGTCCGGCGGCTTCGCGCAGATCGAGTCGGTGATGGGGGAGGGGACGACCGTATGCCTCTCCTTCCCCGCGAGCGACGCGGCCAGTGCGCCGGAGAGCGCGGCACCGGCTGCCATCGTCGAGGAGCGGCCGGGCACGGAAACGATCCTGATCGTGGACGACCGCGCCGACGTCGCCGAACTCGCCCGGGCGATCCTGCGCGATTACGGCTACGGCACCCTGATGGCCCGCCACGGCCGCGAGGCCCTGGAGATCCTGAACGACCATCCGGAGATCGACCTGCTCTTCTCCGACCTGATCATGCCCGGCGGCATGGACGGCCTGGCGCTCGCCCGCGAGGCGCGCCGCCGCCATCCCGACCTGAAGATCCTGCTCACCACCGGCTATGCCGAAGCCAGCCTGGAGCGAACCGGCATCGAGCGTCCGGAGTTCGATATTCTGAACAAGCCGTACCGCCGTGCCGAGCTGATCCGGCGGGTGCGGGCGGCTATCGACGCGCCGAGCCGGAGCTGACCGGCGCGACGGATCGGGAGAGCACCATGGCTCAGGGTGACAAGTCGAAATACACCGACAAGCAGGTCCGCAAGGCGGAGCACATCGCCGAATCCTACGCGTCCCGCGGCGTGCCGGAGAAGGTAGCGGAGGCCCGCGCCTGGGCGACCGTCAACAAGGACGATGGCGGCGGCAAGAAGCCCGGCGGCTCGGGCCGCGGCAAGGCAACGGACCATCCCGCGGCACATAAAGGCGGTCGCACGGGCGGCACGGCCTCGGCTTCGCGCACGAAGGCGCAGCGTTCCGCCTCGGCCAAGAAGGCGGCCGAGACGCGCAAGCGGAATGCAGCAAAGAAGGCGGGCTGAGGTTTCTCGACCCTCCCCCCTTTTTCGGGGGGAGGGCCGTTACGCTGCGGCCTCAGACGGCCATCGCCGTCTTCAGGTTCTCATCGACCTTGTCGAGGAAGCCGTCGGTGGTGAGCCACTTCTGGTCCGGGCCGACGAGGAGGGCGAGATCCTTCGTCATGTGGCCGGCCTCGACCGTATCGACGCAGACCTTCTCCAGGGTCGCGGCGAACGTCGCGAGATCGGCGTTGCCGTCGAGCTTGGCCCGGTGCGACAGGCCGCGGGTCCAGGCGAAGATCGAGGCGATCGAGTTGGTCGAGGTCGCCTTGCCCTTCTGGTGCTCGCGGTAGTGGCGCGTCACGGTGCCGTGGGCGGCCTCGGCCTCCACGGTCTGGCCGTCCGGCGTCATCAGCACCGAGGTCATCAGGCCGAGCGAGCCGAAGCCCTGCGCCGCCGTGTCCGACTGCACGTCGCCGTCGTAGTTCTTGCAGGCCCAGACGTAGCCGCCCGACCACTTGAGGCACGAGGCCACCATGTCGTCGATCAGGCGATGCTCGTAGACGAGGCCGAGCGACTGGAACTTCGACTTGAACTCCTCGTCGAACACCTTCTGGAACAGATCCTTGAAGCGGCCGTCGTAGACCTTGAGGATGGTGTTCTTGGTCGACAGATAGACCGGGTACTTGCGGGCCAGACCGTAGTTGAACGAGGCCCGGGCGAAGTCGATGATCGACTGGTCGAGGTTGTACATCGACATCGCGACGCCGGCGTCGGGGAACTTGAACACTTCCTTCTCGATGACGGCGCCGTCGTCACCCTCGAACTTGATGGTGAGGCGGCCCTTGCCCGGCACCTTGAAGTCGGTGGCGCGATACTGGTCGCCGTAGGCGTGGCGGCCGATCACGAAGGGCTGGGTCCAGCCCGGCACGAGGCGCGGCACGTTCTTGCAGATGATCGGCTCGCGGAAGATGACGCCGCCGAGGATGTTGCGGATCGTGCCGTTGGGCGAACGCCACATCTCCTTGAGCTTGAATTCCTCGACGCGGGCCTCGTCCGGCGTGATCGTGGCGCATTTCACGCCGACGCCGTGGCGCTTGATCGCCTCGGCGGCATCGATCGTCACCTGATCGTTCGTGGCGTCGCGGTGCTCGACACCGAGGTCGTAATAGTCGAGGTCGAGATCGAGGTAGGGGTGGATGAGCTTGTTCTTGATCTCCGCCCAGATGATCCGGGTCATCTCGTCGCCGTCGAGCTCGACGACCGGATTGGCCACCTTGATCTTCGCCATGTCGGTCCCTCAGTTGCCCGGTGCCGTGCGCCCAGCCGATTGCCCGTCGCGCGTCTCCCCGGTACTCGGTCGCCGCCCCTATAACGCAGCGCAGCAAGGCGACAAAGCCGGGCTCCGAACGACGGTTTCGGATGCGCGAATCTGTTACCGGACCCTGCGGAACGGCAGCAGGCCGCGCAGGCGAATTCCGAGCCAGACGAGGATCACCAGGGCGATCAGGTTCAGCGCCAGGGTAAAATCCTCCCGCGGGGCGAGGGACAGCGCGTAGCCGCTCTTGCGGGCCGCATCGAACTGCCAGCCGACCACGAGCCCCCCTGCCGCGGGCGCGCGCAGGAACACGTCGGCGAGGAGCCAGCCGCTGGCCGAGATGCGGACGGTGAGCCCGGCGCTCACGAACCAGACCACCTGCGCCAGCTGCACCGGCACGGAGAGGGTGTAGCCGAGGCGCCGATCCTGCCAGAGCGCGACCCCCGCGACCACGCTCGCCGCCAGAACCAGCACGATGAACAGGACGCCCGGCAGCAGGGTGAGCGGAACCGACGCGCCGGTCTGGATCAGGTCGTGCAGGAAGGCCCAGAGGCCCACCAGCCCGCCCTGGATCTCGATCAGCGCCACGGCATAGCGCAGGCCGTCGCGGTCTCTCACGGCATCGGTCATGGGAGGCGGGCATAGACGAGGCGGCGCGGCGCGGCCACCCCGCCGGCGCGGTCACCGGCCAAAGCGCGTGTCGCTCCCGCATGAGCGCACGCCACGGCCGCGCTAAGCGGCCTGGACAAACCCGGCCGCCGCTGCGACGACCCGCGCGTCAAGACAAACGGCCGATCACGAGGAAGGACACACCATGAGCGACCGCATCATCCTGCGCGCCGGCGAGGCCCTCGTCGCGGGCGGCCCGCCCAACACCGCGTCCGAGCCCGAGGTCATCATCGGCGAGCTCGACGGGCCGGTCGGCACCGCGCTCGCCACCCTCACCGGCGATCAGGTCGTCGGCCACAGCCGCGTCTTCGCGCTCCTGAACACCGACATCATGGTCCGCCCGGTGACGCTATGCGTCTCCAAGGTAAGCGTGACCGAGAACAAGTACACCTCGATCCTGATGGGCACGGTGCAGTACGCCATCGCCAACGGCGTGCTCGACGCGGTGCGGGCCGGCTACATCCCCAAGGAGAAGGCCAACGACCTCGGCATCATCTGCTCGGTCTGGCTCAGCCCGGGCGTGATCCAGGCCGAGAGCGTCGATCACAAGGCGCTGTTCGAGATCCAGCGCAAGGGCATGACCGAAGCGATCCGCAAGGCCATGACCAACGAGCCCTCGATCGACTGGCTTCTCGAGAACCAGGACAAGATCGTGCACAAGTACTACCAGATGGGCCTCGACGGTAAGATCTGAGACTTTTGGAAGACCGCGCCATCGGCATTGCCGGCGGCGCGGCTCTGTCGGCGCCGCGAGCGATAACAGTCCTCCTCCCGCTTCCGCAGCGACGGGCGCATCGATGATGCCGAGCAGCGCCGGCCTCGAAACCCGCCTCGAAAACGATGTCACATCGCTCTTGAAGGAGGGCCGCTACGGCTCCCGAACCGAGATTCTCCGCGAGGGTCTGCGCTTGGTCGAGGAGCGCGGGAAGCGCTTGTCTCTGCTCGGCGCGGCCCCGGCCCGTGAAGTCGCCGATGCCAACCGGGCGACGCCGGCCGAAGACGTCAAGGCACGGTTGATCGCCAGAGACGAAAAGCTGTCCGGCCCGGTTGCATGATCGCCGTCTTCACCGCCGAGGCTGAAGCCGATCTGGCGTGCATCGGCGACTTCATCGCCCGGGACAATCCACGCCGTCGGCTTCGTCACCGAACCGATCGAGCGGTGTCTGCAACTCGCCGAGTTTCCCGAAGGCTTCCCGCTGGTTACGCTTCACGCCGAGAGCGGCGTCCGGCGGCGCTCCTACGGTTCCCACCTCATCTTCGACCGGGTGCGTAGCGAGCGGATCGAGAGCCTGCACGTCATGAACGGGGTGCGGGATTGGGAATCGCTGCTCTTCCCGGATTGAGGCTGTGATCGCGGCGTGCGAGAGGGCGGCCATGAGCGCCCCCGTCGTCATCCTGGTCGAGCCGCAACTTGCCGAGAATATCGGCATGACCGCCCGCGCCATGGCGAATTTCGGCCTGTCCGAGTTGCGCCTCGTGGCGCCCAAGAACGGTTGGCCGAAGAAGGGCGTGCGCGAGGCGGCCTCCGGCGCGACTTTCGTGCTCGATGGGGCCAAGGTCTACGCCACGCTGCCGGAGGCCATCGCCGACCTGCATTTTCTCCTCGCCACCACCGCCCGCGAGCGCGGGCAGATGAAGCGGGTCTTCGCCCCCGAGGACGCCATGACGGCCAGCGCCGAACGGATCGGCCGCGGCGAGCGGATCGGGCTGATGTTCGGGCGCGAACGGGTGGGCTTGAGCAACGACGAGGTGTCGCTGGCCGACGCCATCGTCACCTTCCCGGTGACGGACGCGTTCCCCTCGCTCAACCTCGCCCAGGCCGTGCTGCTGATGGGCTATGAGTGGCGCCGCGCCGCCGGCCTCGCCACCCTGCGCTTCTCCGGCGAAATGCTCTCGCCGCCCGCCACCCGCGATGCGATGCTCTCGCTGTTTGCAAACCTGGAGCAGACGTTGGCGGGGGCCGGCTTCTACCCGCCGGAGAAGCAGGAGATCATCGCCCGCAACATGCGCGACATGCTCCACCGCATGGCGATGACCGAGCAGGACGTGCGCACCTTTCGCGGGGCGCTGCGGGCGTTGAACCGAAAGGCTCGCAAGACCGACGAGGCGTAGGGCCTACCGCTGCACGAGTCCGAACCGCGTCAGGCAGACATGCTTGGCGAGCGACGCGGGTGCGATCGGCACCGCGGGCGTCGTCCCGTAGGGTTCTCCGGTGGCCGTGTCCTCGGGCGCGCGAAAGGCACCGGGGACGTAGCTGGTCTCGCACTGTTCGAACTTGTTGCAGACGGCGAGCTTGGTGCAGATCGTCTGGCCCGCCCGCTCGTAGACGTAGTAGGTCGCCCCGGAATAGGGCGGCCGGGGGAAGGACTCGGTCCGCACCGTCGTGACGTCCCCGGCGCTCGCCGCCACCGGCGATACGAGCGCCGCGAGAAGTCCCCATCCGACCCCTGCGCGCATCACCCGCCTCTTCCCCCGACGCCCGCGCATCAACCGATCCGGATCACGATCTTGCCGACATGCCCTGCCTCGGCCAAGGCTTTGAGGGCCGCCGGCGCCGCGTCGAAACCGTAGACCCGGTCGATCACCGGCTTGATCCCGTGCAGGGCGATCGAGCGGTTCATGTCCTCGAACATCTCCCGTGGGCCGACGGCGACGCCGCGCACGATGCAGCTCGCGCCGAGGATCGCCAGCGGGTCGAACGCCTCGCCCTGGGCCAGCAGGCCGATCAAGCCGATATGCCCACCGGGCCGGGCCGAGGCGATGGAGCGCGGGAGCGTCCCGGTGCCGCCGACCTCGACGACATGATCGACGCCCGTTCCGCCCGTCAGCCGGCGCACCTCGCCCTCCCAATCGGGATGGGTGCGGTAGTTGATCGTGTCGTGTGCGCCGAGTGCGCGGGCCTTCTCCAGCTTGGCATCGCTCGACGAAGTGGCGATGACCCGCGCACCGGCCGCGTGGGCGAGCTGGATCGCGAAGATCGAGACGCCGCCGGTGCCGAGCGTCAGCACCGTCTCGCCGGCCCGCAGGGGCTTGAGCCCGTAGAGCGCGTTCCAGGCCGTCACCGCCGCACAGGGCAGCGTCGCCCCCTCCTCGAAACTGAGATGATCGGGCAGCCTGACCAGCCCGTCCTCGTCGAACACCTGATATTCGGTCAGCACCCCGTCGATGGCGCCGCCGAGCGCCGTCTGCCACGTGTCGGCCACCTGCGCACCGCCGAGCCAGCTCTGCGAGAAGATTCCGGCAACCCGCTCGCCGCCGGTGAAGCGGCGCACGCCCGCGCCGAGCGCCACGATCTCACCGGCCCCATCGGAGAGAGGGATCAGCCGGTCGAGGTTGACCGCGAACGGGTAGCGGCCCTCGCAGATCAGCAGATCGCGATAGTTGAGGGAGGCGGCGCGCATCCGGACCAGGACCTGCCCGCGCCCCGGTTCGGGCGTCGGGCGCTCGGCACTCTTCCAACTGTCGAGGCCGGCGGCGGCGGACATCTCGTAGGCGCGCATGGCGGTCTCCCGTGGGGTTTCGCGTCCCGGCTGGACGCAGGCGCTCATGGCAGAAGCTCTTGCAGGCGCATATGGGAAGAGACCGCCCGAAGGCGACCTCTTCCTCACAATTCCCCAATCGGTGCGCTGGGGCAGGTCTCGCTATGCCGCCCGCACGGTCGCGAGGAAGCGGCTCACCTCCGCCGAGAGCTGCTCGGACTGGCGCGACAATTCGGAAGCCGCGTCGAGCACTTGGCCCGCCGCCGTGCCGGTCTCCTCGGACGCGCGGGCGACCCCGGCGATGTTGCTCGTCACCTCGGCCGTTCCGGTCGAGGCCTGGGCGACGTTGCGCACGATCTCCTGCGTCGCCGCACCTTGCTGCTCGACCGCCGCCGCGATACCGGCCGCGACGCCGTTGATCTCGCGGATGCGACCGGAAATGCCGCCGATGGCCGCGACCGCCTGATCCGTCGCGACCTGGATCGTGCCGATCTGCTGCGCGATCTCGCTGGTCGCCCTGGCGGTCTGGTTGGCCAGTTCCTTGACCTCGGCAGCGACCACAGCGAAGCCACGCCCGGCCTCCCCGGCACGCGCCGCCTCGATGGTGGCGTTGAGAGCCAGCAGGTTGGTCTGTCCGGCGATCGTCGAGATCATCGATACCACGTCGCCGATCTTGGCGGCCGCGCTCGACAGGTTCTGGACCAGCCCGGCGGTCTGGTCGGCTTCGCCGACCGCGGCCTGAGCGAGCTCGGACGAATTGGCCACCTGCCGGCCGATCTCGTGCACGGAGGTGCCGAGTTCTTCCGCTGCGGCGGCGACGGTTCCCACATTGGTCGCCGCCTCCTCGGCCGCAGACGCCACGGTGATCGATTGGGAAGCCGTCTCGTCGGCGGTCCCCGACATGGTCTGGGCCGTGGCCTGCAGCTCGGTGGCCGCCGACGTGACCGTGCCGATGATCCCGCCGACGGCGGCCTCGAAGCTGTCGGCCATCGACCGCATCGCCGCCTTCCGCTGCTCCTCGGCCGAAGCGCGGGCAAGCGCCGTCTCGGCTTCCAGGGCGCGGGTGCGGATCAGGTTGTCCTTGAACACTTGGACGGCGGCGGCCATCGCACCGATCTCGTCCCGGCGCTGCCGGTACGGCACGGGTGTCTCGACGTCACCCGCGGCGAGCGCGCCCATCATCCCGGTGATGCCGGTGATCGGCCGCGAGATCCGCTGGAAGCCGAACAGCATGGCACCGAGGGCGACGATCACGGCGACCGCCATCGCGACACTCGCGGCGATCGAAGCGGTCTCGACATTGTCGACCGCGGCGGACGCGTCGCGCGTGGAGCCGTCGCGATTGAGGGTAATCGCGCGGGCGATCAGGTCGCTCGATTGGCTGTACACGGAAAGCAGGCTGGGCCCGACCAGCTCCGCCATGGCCTCCCGCTGCCGGCCTTGCTCCATCATCACGAGGATATGGCGGCTCGCCTCATCGTAGCGGGACCACAGCTCCGAAAACTGCGTGTAGAGCGCACGTTCTTCCGGGGACGAGATCAGGGGCTCGTAGCGCTTGCGCGCCGCCGCCATGTCGGCCGTCGCCCGCTCGTAAAAGGTCCGGTTCGTAGCCAGCGTTCCGGAATCGGTGGATGTCGTGACGATCCGATACTGCCGCAGGCGCATCTGGCTTGCGGCCGTCCCCATCTCGTTGACGGCGATGACGGACGGAAGCCAGTTGGCGGCCACCTCACTGACACCGCGGCGGATCAACGACAGCTCTCTCAAGGATACGGCACCCTGGCCGATCGTGATGAGCATCACCCCACCGAACAGGGCGATGAGAGCCGTTTTAAGAGAGAAGCGCATCGGATAGGTGGGCGCGTAAGATGCCGAAGTGTCCGCCGCGCACGGATCACCCAGGTCTGCTGACAAAAAACTGATAGATTGAACTTCTTAACGAGAAGATTAAGATAACCGTCCCGCGATTTGGCGTAAGACAATCTCCGCCGATCGGAGCTGCACTCAAGCCACAGCCTTCTTCTGACAGAGGCCGCGTCGGCAGAACCTGATTCTGAAATCCATCCCCATCGATCTTCGGAAACGCCCGATCTATGGGCTAATCTTCTTATCGCCTCGAACCAGCGCATCCGCTTTCGCTGGCCGTCGGGCCTCGAACGAAGGGGAGGACGAATTCTTCGAAGTCAGTTGAATCTACAACGCCTGCGGAGAAGGCAAATGCGCGCCGAACGGTGGTCAACGCCGGGGATTTTTGAGCGCCGACATCCGGGCGAATGTGCTCTTCGACAGATGATCGTCGGCGCCGAGCGTCGATCCGTCTTGTCAGTCCGTCGTGCCGGCCGCGGACGCGGCGACGTTCAGGGCCTGATCTCGATGGGCGTGTCCAGATCGACGCGGGCGTAGATCGCCCGCATCTCGGCGTTGGTGACGCCGACGCAGCCCTGGGTCCAGTCCCTCAGCCGGTGCAGGCCACCGAGCCAGGAGAAGCCGTTCATCAGCCCGTGGATCATGATGTCGCCACCGGGCGAGTAGCCGCCGGCCCGCGCCGCCGCCGCGTCGGCCGGGGAGGGGTAGGATACCTTGAGGGAAAGATGGGCGACGCTGCGCGGATTGCGGAACGCGATCGCATAGATGCCTTCGGGCGTGCGCCCGTCGCCTTCGCGGACCTTGTGCCCTTCCGGCGCGAAGCCGAGGGAGATGGGGTAGGTCGCGAGCACACGGCCCTCGCGCAGCAGGGTCAGGCGGCGCGCCGCCTTCTCCACGAGGACGCGGTCGGCGCGCTCAGCCTCGGCCGCGAGCGGGGGCTCGGTGCGGCCGACTTGCAGGAAGTCGGCGAGCACGACGGCACCGGAGCCGAGGACGGCGAGGCCGCCGATCAATGCCGCGATGCGCCCGCGCCGTCTCATCGCGGCGTTAGCCGACCTTGGCCAGGGCCTGCTCGATATCGGCGATGAGATCCTCGGGATCCTCCAGGCCGATCGAGAGACGCACGGTCTCGGGGCCGACGCAGGCCGCCGCGCGCTCCTCGGGGCGGAGCTGACGATGGGTCGTGGTGGCCGGGTGGATCACGAGCGACTTGATCTCGCCGATGTTCACGAGGTGCGAGACCAGTTCCAGGTTCGCGATGAATTGCAGGGCCGCAGGCTCGCCGCCCTTCAGCGCGAAGGTGAAGATCGACCCCGGCCCCTGCGGCACGTAGCGGTTGGCCAAGGCCTCACCCTTCTGGCCGGGAAGGGCGGGATAACTCACCCACGCCACCGCCGGATGGTCCTTGAGATAGGCCGCGACCGTCTTGGCGTTCGCGCAGTGGCGCGCCATCCGCAGCGGCAGCGTCTCGATGCCGGTGAGCGTGAGGAAGGCATTCATCGGCGAGAGGCCGGGGCCGAGGTCGCGCAGGCCGAACAGGCGGCAAGCCACGGCGAAGCTGATCTCGGGGAAACGATCGCTGACGATCAGGCCGTCATAGTCCGGCCAGGGATCGTTGATGAGGTTGTAACGCGAGCCCTGCGCCTTCCAATCGAAGGTGCCGGCATCGCAGATCATGCCGCCGATCACCTGGCCCGAGCCGCCGAGGAACTTCGAGGTCGAGTGGACGACGATGTCGGCGCCGTACTCGATCGGGCGGATCAGCGCGGGCGAGGCCAGGGTGTTGTCGATGACGAGCGGCAGGCCGTGCCGCTTGGCGACCGCGGCGATGCCCTCGATATCCATCACCGTGGCGCAGGGATTGACGATCGACTCGCAGATGATCGCCTTGGTCTGCGGCGTGATCGCGGCTTCGAACGCCTCCGGCGTCAGGTCCGCGGCGAAGTGCGGCTTCAGGTCGTAGCGCCCCTCCAGGCGGCGCATCAGGCCGAGCGAGCCGCCGAACAGGCGCGGCGAGGCGACGTAGGCATCGCCCGTCTGCATCAGCGTCATCATCACCAGCAGCACCGCCGACTGCCCGGACGAGACGGCAACCGCCGCCTTGGCGCCCTCCAATGCGGCGACCCGACGCTCCAGCGCGGCGACCGTCGGGTTCGAGCCGCGCGAGTAGGAGAAGCCGGTCTTGCGCATGGCGAAGATGTCGGCGGCCTGCTCCGTCGAGTCGAAGACGAAGCCGTTGGTGAAGTAGATCGGCTGCACCCGCGCACCGGTGGCCGGATCGGGCGCGGCGCCCGCATGGACCGCCTGTGTGGCGAAGCGGAGGGTTTTTGGCTCGGCGGTCATGGCGGGACCTGAACTGATCGGTCTGTCGGCGCGCGGGGCAGCGCGCCACTCTCACGCGCCTTCTGCCGTGAAACGAACCGCGGCGAAACCCGCGATTGGCCCCCGCGCGCATCGGCCATGCGCGCAACGTCTGCGGGAGGCCGTCAGGCCGCGCGCTTGAGGCAGGCCTTGAGGGTGCGCACCAGCATGGTCGGCGCGTACGGCTTCGGGATGAAGCGGGCACCGTCCGGCATGTCGCCGGGGCCGGGCGTGCCCATGCCGGAGACGATCAGCACCGGGATTTCCGGCCAGCGGTGGGCGACGAGGCGGGCCAGGGCGAAGCCGTCCATCGAGCCCATCGGCATGTCGACGTCCGTCATCACGATCCCGACATCGGGCCGGCCTTCCAGCACGTCGAGCGCCTTGTCGGCATGGTGCGCTTCGAGGACGTTGAATCCGGCCTCGGCCAGTGTATCGGACGCTTCCATCAGTAGCAGACCGTCATCTTCGACGAGGAGGACGACGGGCGACTCTGTCGGGTTCTCTATCATAAGCCTGCAAACGATCTCGGGCCGACACTGGTTGCGGGCCTAATTCGCACCTGCAGCGAGGTCAAGGAAGGGACGACCCGCAATTGTGCAGAGCGGGAAATTCAATCTTGACCTTACGCGTGCGCTGGGACCGGCGTCCGACGTGCCTTCAAATGCGCCAGCGCCTCCGGCCGCGGCCCGCCGGTCGCCCAGTCGAGCAGCTCGACCGTGTGCAGGATCGGGATGTCGGTGCCCTTTCCGATCTGGGTGGCGCAGCCGATATTGCCGGTGGCGATGATGTCGGGCCGGACGCGCTCGATATTGGCGACCTTGCGATCACGCAGACGGGCGGCGATCTCCGGCTGAAGGATGTTGTAGGTTCCGGCCGAGCCGCAGCAGATATGGCCCTCCGGCACATCCTTCACCGTGAAGCCGGCCGTCTTGAGCAGGGTTTTCGGCTCGGTGCGGATGGCCTGCCCGTGCTGCATCGAGCAGGCGGAATGGTAGGCGACCACGAGGTCGGTATCCTCGACCGGGGGAAGCAGGCCGATCTCGGCCATGTACTCGGTCACGTCCTTTGCGATACCCGAGACCCGCGCGGCCTTCTCGGCATAGGCCGGGTCGTCGCGGAACATGAAACCGTAATCCTTGATCGTCGTGCCGCAGCCCGAGGCGGTGACGACGATGGCATCGAGGCCGGGCCCGTCCATCTCGGCGATCCAGGCGTCGATGGTGCGCTTGGCGTGACCGTGGGCGTTCTTCTCCTTGCCCATGTGATGGGTCAGTGCGCCGCAGCAGCCCTCGCCCTTGGGCAGGACCACCTCGACCCCATGGCGGTTGAGCAGACGGATCGCCGCCTCGTTGAAGTCCGGCCGCAGGACGCTCTGAGCGCAGCCGCGCAGCAGAGCGACCCGGCCGCGGCGCTGGGCCGGTGCCTTGTCCTCACCGGTCTGGAACAGGGCGCTGATCTCCTGCGCTGAGGGATCGGCGGGGAAGGTGCCGGGCCGGTCGGTGCGGTTGCGGTTCGGCAGTTGCGCCGGGGCGAGGTCGAGCATCGCCGCGAGCCGGTTGCCGACCCGCGGCAGACGGGCGACCAGCGGCCGGAACGGCGCCCCGATCTTGGCCGCCAGCAGCGCCACCCGGAACCGGTTCGGATAGGGCAGCACCAGGGCCAGCACCGCGCGCAGGAGCCGGTCGGAGAGCGGGCGCGCGTAGGTCTTCTCGATATGGGTGCGGGCGTGATCGACGAGGTGCATGTAATGCACGCCCGACGGACAGGTCGTCATGCAGGAGAGGCACGAGAGGCAGCGGTCGACATGCTTGACCACTTCGCGGCTCGCCGGCTTGCCGCCCTCCAGCATGTCCTTGATCAGGTAGATGCGTCCGCGCGGTGAATCGAGTTCGTCGCCGAGCAGGAGGTAGGTCGGGCAGGTCGCGGTACAGAATCCGCAATGCACGCAGGTGCGCAGGATCTTCTCCGAGGCCGCCATGGCGGGATCGGCGAGCTGCTCGGGGGCGAAATTGGTCTGCACGACACGCCTCGATGCGGTTTCTTACTTCTGGTGCGTGTCTTAAAGCCGTTCGCGCGGGCGAGGCAATCGGAACGGTTCTAAGCTGTTGCTGTGTCGCACGCCCTCACGATGACGGCCGCCGCGTCGGCCCGGACGGATCGACGCGGCGGTCAGACGTCACCGGTCCCGCGAGACGGTGAGCAGGCGGGCGATCAACCAGATCGGCACGACCACCACCGCACCCGCGAGGATCCAGCGGCCGAAATCGTGGAAGGTGTCGAGCCCGAGGTCAATCAGCGACCGGGTGAAATCGTAGAGCTGCCAGAACAGCAGGCCCGGCGTCAGGCCGAACATCGCCATCACCGCGCCGACGAGCACGGACAGGAACAGCAGCTTCACGAACACCGCCGCGGGCGAGCCGCCGAGAAAGCGGTTGAGGCCGGAGCGTCGGCGGGTCGCACCATGACGCGGATCGGCCGGATAAGCGTTGGAGTCGAGCGGGGTGCGGCGCCGCGATTCGTGATCGCCGATCATTCTGCCGATATCCTTGGTGTTCCGTGACACCCTCGCAACGGCGTTGCTGCTTCGCCACACTTCTGCGAAACCGGGACGCCGCAGCATCATTCGACGCATTCGGGGTAGCAGCCAGATGGCATCCTCGAACGTTCCGCTCAAGATGGCAGGCGGCATCCGGCCCTGCCGACTCCCGATGACCCCATAAAGCGCGACCTGATTAAGGCCATGATCGACCACGCTCTGTTCGACCCGGCGACCATTGATGCCGAGACGAAGGCGCTCAATACCGAGATCGTGGCCGCCCACGCCGCGCAGGCCGACCCATGGTCGCTGCCGATCGAAGAGGTGCGCGCGCGCCGCCGGGCGGGCACGCAGGCCTCTCCTGCCATGCCGCGCAGCTCGCGCGCCGAGACCGTGACCATCAAGGGACCCGCCGGCCCGCTGGCGCTGCGGGTGATCCGCCCGCTGGGCAGGGCGCGGGGCGCCTACCTGCACATCCACCGCGGCGGCTGGGTCTGGGGCGCGGCCGACGAGCAGGATCCCTGGCTCGAACGCATCGCCGACACCTGCGGCTTCGTCTGCCTGTCGGTCGAGTACCGGCTGGCGCCGGAGCATCCCTATCCCGCCGCCCTCGAGGACTGCGAGGCGGCCGCCCTGTGGCTCGCCGGCCCCGGCAAGGCGGAGCTCGGCGTTCACGCCCTGACCATCGGCGGCGAATCCGTCGGCGCACATCTCGCGGTGATGACGCTTTTGCGCCTGCGCGACCGGCACAACCTGCCCCGCGCCTTCCGCGGCGCCAACCTCAATGCCGGCTTCTACGATCTCGGCCTGACCCCGAGCGTGCGGCTGTGGGGCGAGGAACGCCTCGTCATCAACACCACCGACCTCAAGCGCTTCGCCGACGGTTACGTGCGCGAGGGCATCGACCGGCGCCGTCCTGATGTGTCGCCGCTCTATGCCGACCTGAAGGGCCTGCCGCCGGCCCTGTTCACCGTCGGCACCGCCGACCCGCTGCTCGACGACACGCTCTACATGTCGGCCCGCTGGGCGGCGGCCAACAATGGCGGCCACACCGCGGTCTATGCCGGCGGCTGCCACATCTTCGTGCGCTACCCCGGCGCGTTGACCGAGCGGGCCCTGGAGCTGATCGACCGCTTCCTGATGGCGCTGGCGTGACGCGGTGACGGCCCGCGGCCGACGTCCTACCTGAGCCGGGTGCCAGCGCCCCCAGACCTCCCGCCGCGCTTCTCCGCGTGGTTCGCCTCCCGCGGCTGGTCACCCCGCCCGCATCAGCTCGAACTGCTCGCGACCGTCCGGTCCGGACGCTCGGCGCTGCTCGTCGCCCCCACGGGCGCGGGCAAGACGCTGGCCGGCTTCCTGCCGAGCCTGGTCGAGCTGAGCGAGCGGCAAGGGACCAAGGGCAAGAAGACGGGACTGCACACCCTCTACGTCTCGCCGCTTAAGGCGCTCGCGGTCGACATCGCCCGCAACCTCGAAGCGCCGATCGAAGGCATGGAACTGCCCGTCACGGTCGAGACCCGCACCGGCGACACCCCGGCGCACAAGCGCGCGCGGCAGATCCAGCGCCCACCCGACATCCTGCTCACCACGCCCGAACAGCTCTCGCTGCTGCTCGCCCACCGGGAAGCGGAGGTCTTCTTCGCCGGGCTGAAGACGGTCGTGCTCGACGAGTTGCACGCCCTCGTCACCTCGAAGCGCGGCGATCTCCTCTCCCTCGCGCTCGCCCGCGTGCGCCGACTGGCACCGGAGGCCCGCGCCATCGGCCTCTCGGCCACCGTGCGCGAACCGGAGGAACTCCAAAAGTACCTCGTCGGGCAGGTGCCGGGCGAGGACCGCCGGGCCGACCTCGTCGTGGTGAAGGGCGGTGCCAAGCCCGACCTGCACATGCTCGAAGTGAACCGGACGCTCCCGCTCGCCGGCCACACCGCCTGGCACTCGATGCCGGCGATCTACGACCTGATCCGGGCGCACCGCATGGTGCTCGTCTTCGTCAACACCCGCCTCCAGGCCGAGTACACCTTCCAGGAACTGTGGCGGCTCAACGACGACACGCTGCCGATCGCCCTGCATCACGGCTCGCTCGACGCCACGCAGCGCCGCCGGGTCGAGGCGGCGATGGCGGCGGGGCAGTTGCGCGCCATCGTCTGCACCGCGACGCTCGATCTCGGCATCGACTGGGGCGACGTCGATCTCGTGGTCAATCTCGGCGCGCCGAAGGGCGCGAGCCGGATCATGCAGCGGATCGGCCGGGCCAACCACCGCATGGACGAGCCGTCGAAGGCTTATCTCGTCCCCGGCAACCGCTTCGAGATGCTGGAATGCCGGGCCGCCCTCGACGCGGTGGAGGAGGCGGCCCAGGACACGCCGGACGCCCGCCTCGGCGCCCCCGACGTGCTCGCCCAGCATGTGCTGGGTATGGCCTGCGCCGACGCCTTCGATCCGCTCGAACTCTACGACGAGGTCATCTCGGCGGCACCCTACGCCACCCTCTCGTGGGAGGATTTCGAGGCGGTGGTCGATTACGTCGCCACCGGCGGCTACGCGCTGCGCGCCTACGAACGCTTCGCCAAGATCCTGCGCGGGGCCGATGGGAAATGGAGGGTGCGCGACGCCCGGGTGGCGCAGCAATACCGCATGAACATCGGCACCATCGTCGAGTCGACGCACATCAAGGTGCGGATGGCCCGCAGCCTGCGCGCCAAGCCCGGCACCGTGCTGCCGAAGGGCGGGCGGACCCTCGGCGAGATCGAGGAGGATTTCGCCGAGACGCTCACCGTCGGCGATACCTTCCTGTTCGCGGGCGAGGTGCTGCGCTTCGAGGGGCTCGCCGAGGACGAGTGCCTCGTCACGCGCGCCGGCCCCGGCACCGATCCGGCGATTCCCTCCTATGCCGGCTCGAAGTTCCCGCTCTCGACCTTCCTCGCCGCGCGGGTGCGGGCGATCATCGCCGACCCGTTCGAGTGGGACCGCCTGCCGCGCCAGCTCTCGGACTACCTCGCGCAGCAGCGCCGCCACTCGGTCCTGCCCGGCGAGCGCGACCTCCTGGTCGAGACGTTTTCGCGCGCAGGGCGCCACTACCTCACCGCCTTCCCGTTCGAGGGGCGGCTCGCCCACCAGACGCTCGGCATGCTGCTAACCCGCCGTTTGGAACGCGCCCGGCTGCGCCCGCTCGGGTTCGCGGCCAACGATTACGGCATCGCCATCTGGTGCACGCGGGATCTGAGCGAGCGCGCCGCGCTCTCGCCGGACTTCATGGAGGCCCTGTTCGACGAGGACATGCTCGGCGACGACCTGGAGGCCTGGCTCGACGAGTCGGCGATGATGAAGCGCACCTTCCGGCAATGTGCGGTCATCGCCGGGTTGATCGAGCGGCGCTTTCCCGGCCAGAAGAAGACCGGCCGGCAGGTCACGATCTCGACCGACCTGATCTACGACGTGCTGCGCCGCCACCAGCCCGACCACCTGCTCCTGCGCGCCGCGCGGCAGGATGCGGCAACCGGACTCCTCGACGTAACCCGCCTCGGCATGATGCTGAGGCGTATCCGGGGGCGAATCACCCACAGGGCGCTCGACCGGGTCTCGCCGCTCTCCGTGTCCGTCATGCTCGAAATCGGGCGCGAGCGGGTCTACGGGGAGGGGGCCGACGAGATCCTGGCTGAGGCCGAAGCCGAGCTTCTTCAAGAGGCGCTCGGCTGACGCGGCCTGCCGCCTCCTCCGCGCGACACTGAGGACGATTACGTTGGCACTCGGCCAGAGACTCGAGAAGACCGTGAAGGGCACCGACCTTGCGCTTGCCGGCGAGGCCTTGAGCCTCGACCGCACCGGCGCCCTGTGGCTGCCTGAACACCGCACCCTGGTGGTGTCGGACCTCCATCTGGAGAAGGGCTCGTCGTTTGCCGCCCGCTCCGGCCAGTTCCTGCCGCCCTACGACACCCGCGAGACCCTGAGCCTTCTGCACGAGGTGATCCAGCGGCTCGATCCGGCCTGCGTGGTCGCGCTCGGCGATTCCTTCCACGATGCCCGCGGCCCCGAGCGGATGGAGCCCGGCGACCGGGCAATGATCGCCGCGCTTCAAGAAGGCCGCGACTGGGTCTGGATCGCCGGCAACCACGATGCGGCGGTGAGCGAGGGCGTCGGTGGGCGCTACTGCCAGACGGTTTCCGTCGGCGGCCTGACGCTGCGCCACGAGCCGCTGGCGGGGTCCGAGGTGGGCGAGATCGCCGGCCATCTCCACCCCTGCGGCAAGGTCACCATGCGCGGCCGCTCCGTGCGCCGCCGCTGTTTCGTCGGCGACGGACATCGCCTCGTCATGCCGGCCTTCGGCGCCTACACGGGCGGCCTCAACGTGCGCGACGCCGCCTTCGAACCGCTCTTCCCCGAGGGGTTCACGGCCTACCTGCTCGGCGACGGACGCGTGTTCGCGATCGGCCGGACCATGCTCGGGCGGGATTGAGGCGCACGCCCGTTCGGATTCGCTGACATGACGGGCTCATCGCTCCCCGAGCCGAAGCCGGGCCACAACACTCACAGGTCGTCATGCTGCATTTCGTTAGACCCCGTGAGGACGAGTTCCCGGAGAGAGCTGTCTGGCCTCACATCAGCATTGCGACCTTGGACAAGATGCCCGCCAATTACGAACTGGTGGAAAGCGAGACGTCGATCCACGCCCTTTGAAACAGTCACGGTGCATCACCCCGAGAGCCGGCGGCCGCGTTCGGGGCGATCCCTTACGCCGCCACCAGCAGCGCCGCCCCGGCGACCGCCGACAGGGCGAGCCGCAGGCGGCCCATCCAGACCGGGACCATGCCGCGGCGGGGAAGATCCTGATCGACGATGCCCCACAGCAGCACGAGCGCGCCGAGGATCCGGAGATCCCAGGGCGGCGGCGCGGCGAGCGCCGCCCAGGCGAGCAGCGACGGCACGATCGCGAGCCCGTAATCGCGCCAGCCCGCCTCCCGTGCCGCCGCCGCCCCCCAGCGGATACCGCCGAGGAACGAGGCGATCACCGCGCCGTAGGCCGAGAGGATGGTGCGCGGCGACAATCCGATGGTGCCGAGCCCGACATCCGTGCCGCTGACCGAAAGGGCCGCAAAACCCACGAACGGAATCAGCCCCGCGATGCCGAGAAGGACCGCGCTCGCGGGTACCGTGGTCAGCCGCCCCATGCCGTCTCCCTGGCTGATTGCCGCGTGGCCCGGGTCTGCCGGATCCACGCCTCGCCCGCGTCGACCGCCGGCCGTTCGAGACCCGGCATGGGTCACCGGCAGCCGGGGGTGTCATGAAGCATTCTAAACGCGCAGATCCTCATCCATCCCGCAACCGAGACCATTTGTTGCAGCGCCCGGCCTCACTCTCCACACCGGAAGGGACCTTCGCGCCGGATCATCGGGCCGCGGCGATGGCCCCGCGCCGATTTCGCCGCCAGGGTGCGGGCGACACGGCCCATCCCACGGTCCATCCCTCGCGTGATCCGCCCCATGCCGCTGCGACCCACGGACCTGAGACCAGCCCTGTCGCGGCTGCGCGGTGCCTCCGGCGATGCGTGGACGACCTGGCGCAGGCGGAGCCTGTTCCTGGTGGGCGGCGTCTGCGTCGGCTTGGCCGCGGTGCTGATGGCGAAGGCGGCCGATGCGGCGCAGGAGCTTTTCCGGCACGGGCTCCGCGCCTGGCCGGCCCTGGCGCTTCTGCTGTGCCCGGCCGGCTTCGCGCTCGCCGCATGGCTCGCCCGCACCGTCTTTCCGAACGCGCAGGGCTCGGGCATCCCGCAGGTGATCGCCGCCCGCGCGCTGGATGCCGGGTCTGCGCGCCGTGCGCTGGTCTCGCTCAAGGTCGCGGCGGGCAAGATCGTCGTGATGTGCCTCGGGCTCCTGTGCGGCGCCTCGATCGGTCGCGAAGGGCCGACCGTGCAGGTCGGCGCGGCGATCATGGCCGCCTTCGGAACTTTGAGCCCGGAGCGGATGCGCGGCCTGCTGCTCGCGGGCGGCGCGGCCGGGGTGGCGGCGGCCTTCAACACGCCGCTGGCCGGCATCGTCTTCGGCATCGAGGAACTCGGCCGGGCCTATGACAGCCGCGGCAGCGCGCTGATCGTCGCCACCATCATCGCCGCCGGCCTGACCTCGCTCGCGATCCTCGGCGACTACACGTATTTCGGCACGTCGGACGCGCGGCTCTCGCTGGCCGCCGGCTGGCTCGCGGTGCCGCTGCTCGGGGTAGCGGGCGGCTTTGCGGGCGGCCTGTTCAGCCGCATCGTCATCGCGTTCGGTCGCGGCCTGCCGGGACGGGTGGGCGGGATGATCGGGCGCCGTCCCGTCGTGTTCGCCGGCCTGTGCGGGCTCGGCGTCGCCCTGTGCGGGCTCGCCTCCGGCGGCACCGTCTACGGCACCGGCTACGAGGAGGCGCGGGCGCTCCTCCATGCCGGCAACGACCCTCGCTGGGATTTCGCCCCGCTCAAATTCCTGGCGACCGTTCTGTCCTCGATCAGCGGCATCCCCGGCGGTCTGTTCGCGCCATCGCTGGCCGTCGGCGCCGGGCTGGGCGCGGAGGCGAGCCTGTTCCTGCCGGACGTGCCCGTCGGCGCGCTGGTGCTGATCGGCATGACCGCCTACCTCACCGGCGTGCTTCAGGCGCCGATCACCTCCTTCGTCATCGTCACCGAGATGACCCAGAACCACGCGATGATGATTCCGCTGATGCTCGCGGCGCTGGTCGCGGATGCGGTCTCGAAGCTGGTCTGCCGCGGCGGCCTCTATCATAGCTTGGCGGAGGTGCTGGTGCGGCGGGCGGCCGGAGAACGACCCGCGTAAAGCGCGGACCGCGACGGAACGCCGCCACCTCGTTGGCCGTTACTGCTCCGCTTTTGTTTCGGAGTGAACTGCCATGACGCTTCTCAAGTGGGCTGCTATCGCCTTCGTTATCTCGCTCGTCGCCGGCGGCCTCGGCTTCACCGGCATCGCCTCCGGCGCGAGTTCGATCGCCCGCATCCTGTTCGGCCTGTTCCTGGTGCTCGCCATCGTCATCGTAGTGATCGCGCTGGCCATCGGTCAGGCAGTGTTCTGAGCCGCCGGCCCGGACCCGTGCGCCTCGACGGTCGCACCGCCCTCGTCACCGGCGCCTCCTCCGGGATCGGCGCCGAGACGGCCCTCGGGCTCGCCCGCCTTGGAGCGCGGGTCGGCCTGGTCGGGCGCGACCGCGAGCGTACGGAACGCGCCGCCGCGCATCTGCGCCGGGAGACCGGCGGCGCGGCGGACGTCTTTCTCGCCGACCTGTCGAGCCAAGCCGAGATCCGCCGCTTGGCGAGCGAGGTGCGGGCGCGCTACCCCGCCCTCGACCTCCTCGTGAACAATGCCGGCGCGATTTTCTCGGAGCGCCACGTCACGGCCGACGGGATCGAGCGAACCTGGGCCCTCGACCATCTCGCCTACGTGCTGCTGACGCACGAGCTGCGTCGCCCGCTCGAAGCCGCGCCCCGCGCCCGCATCGTCAACCTCGCCTCCGCCGCCCATACCCGCGGGCGCATCGACTTCGACAATCTCGGCGGCGAGCGCCGCTACGCGGCGATGAAGGCCTATGCCCAGGCCAAGCTCGGCAACGTGCTGTTCACCTATGCGCTCGCCCGGCGGCTGGCCGGAAGCGGCATCACCGTCAACGCGGTGCATCCGGGCGTCGTGGCGAGCGATTTCGCCAAGAACACGAAGGGCGGGCTCGGCTTCGCCTGGAGCCTGATCCGCCCGTTCCTGATCTCGACCGAGGCCGGCGCCAAGACCTCGCTCCACGTCGCCACGGCGCCCGAACTCGACGGCGTGAGCGGGCGCTACTTCGCCAAGAGCCGCGAGACCGCCTCGTCCGCCCGCAGCCGGGACGAGGCGTTGCAGGAGCGGGTCTGGGCCCTGAGCCGGCGCCAGACCGGAATCGAGGGATGACCCGGCTTCCGCTCGGTCGCCGTGGTGTCCCTCACAAAACTCTCGCCGCGCTGTCGTCGCCAGAGCGAGAACGGTCAGAGACCGGGAGTTTTGTGCGGCACTCTTACTCGGCACCCTTCTTCGCGTTGTTCTCCTTGCTCTTCTGCATGTGGGCGCGTCGGTTCTCTTCGAACTCATCGACGCTCGACGGATTGTTCGTCGCCGCGCTTGCAGGTTGAGCTTTGCTCCCCTTGGCGCTTTCGGCCTGTACGATCGTCGGCAGAGCCGCAGCCCCGGCAACGACGGCAGCAGCGATCAGGAGCTTGGAAACATGCATCATCGTTGAAACCTCCCTTAGTTACCTAAATATAATGCAGCATTTTCAGGTCGATGCAATATACGTCTGCACAATTCAGCTATTTATAAAAATATTATAATCTTATATTATTGTGCAGATGTGCAGATTTCGTGAAATATAGCATTCAGAACAGAACCGTGATCTCGAACTGAACGTTTCGGGCCGCCAAGGGGGAGATGCTGCTTCAGAAGTGGCTGAACGAGGCGCGCGCAAAGCCCATCTCGCGCCCGTGCGCATCGTGAAAGCGAGGCGGTCCGTCGCCGGCTTCCACGGTGCCGATCTCGGCAACGGGTATCCCGGCGGCCCGGGCCTCGGCCAGGAACGCACCCACGGAGCCGGGCGGCACCGCGCAGAGGATCTCGTAATCGTCCCCACCGGTCAGGGCCGTATCGAGTCGGCTGGCATCGCCGGAGATGGCCGCCTGCGCGGCCGGCGAGAGCGGCACCGCCGGCACGTCGATCCGGGCGGTCAGGCCGATGCCGGCGAACATCTTCGTCAGATCGCCCGCCAATCCGTCCGAGACGTCCATGGCCGCGCGGGCGTGGCGCCGCAGCACGGGGCCGAGCGCCAGCCGCGGGCGCGGGTGAAGGTAGCGATCGAGGAGCGCATCGCGGTGGAGGGGGGCCAGCGCGGGATCGGGCGTCAGCCGCAGGGCGAGGCCCAAAGCCGCGTCGCCGATGGTGCCGCTGACGCAGAGCCGGTCGCCCGCCTGAGCCGCCTGCCGCCGCAGGATCCCGCCGGCCGGCACCTCGCCGAAGGCGGTCACGCCGATCAGCGCCGGGCCGCCGGAGCGCACGGTGTCACCGCCCAGCAGCGGGCAGCCATGGGCATGGCTTGCCGCGCCGAGTCCCTCGGCGAAACCCGCGAGCCACGCTTCGGTCCAATCGTCCGGCAGCGCGAGGGTCAGGAGGAAGCCGCGCGGGCGGGCGCCCTTGGCGGCGAGATCCGACAGGTTTACGCCGAGCGCCTTGTTGGCGATGGAGCCGGGCGGGTCATCGGGGAAGTAATGCACGCCGGCCACGATGGCGTCGGCGGTCACCACGAGGTCGTGGCCGGGCGTCGGCGTCAGGCTCGCGGCGTCGTCGCGCAGGCCCTCGGCGCCGGGGCCGCTGAGCGGCGCGAAGTAGCGCGCGATCAGCGCCTCCTCGCCCGCGCGCGCCATTCCGGTCAGCCCTTCTTCGCCGTCGCCGGGCCGGGAGCGGCCGGAATGCCGAACTCGGTGGAGCGCACCTCGCGGCCGACCCGGTCGAGCACGGCGTTGACCATGCCCGGCTCGTCGCCGCCGTAGAAGCTGTAGGCGACCTCGACATATTGCGAGATCGCGGCGCGGGCCGGCACGTCGCGGCGGAACATCAGCTCATAGGCGCCCGCCCGCAGGATGGCGCGCAGCACCGCTTCCAGCCGGCGCAGCGGCCAGCCCTTCGCCAGCGCCGTGTCGAGCTTCGGGTCGATGGCGCGCTGTTCCTCCACGGCACCACGGAGCACGTCGCGGAAGAACGCGATCTCGGCCGGGGGGTGGACGACACCGTCGACCTCCTGACCGATCCAGAAGGCCTCGAACTCGGCCAGCGCCTCGATCACGCCCTTGTCCGAGATCTCCATCTCGTAGAGCGCCTGCACCACGGCGAGGCGGGCGCCGGTGCGGGCGTTCGGCTTCGGTTGGGCCGGTGTCGCGGCGGGGTCTGTCATCGGGCGGGTTCCAGATTGGCGGCGCGCTTGATGGCGAGGAGGCTCAGGGCCGCCTCCGCTGCACCGCCGCCCTTGTTCATGTCGGAGACCCGGGCGCGGGCGAGCGCCTGCTCCATGGTCTCCACGGTGAGGATGCCGTTGCCGAGCGGCAGGTGCTCGGCCACGGAAAGGTCCATCAGCGCGCGGGCGCTCTCGCCCGCGACGATGTCGTAGTGGCCGGTCTCGCCGCGGATGACGCAGCCAAGCGCCACCGCCGCATCGTAGGGGCCGCCGGCCTTGCGGCCGGCATCCATCAGGATCGCGATGGCGGCGGGGATCTCGAGGGCGCCCGGCACCGTGAACACCCGCGCCTCGGCGCCGACCGCCTCGATCGCCGCGCGGGCACCCGCCAGCAATTCGTCGGCGATGTCGTCGTAGTAGCGCGCCTCGACCACCAGCACGCGGGTGCCGACGAGGCTTTCGAGGATGCTCTCAGGGCTGTCCTTGGGGCTGTCCTTGGGCGCGTCCGCGTCCCGGCGTTGGGAGACCATGCGACTGTCGTTCCGGGGCGAGTTGACGAAAGTTCGGGGCGGGCCGGAGGGTTAGCCCAAGTGGCGCGGGCTCCACAAGCGGCACGGGGCGCGACGGGTGCACGACCGGGGCACATGTTCCGGCCCGGAGAAGCGTCGCCTTTCCGCCGGATCGAAAAGGTTTGATCAATCAAATCAGGCGGAAGTACCGCCGCCACAACCTGCGATGCCCCTTATTAACCGGACCGAAGTCGATCCCGGCAATAGACTGTCGAACGCAAATTTGCGGGCCCTCGACCATCGATCCCGCACTGGAAACGGGAGTTATCCAGCATGGCGACGGCGCAGGCGCGAAGGGCAAAGACGGCCCCGGCCCGGACAGAGGACGCGGCCTCGGCACCGCGGCCGGTGCCGCTGGTGATCGACCTCGACGGCACGCTGCTGCGCACGGACCTTCTCCTGGAAGGAATCATCGCGCTGCTGCGGCGCAACCCGCTGATGCTGCTGGTGATGCTGCTGTGGCTGCCGCGGGGACGCGCCTTCTTCAAGCGCCGCATCGCGGAAGGCGCCGTGCTCGACGTCACGTCCTTGCCGGTCAACGCGGCGCTGCTCGCCCATATCGAGGCGCAGAAGGCGGCGGGCCAGGCGATCGTGCTCGCCACCGCCGCCGACGAGTTGATGGCTCTGCGCGCCCTGAGGCGTTTTCCCGTCTTCGACCGGGTGGTGGCGAGCGACGGGGTGCGGAACCTCAAGGGGGAGACGAAGGCCGCGCAACTCCGGGCGCTCTACCCGCAGGGCTTCGACTATGCGGGCGATGCCAGGGCCGACCTTCCGGTCTGGGTCGCGGCACGGCGGGTGATCGTCGTGGGAGCCTCCGGTTCCGTACTCCGCGCGGCGCGGCGGCTCGGCAAGCCGGTCGAGGAATTTCCCGCCGCCTCGCGTTCGCGCGCACTGCTCAAGGCCCTGCGCCTGCACCAATGGGCCAAGAATGCCCTGGTCTTCGTGCCGCTCGTCCTCGGCGGCCGGGCCGGGGACGCGTTAGCCTGGGGGAGCGCAGGCCTGGCCTTCCTCGCGCTCGGCCTCGTCGCCTCGGCGAGCTACCTGCTGAACGACCTCCTCGACCTCTCCCACGACCGGGCGCACTGGTCGAAGCGCGAGCGCCCCCTGGCGAGCGGCCGGCTTCCCATCGCCACCGGTCTGGCGGCGATGGTGCTCGGCCTCGTGGGCGGGCTGGCGGTCGCGGCCTGGGCGGGGGCGGCGGTGCTCACCGGCGTGCTCGCCTATCTCGTCCTGACGCTGACCTACTCCGCATGGCTCAAGCGGGTGCCGATGCTCGATGCGCTGACGCTCGGGAGCCTGTTCTCGCTGCGCATCGCGGTCGGCGTCGCGGCGGTCGCGGTGGCGTGGTCGCCCTGGCTCCTGACCTTCTCGATGTTCCTGTTCACCTCGCTGTCCTTCGCCAAGCGCCACACGGAGCTGCGCGGGGCCGCGCGGCGCGGCCAGGCCGGCACCATCGCCGGGCGCGGCTATGAGCCGGCGGACGAGCCGGTGGTGCTCGCCTTCGGCGTCGCCTCGGGGCTCGCCAGCGTCGTCATCTTCATCCTGTATCTCGCCAACGAGGCGTTCCGCCACGCCGTGCTCGCCGCGCCGCTGGCCCTGTGGAGCTTCCCGCTGATCCTCGTCCTGTTCATGAGCCGGATCTGGTTGCTGGCGGGCCGCGACGCGCTCCACGACGACCCGGTCGCCTTCGCGGTCAAGGACCGCCCGAGCCTCGTGCTCGCGGGTATGGCCGGTCTCGCCTTCGCGGTGGCGGCCTTCGGCCTGCCGCCCGGCCTCCTCCCAGGAGAGTTCGGGCTGTGATGCGAAGCGAGGTCGTCCGGTTCCTGATCGCGGGCGGCTCGGCGGCGGCGATCAACTGGCTCGCGCGGATCCTGCTCTCGTTGGTGATACCGTTCGAGGCGGCCCTGATCGTGGCCTACGGCATCGGCATGGCTGCCGGCTTCTGGCTCTACCGCGCCTTCGTGTTCCGGGCGGCCTCGCACGGGTCGCTGCGCGGGCAACTCGCCCTGTTCCTCGCGGTCAACGCCGTCGGCGCGGCCGTGGTCCTCGCGGTCAGCACGCTGATGATCGACGGCCTGACCGGCCTGCTGCCGGATCTGAGCCCGGCCGTGGCGCAAGCCCTCGGCCACGGCGTCGGCATCGCCGTCGGCGCCGTGGCGAACTATCTCGGCCACCGGCTTCTCACCTTCGGCGCAACCCTGCGGCCTCAGCCTCAGAGCCGGTAGAGGGTCAGCAGCGTCACCACGGCAAGGTTGGCGACGACCCCCCAGGTGACGAGGATCGGCAGGGCGGCGAAGGCCGGCGGGCGTTCACCGCGCACCATCAGCACGATCAGGATCGGCAGCCAGTCGAGGGCGTAGCGCTGGGTCGCGATCTGCTCGGCGCCGTTCGAGTGGTAGAACAGGGTGATCCCGGCGATGACCGCGATGGTCGCCGCCCCGGCGGCGAAGACCCGGTCGAGCCGCGCGTAGAAGGCCAGCAGCAGCCACGGGCTTGCCACGAGGAGCGCCGTGCCGGCCTTGTCGAAGCCGACCAGTTCCGTCAGCCGGGGGCCGCCGAACTCGAAATGGATCCCCTGCAGGAACAGGTAGAGCGTGTTGAACAGCAGGTAGTCGCGCGAGAACAGGCCGCCCTCGGTGATGCGCCGCCAGATGAAGCTGTCCTGGCCGGGATTGTGGATGAAGGCGTAGCCGGTCTCGAACGGGCTTCCGAAGCGCGCGGCGTTGTAGGCGCAGTAGACGGCGAGGGCCGCCGCGACCGGCAGCCCCGCCAGCATCGCGGATTTCGCCACCGAGGCCGGGTTCGCCAGCAGCGGGCGCCCGCGGGGCAGGGCCAGAACCAGCAGGAACAGCGGATAGAAGATCGCCATCTGCCGGCACAGGAAAGCGAGGCCGACGAACAATCCGGCGAGCGGCAGCGAATTCCGGCAGATCACCGCCCACAGGCTCAACGTCATCATCAGGAAGCCGACGGTCTGGGAGAAGAACCAGACGCCGTCCGACCGCAGCGTGACCTGATAGAGCGGGCTGGCTAAGGCGAGCGCGGCAAGCAGCCACAACGCGTGCCCGCGCTCGACCTCCAGCGCGCGGAAGATGCGGCTCCAGGCGAGCAGGCTCAGGGCCGACAGGCCCAGGCCCAGAAGCACGAAGCCCTTGAAACCGGGAAAGCCGAACAGGGCGACGAACGGCGTCAGCAGCAGTGCCGGCAGGGGCGGAAAGATGATGTAGGTGCGCCCCTCGAACACGGCGCAATCGATCTCGGGGCAGCGCTCGACCCAGAGCCGGCCGTGCAGGAACGCGTCGGCCAGCGCCCCGTGCGAGTTGAAGCCGGCATCGCGCAGCGCGCCCCGTCCCAGAAGGAGGGCGAGGAGAAGGGCACCGCTCAGTGCGGTCAGCACCGCCAGCACCCTGTCGCGGCGTCCTGTAACCGTCATGGTGGCCACCGCCCTTTCACGAAACGAAACCGAATCGACGCGGAAGATTCGATCGGAAGGGTTAAGTCTTCCTCACGAATTGGCCGGCGAGCCTCCTCACGAAAACTTGTCGAGCCGGAGAGGCATCCTGCGTTCACCCGGTGCGGGCCCCCATCGGCACGATTTCCGGGGCTCACCGTCTCGGGGAAAAGGTTTCTGTCGATTTGGGACGGCCGTGCATTGCCGATAGCCGGGACCGACGGCAAGTCTAGAGCCGGCTCGCTCACAAAGAGGCGGGCCGAGAGGGGATATTCATGACGATCGGGTCGCCGAAATTCTTGGCCGGCGCGGCACTCGCCTTCTTTCTGCTGGCCGGCAGCGCCGCCGTTGCCAAGAAGGTCACGCTCGTCCCCGGAGATCGGCCGATCTCCGTCGACATCCCGGCCGCGTGGACGGTGACCACGATCGACCGTGGCGTCCAGGCGCGGACCGCGGACGAGGAAATCTACCTCTGGTTCGAGAGCTACAAGCCGGCCCAGTTCAAGGCCCTGCTCGGCGAGCACAACGCCTACTTCACGGAACAAGGCGTCAAGATCACCGGCGAGGGCCAGTCGAAGGAGGTCGATTTCCCGACCTACGCCCTCAAGGTCACCGAATATCCGGCGACCTACGAGGGCAAACCGACGGTGCTGCGCTACCTCTCGGTCGTGCCGAAAGCCGAGAGCCAGCGCCATCTGCTCGTGAGCTACTGGGCCTCGCCGGAGGGCGACAAGAAGTACGACGCCGAGACGAACCAGATCCTGAACAGTCTCGCCGCCTCCTACGACGGCCGTTAAGAGTGCCTCACGAAACTCCCGATCTCTGACCGTTCTCGCTTTGGCGAGGACGGCGCCGCGGGAGTTTTGCGAGAGCCACTAAGCGGGGCCGCTCCTTACGCCGGCAACAACCCGCGCGTCTCGGCGAGGCGCGCGGCGTAGCGGGCCAGCAGATCGACCTCCAGATTGATCCGATCCCCCTCGCGGCGCTCCTCCCAGGTCGTGACCGAGAGGCTGTGCGGGATCAGCAGCACCGAGAAATCGCTGCCCGAGACCGCGTTGACGGTGAGCGAGGTGCCGTCGAGGCAGATCGAGCCCTTCTCCGCGATGAAGCCGGCAAGCGCGGCCGGTGCCCGCAGGGTGAAGCGCTCGCTCGCCCCCCAAGGATTGTCCTCGCCCGTCACCGTCTCGCGGGCGAGGATCTCGGCGATACCGTCGACATGGCCGGTGACGAGGTGGCCGCCGAGTTCGTCGCCGAGCTTGAGCGAGCGTTCGAGGTTGAGCCGCGTGCCCTCGCGCCACGTGCCCACGGTGGTGCGGGCGATGGTCTCGGCGGCGGCATCGACCGAAAAGCGGCAGCCCGCGCCATGCGGCTCCACCGCGACGGCGGTGAGGCAGGGGCCGGAGCAGGCGATCGAGGCGCCGAGCGCGATACCGGCAGGATCGTAGGCGCTTTCGATCACGATCCGGCGCAGGCGCTCCGAGCCCTCCACCGAGACGACGCGGCCGACATCGCTGACGAGTCCGGTGAACATGTCAGATCCTCTCGTAGGTGACCGCCGTGTCGGGGCCGTAGTCGCGGGTCTCGATCACGCTCAGGGAGCCGTCGGCGAGGCGGCGGGCGAGGTTCGCCCCGAGTGCCGGCAAGCCGCCGGCCTCACCCAGCACCATGGGGCCGGTGATGAGCGTGCAGGCATCGATGAGATCGTGCGCCGCGAGCGCGTCGGCAAGCGCCGGCCCGCCCTCGCTGCAGATCCGGGTCAGGCCGCGCTCCGCCAGCGCGTTCAGCGCGGCGGGCAGATCAATGCGGCCCTGCGCGTCGGTCGAAACGAAGGCGATCTCGACACCGAAGGAGGCGAGCATCCGCCGAGCATGGGCCGGGGCGCCGCGCCCAGTGAGAACCAGGGTCGGCAGGTCGCGGGCCCCACGCACGAGGTGGCTCGCGGGGTTGAGGCGCAGCGTCGAGTCGAGCACGATCCGCAACGGCGAGCGCTCGGCGAGCCCCGGCAGCCGCACGGTCAGCGAGGGGTCGTCGGCGCGGGCGGTGCCGATGCCGACCATGATCGCGTCGGCATGGGCCCGCCACAGATGCACCGCCCCGTCGGCGATCGGACCGGTGATCTTCAGCCGCTCGCCGGTCGAAGGCGCCGCGAACCCGTCGCGGGTCCGGGCGAGCTTGAGGTGCAGGCTCGGGCGGCCGCGCATCACGCGGGAGAAATGGCCGCGATGGTCGCGGGCGGCCTCCTCGCGCAGCAGGCCGGTTTCCACCGTGATCCCGGCCGCGCGCAAACCCGCATGGCCGCGCCCGGCGACGCGGGGATCGGGATCCTCGATCGCGGTGACCACGCGGGCGATCCCGGCGGCGATCGTCGCGTCGGTGCAAGGCGGCGTGCGGCCGTGATGCGAGCAGGGTTCGAGGGTGACGTAGAGCGTGGCGCCGCGCGCGGCCTCGCCGGCCATGGCGAGCGCCAGGGGCTCCGCGTGCGGGCGACCGCCGACCGCCGTCACCGCCTGACCGACGATACGGCCCTCGGCCACGACGACGGCGCCGACGCTCGGATTCGGCCAGGTCCGGCCGAGATTGCGCCGCCCCAGCGCGAGGGCGAGGCGCATGGCGCGCCGGTCGAGGGCTTCCTGCACGGACACGTCCACCGCTCGCCCCGTCACGCCCGCTTCCGGGCCGGACGGCCGCGGCGCGGCGCGGCAACTGGCTCGTCGGGAGGGGCGGGCACAGCCTCCCCCTCTTCGGGCAGGACGCCTTCGCCCTCCAACCGCTCACCGAGGGTGCCGAGCAGATCCTGGAAGTCCTGCGCTTCGCGAAAATTCTTGTAAACCGACGCGAAGCGGACATAGGCGACGTCGTCGAGCCCCTTCAGGCCCTCCATCACCGCCTCGCCGATGGCCTCGCTGGTGACCTCGCCCTCGCCGCCGCTCTCCAGGCGCCGGGTGATGCCGTTGACGAGGCGCTCCACACGCTCGGGATCGACCGTGCGCTTGCGAAGCGCCACATCGATCGAGCGCTGGAGCTTGTCGCGGTCAAACGGCACGCGCTTGCCCGAGCGCTTGAGCACGACGAGTTCGCGCAACTGCACCCGCTCGAAGGTCGTGAAGCGTCCGCCGCAATCCGGGCAGACGCGGCGGCGGCGGATCGCCGAGGAATCCTCGCTCGGCCGCGAATCCTTCACCTGGGTGTCGGGACCTCCGCAGAACGGACACCGCATCGCGCGCTCACCACCTCGTCCCGGACGCTCATAAAAGCCGCCCCTCTCTGCCCCACCCGCCGCTCAATTGCCAGGAGTGGGATCGGTCGGAACAGGCGTGTCGGGCGTCGCACCCCCGTCTCCCGGTTCGGCGCGAAACAGGGCGCGGAGTGCGGCTGCCGTCGGTCCAGCCACCACGTCGGCGAGGGTGAGGCGGTCGAGTTCGAGGAAGAACGCCTGCTCCGCCGCGTCGAAGGCCCATTTGAGGCGGCAGCGGCCCATGAGCGGGCAGGGGTCGCGCTTGCAATCGACCACTGTCCCGACCCCCTCCAGATCGGCGACGAGCCGTCCGAGCCGTATCTCGCGGGCGTCCCGTGCGAGACGCACGCCGCCGGAGCGGCCCTGCCTCGCCTCGACGATACCGGCCCGGACCAGCGTCTGGGCGATCTTCTGGAGGTGGTGCACCGAGATATCGAAGCGTTGCGCAACGGCCGGGGTCGCGACCCAGGCTCCCCGCTCCGCCAGCGTCAGGTGCATGACCAGACGCAGGCCGTAATCCGTGTGAAGCGAGAGATGCAGGGTCGCCCTCCCGAGCGGTGCCGCGCAACCTTCAGGTGAAGGATGCTCAACCCACATCATTTCAAGGATGCAACGACGTGTACACTCCCCGGAACGACAAACCTGACATGGATTAACTCTGAGGCAGCCCCGAAACGACAGCGGCCGCGGATCGGGAGATCCGCGGCCGCAACGTCCCGCATGACGGGCCGGACGTGTTTCGATCGGGCTTAGGCGTAGATCGGGAACCGATCGGTGAGGGCGTGGACCTTCTCCTTCACCGCCGCCTCGACCGCCGCGTCGCCGCCATCGCCCTTCTCGGCGATACCATCGAGCACCTGAACGATCAGCGAGCCGACCTGCTTGAACTCGGCGACGCCGAAGCCGCGGGTGGTGCTGGCCGGCGTGCCCAGACGGATGCCGGAGGTGATCGTCGGCTTCTGCGGGTCGAACGGCACGCCGTTCTTGTTGCAGGTGATGTCGGCCCGGGAGAGCGCCGCCTCGGCCGCCTTGCCGGTCAGGCCCTTCTTCTGAAGGTCGACCAGCATCAGGTGGTTGTCGGTGCCGCCCGAGGTGATGTCGTAGCCGCCGGAGATGATGGTGTCGGCCAGCGCGCGGGCGTTGTCGATCACTTGGCGAGCGTAGATCTTGAACTCGGGCTTCAGCGCCTCGCCGAAGGCCACCGCCTTGGCGGCGATGACGTGCATCAAGGGGCCGCCCTGGAGGCCGGGGAAGATCGCCGAGTTGAACTTCTTGGCCAGCGCCTCGTCGTTCGTCAGGATCATGCCGCCGCGCGGGCCGCGCAGGGTCTTGTGCGTCGTCGTGGTGGCGACGTGCGCGTGAGGGAACGGCGAAGGATGCAGGCCCGCGGCGACGAGGCCGGCGAAGTGGGCCATATCGACGAAGAAGTAGGCGCCGACGGAATCGGCGATCTCACGGAACTTCGCGAAGTCCCAGTGACGCGGGTAGCCCGAGCCGCCGGCGATGATCACCTTCGGTTTGTGCTCCTGGGCGAGGCGCTCGACCTGCTCCATGTCGATGCGCTGGTCCTCGCGGCGCACGGTGTAGGAGACCGGCTTGAACCACTTGCCCGAGACGTTCGGGGGCGCGCCGTGGGTGAGGTGGCCGCCGGCCGCGAGGTCGAGGCCGAGGAAGGTGTCGCCCGGCTGCATCAGGGCCATGAACACGCCCTGGTTCGCCTGCGAGCCGGAATTCGGCTGCACGTTGGCGAAGCCGCAGCCGAACAGGCGCTTGGCCCGATCGATCGCCAGTTCCTCGGCGATGTCCACGAACTGGCAGCCGCCGTAGTAGCGCCGACCCGGATAGCCCTCGGCGTACTTGTTGGTCAGCACCGAGCCCTGCGCTTCGAGCACGGCGCGCGAGACGATGTTCTCAGACGCGATCAGCTCGATCTCGTGCTGCTGCCGGCCCAGCTCCTGCGAGATGGCCTTGGCGATCTCAGGATCCGTTTCGGCAAGATGAGCCGAGAAGAAGGTGTCGAGGTCGGTGTTGTCGGTCGCAGTTCCGGCGCTCATGAGCGTAGCCTCTTTTCGTTGTTTACGGGCAAACCCACCCGTTCTCCCGTCGGCGTTCACGGGGGTGTTTTTCAGGCACTATTCGTACACGCCGCGGCACCACAGGCCAAGCACAGGTGATTTTTCGCCTGTCTTCAAAATTTTTAACGGGATCGGCCCCGCGATGCGGCACTGCGGCGCATCCGGCCGGTTCTACACGCGAAAACACCCGGCAGGGCCGGGTGTCGCAGGACCGATCAAGTCGTTGAGTGGCTGGCTCCGCGAGTGCGTCCGAGGACCTTAGCGGGTCCGATCGACGCCGCTTGCGGATTTGCGCCGTGCCCTTGCCGAAACCCGGCAAGGGCCCGTTCGATCGGAGGTGTCGGATTCAGGCCTGGAGGCGGCTCTTCACGTCGCCGAGGCTGGCCCGGAGGAGATCCTGCGCCGCCGCGCCCTGGAGGCGCTCACGCAGCAGGGTCTCGGAGACCTTCACGGCTGCGTCGGCCGCCGCGGCCCGAACCTGAGCGGAGGCCTGCGCCTCGGCCTGGGCAATCTTGGCCTCGGCGCTCTTGGTGCGGCGGGCCACGAAATCGTTGAGGCGGGCATGGCCTTCGGCGGCGATGCGCTCGGCATCCTCGCGGGCACCGGCGATGATGGCCTCGGCCTCGCGCTCGGCCTCGGTGCGGCGGCGCTTGTAGTCGGCGAGCACGGCCGCGGCTTCTTCACGCAGGCGGCGGGCCTCGTCGAGCTCGTGGCGCACGCGCTTGGCGCGGCTGTCGAGGCCGTTGGTCATCATCGAGAAGCCGCCGACCCGCCAGACGATGACCAGGAACGCCACGAAGGCGACGGCGACCCAGAATTCCGCGGTCAACAACATGTCGGTTTCAAACCCTTGATCGGCCTTCCGCCCGGCGGGCCGGGCGGGGTCGGATGGGAGGGGCCGGCAACGGGCCGGCCCTCGGATCAGTGTACGGCGGGCGTCGCGTCGAGGGCGCGGTTCAGGCTCGCCTGGTCGGGGGCCTGGCCGGTCAGCCGCTCGACGATCGCCGAGGCGGTTTCGCCGGCAATCGCGCGGACATTGCCCATGGCTTCGTTCGTGCGCGTGCGGAGGGTCGCCTCGGAGGCGGCGAGCCGCTGGTTCAGCTCGGCTTCGAGCGTCTTGCGCTTGGCCTCAGCCTCGGCCGAGAGGGTGTTGCGGGTCTCCTGGGCGATGGCCTGCGCCTTCGCCTGCGCCTCGCGCAGAGACTTCTCGTAGGCCTCGCCGGCGGCGTCGGCCTCGGTCTTCATGCGCTGCGCCTCGGTCAGATCGGACGAGAGCCGGCCGGCGCGGTCGCCGAGGATCGCCTCGATGCGCGGCAGCGCAACCTTGGACATCAGGTAGTAGAGCAGGCCGAAGGCCAGCGCGAGCCAGATCAACTGCGAGAGGAAGGTGTGGCTCTCGAAGGGCGGAAAGGCGCCGCCATGGCCGCCGGAGGGCTGCTCGGTATGGGCGTGCGGGCTTCCCGCCGGGACGATCGTCGTGTCCGCGTTCGGGGAGGGGGTCGTGAGGGGATTCTTCTGCTCGGCCATGGCCCTGTCCGGTGACGTCGGAAGGCCGGCTCCGCGGGCGGAGCGGCCGGATCGGAGTCTCTCACGAAACCTCCGCTGCGCCGCCGTACGGAGGGACGGACGACCGAGCAGAGGAGGTTTCGCGAGGCGCTCTCAACGAGCGGGGGAGCGCGGGGCGGGCTCTCTAGCCGGCCCGCGCTCCCCCGATGAACGACGCGTCAGACGGCGAAGAGGAGCAGCAGCGCGACGAGCAGCGAGAAGATGCCGAGCGCCTCGGTGAGCGCGAAGCCCAGGAGGAGGTTGGTGCGCTGGCTATCGGCGGCCGACGGGTTGCGCAGGGCGCCCGCGTAGAACTGGCCGAACAGGTTGCCGAGGCCGATGCTGGCGCCCGCCATGCCGAGGCAGGCGAGACCGGCGCCGATGTACTTCGCAGCGACGGGATCCATGAAACACTCCTGAAGTTCGAACGGGGTTCGTTGAGGGCGGAAGGGTCCGGCCGGAAAGGATCAGTGGCCGGGGTGGAGGGCGTCGGCGAGGTAGACCGCCGTCAGCGTCGCGAAGACGTAAGCCTGAAGGGCCGCGACGAGGAACTCGAGAGCCGTCAGCGCGATGGTGAGCGCGAGCGGCAGGGGCGAGAGCACGCCCCAGGCGCCGGCAACCAGGAGCTGGACCACGAAGAAGGCGAAGATCTTCAGCGCGATGTGGCCGGCCAGGATGTTGGCGAAGAGACGAACCGAGAGGCTGATCGGACGCGACAGGAACGACACGATCTCGATCGGCACCATGATGAGCAGCAGCGGCTTCGGCACGCCCGACGGCACGAACACGCCGAGGAAGTGGGTGCCGTGCTTGGCGACGCCGTAGATCACCACGGTCAGGATCACGACCAGCGCGAGGCCGAAGGTGACGATGAGGTGGCTGGTCACCGCGAAGGCGTAGGGGATCATCCCGAGCAGGTTCAGGATGAGCACGAACATGAACAGGGAGAACACGAGCGGCAGGAAACGCTTGCCGTCCTCGCCGGTCGCCTGATGCACCGTATCGGCGATGAATTCGTAGAGCGTCTCGGCCAGCGCCTGGAGACGGCCCGGAACCACGGAGCGCCCGGAGGTCGCCACGATGGTCAGCAGCGCGATGATGCCCACCGCGGCGAACATGTAGAGAGCCGATTGCGTGAACGCGAGCTGTTGGTTGCCGATGTGACCCAGCGAGACGAGCGGCTGCAGCTCGAACTGGTGGATCGGGTCGATACTGACCGCCATGTGCCCGCTTCCGCCCCTTTGTGTGTCGCGCGAGGAAACCTTTGCGGCTCCCGTCTGTCGCGCGTCGCCCTTACACGATGCCGGGCGAGTCTCAAGACCCTTGAGGCGTCTTGGAGACCCATACCGGCGATCTTTCTCAGTTTTTCTTGGCGCTGAAGCCGCTGACCCGCATGACGTTGTAGATCCCCGTCACGAAGCCCAGCATCAACAGCACGATCATGCCCCACGGCTTGGTGCCGAGGAGATGATCGACGATGTAGCCGAGGATTCCCCCGGCGATCACACCCGCGATGAACTCGGTCGAGAGCCGCATGGCCTGACCGAGCGGGGCAGCCCCGCCGGACGAGCCGGTGCGCGCAAGCCTGTCGGGCGCGGCGTTGGGCCGCTTGCCTTCGAGCTGCGTCTCGAGACGCTTGAGCCTCGCGGAGAGATCGCCGTCGGCGGGAGCCTTTTCCGGCCCGCTCCCATCACCTGCCGGGCCGCCGCTCACGGGCGACCCCACACGTCGTCGGGAGCGGAGGGAAAGGATTCACCCCCTCGGCGCGGCGCACCATAGTTTCGCCAACCTTGAGTGTCAAGGCGGCCAAACTGCCTATTAAGTTGTTGATGGAACAACATAATTTTTGATTTTTCCACGGCTTTCGGAAGCCGGATCAGGCCCCCAGGATCGGCTTGATGATCTTCTCCATTTCCTCGATCGAGAGGGCGCCGGCGCGCTTCTCGCCGTTGATGAAGAAGGTCGGCGTCGATTCAACTTTGAGGGTGTCGAGGCCGCGGGTCTTGACCGCGTTGATGGCGGCGTAGGTGTTCTGGTCCTTCAGGCAGGCCTCGAACTTCTCCTTCGAGAATCCGGCCTGACGCAGGAGCTGTTCCAGGGCATCGACGGGCGATTGCGGCTTACGCACGAAGGCCCAGTTCTGCTGCTGGTCGAACAGCAGATCGGTGATCGGGTAGTATTTCGCCTCGCCGTCGCAGCGGGCCAGCATGAAGGCGGCGGTGGCAAGCGGATCGAGCGGGAACTCGCGCAGGGTGAAGCGCACCTTGCCGGTGTCGATGTAGCGCTCCTTCAGCACCGGCCACGTCGTCGCGTGGAAGTGGGCGCAGTGCGAGCAGGTCATCGAAGCGTATTCGATGATCGTCACCTTGGCGTCCGCCGGCCCGAGCCAGACATCGCCGAGGGGGCCGGGCTGCATCAGCGCGGCCGTGTCAGCCGATTGCGCCAGCGCCTCGAAGGTCAGGCGGGGAAGCAGGGCGGCGGTGCCGAGGGCAAGGCCGGTCAGTTTCAGGGCGTCGCGCCGGGTGATCATGGCAGGGGCGGGCTCCGTTCGCGGGCCGCATTCGGCCCGATACCGCGCAGGATAGGACGGAACGGCTCCGTCCGGCCGGGGGACGCGTCGCCGCACGGCCTTTCGCGAGCCGCTTATCACGCCGCGCCGCCGCCCGCACGTCCTTGCGTTGATGCGTCGCCAAAGCATCGTCCTGGATCAGGTATCCAGCAGGAGGCCCTGGCTCGCGTCGCTATCGCCGCGCGACCACGGCGATGCCGAGCCGGTCGAGGGCGTCGCGCAGGCGCTCCTCCTCGATGCGCGCCACCGCCAGCGCCACCTCGCCGCGCCGCGCCGGGTCGAGGGCTATCTGCGGGGCGCGGCGGGTGGCCCGATGCACGCGGTCCTGGCGCATGACGATCTTGCCGATGCAGGCCCAGCCGTAATGCGCGTTGACACGCTGGATCACGATCGGCGCGAGATGCTGGAGTTCGAGGGCGAAGGCGCCTTCGACCCTCACCACCAGGGTGCCGGGCTCCGGCCTGCCCTCCGCGTCGCGGCGGGCCCGGCGCGGCCATTCGAGCTTGACCGGCTGGCAGGCCTCGGAGAGCCGCGCGCCGACGATGTCCGGCCACGCGGCGAGGATGTCGGAGGAGGCGAAGCCCTGCGCGGCAAACGCCGGGCCGATGCAGCCCTCGATCAGTTCGCTCAGCGGTTTGACGCGCGCCATCGGCACTCCGGAACACAAGGGCCGCTCGGTCAGCGCGTCCCTCCGGCGAACCTACCCGAAATGCGGTCCGCGCGGGAGTCGGAAGCGAGACTCCCGAGCCGGTGACATCAGCCCTCTCGGCCTGTCCCGGCATCACGCATGAACCGGATCCCTGGAACGGCTTCGCTTGAGGACGTTCGCGATCGTCCAGGCGATGAAGGCGGAGAGAAAGGTCACGAATTCCAGGCAGAGCGCCATGAAATACCGAGGTCCCGTATCCGTTTCGGCCACGCCCGAGACGAGGCCCCAATGCGCAAGGCCGGCCGCACCGACGAGGAGCAGGACGGCGTAGATCCAGCGGACGGCATGTCGCCAAAGCATGATGGCGAAATCGGTGCCGATCGCCATGCGGCACAGGATCAGCAAGACGCCGGGACCGGCGACGAACAGGAAGAGGATCAGGAGCGCCTGGATCATACAGCCCAAGATAGCGGCCTTCGGCGCAGGCTGGAATGCGTTCAGGCCGGGCCGGCCTTCGGTGGGTGCGGAAGGCTCGGCGTTCAGCCGCGTCACATTTCGGCAAGGCGCTGTTTTCGCGGCCGCGCTCCCGCTATGGACAGGCCATGCCCGCCGCCTCGGCCGCCGACCTCCTCACCTGGTACGACCGCCACCGCCGGGCACTGCCTTGGCGGGCGCTGCCGGGTGAGACGGCCGACCCTTACCGGGTCTGGCTCTCGGAAGTGATGCTGCAGCAGACCACCGTCACGGCGGTCAAACCCTACTTCGAAAGATTCCTGACGCTGTTTCCCAGCGTCGCGGCGCTCGCGGCCGCGCCGGAAGAGGCGGTGATGTCGGCCTGGGCCGGGCTCGGCTACTATTCCCGCGCCCGCAACCTGCATGCCTGCGCCAAGTCGGTCGCGAGCGCCGGCGGGTTTCCCGACACCGAAGACGGCCTGCGCAAGCTTCCCGGCATCGGCGCCTACACGGCCGGCGCCATCGCCGCGATCGCCTTCGACCGGCCGGCGGCGGCGGTCGATGGCAATGTCGAGCGGGTGATGAGCCGTCTCCACGCCATCGAGACGCCGCTTCCCGCCGCCCGCGCCCAGATCCGCCTGTTCACCCAGGCCCTGGTGCCGGACCGGCGGCCGGGCGATTTCGCGCAGGCGCTGATGGATCTCGGCGCCACCCTGTGTACGCCGAAGCGCCCGGCCTGCGCCCTCTGCCCCTGGATGCTGCCCTGCCGCGCCCGCGCCGAGGGGTTGCAGGAGACGTTTCCGCGCAAGTTGAAGAAGGAGAAGGGGATCTTGCGAAAGGGCGCGGCCTTCGTCGCGCTACGGGCCGGAGACGAGGCGGTCCTGCTGCGCACGCGACCGCCGGAAGGCCTGCTCGGCGCCATGGCCGAACCGCCGACGAGCGATTGGCGGCCCGATTACGATCCGGCCAAGGGCCTGCTCGACGCGCCGCTCGATGCCCGCTGGAAGCGCCTGCCCGGCGTGGTGAAGCACGGCTTCACCCATTTCCCGCTCGAACTCACGGTGTTTCTCGCCCGCGTCGCGGCGGACACGAAGCCGCCGGAGGGCATGCGCTTCACCCCCCGCGACGCGCTCGAGACCGAGCCGCTGCCCGGTGCGATGAAGAAGGTGCTCGCCCACGCGCTCACCGGCCCGGTGCCCGTGGTGGCGCCGAAGCCGGTTCCGGTCCGCGAACCCGATCTCGCCACGCTTCCCGAGCCCGAGCCGCCGCCGCGGCGTGGGCCGATCCCGAAGCTCGCCTCGTCGCGGCCCTCGGATCTGGCGCGGATCGTCAAGAAGGCGCCGAAACCGGTTCGGACACGATAGGGAAAGATGCAGGGCTCTGCCCTGCACCCGCGAAAGGACTTGTCCTTTCGAAACCGAGACGAGCGCTACGCCCCGGCTTGGCCCCGCATCTCAGTCCGAAAATCGTCGATGCAGACGAGTTTTCCGCCGCGCTCGGCGTGCCAGAAGGTCCAGCCGTTGCAGGCGGGCAGGCCCTGGACCAGGGCGCCGACCTTGTGGATCGAGCCCATCGCCGGCCCGACGCTGAGCTGCCCGTCCGGCCGCACCGTCGCCCGGAAGCGGCGGCGCTCGTCGGTCAGCGTCTCGCCGGGGCGGACATGACCGGCCTCGACCACGCTCAGGAACGGGATGCGCGGCTCCGCCCGCTTCGGCGTCGCGAGCGCCAGCGAGGCGGCCGACAGCGTCTCGATGCCGTCGATCCGGGCCCGCGCCGCGGTGGCGTAGGTCGGGTCGCGCTCGCAGCCGATGAAGTGGCGCCCGAGACGCTTGGCCACCGCGCCGGTCGTGCCGGTGCCGAAGAACGGGTCGAGCACCACGTCGCCGGGATTGGTCGCCGCCAGCAGCGTGCGGGCCAGGAGCGCTTCCGGCTTCTGGGTCGGGTGGACCTTGCGGCCCGCCTCATCCTTCAGCCGCTCCTCGCCCGTGCAGAGCGGGATGAACCAGTCCGAGCGCATCTGAAGGTCTTCGTTGCCGGCCTTCAGGGCATCGTAATGGAAGGTGTACTTCGCCTGCGGCGAGCGCGAGGCCCAGATCAGGGTCTCGTGCGCGTTGGTGAAGCGCTTGCCGCGGAAGTTCGGCATCGGGTTGGCCTTGCGCCAGACGATGTCGTTCAGGATCCAGTAACCGAGATCCTGCAACGCGCTGCCGACCCGGAAGATGTTGTGGTACGAACCGATCACCCACAGCGTGGCGTTCGGCTTCATCACGCGGCGCGCGGCCTTCAGCCAGGCACGGGTGAAGTCGTCGTAGGCTTCAAGGCTGGAGAACTTGTCCCAGTCGTCGTCGACGGCATCGACCACGCTCTGGTCGGGACGGGTCAGTCCCGCCTCGCCGAGCTGGAGGTTGTAGGGCGGGTCGGCGAAGACACAGTCGACGCTTTCGGCCGGAAGACGGTCCATCGCGGCGATACAGTCGCCGATCAGGATTTCGTCGAGGGGTAAGGTGCTGGGAAGACGCTGAACGGAGGGTGCAAGACCCATCCGCGGCGCCGACGCGATCCGCCCGGTACGCGAGACTTGATTCCGGGCGGTGGCGCCGACGACCGCGGTACGCGGGGAAGCCATGGCAAACACCGGTTACGCGACTGACAACCGGACCATGCCCCGATCACGGTAAAGGTCGCGTTTGCCGTCGGCGTACGGTTGCGTCTCGATATGGGGCGGCAGTTTTTGCCGGGCTTCGCCATGCATCGAATGCAAGGCTGTGCTGCCACTCGGGCAAGCGGGCGCGAAGCTTTGGCAAGGCTTTCCCGGCCGAAGGCGGAGCCACGCTGAATTCTTTTGCGACAAGTTGTGCGGATATCGAGAGACCGAGCGCCGGCGTCGCGCCAAGTAATCAATTCTTGCCGTGGCCCAAAATCCTGAAACAGCGATCGTTAGTCTGATCCGGGCCTCATACCGCAGTGCAAAATCCGCGTCTTATTTTAGCCGGGATCGGGCTCATTTTCCGCGGCGCTCACAACACGTCGCAAAAACAAGGGAATGCGATCCTCGATGAAGGTTTCCAACAGGACCGCTGCCGTCTGCCTCGCCACCGTCATCGGTGCCCTCTCGGCGCTGCCCGCTCAGGCCCAGGGTGGCCGGGCCTCCTGGTACGGAAGCGGCAAGAAGACAGCCAATGGCGAGCGGTTCAACCCCAATGGTTACACCGCCGCCCACCGCAGCCTGCCCTTCGGTACCCGCGTCCGCGTCACGAACCGGTCCAACGGCCGCTCGGTCGTGGTGCGCATCAACGATCGCGGCCCGTTCGTCGGCGGCCGGGTGATCGATCTGGCCCGCGGCTCGGCCCGCGCCATCGGCATGTCGGGCGTCAGCTACGTCTCGCTCAACGTGGTGCGCTGAGGCGGGCACCGCCTCCGTTCCATCCGGCGTTGCCGGGGAACCGCCCGCTTCCCATCTTCGTCTCAACGAGGACGCGCAGGCCCGGAACGCTTTTCGATCCGGGCTGCAAAGGGATGAGGAGCCGAGATGGCGAAGCCGATGGTGGTCGAGATTCCGCATGAACTCGGCCGCGACGAGGCCCGGCGGCGCATCGACGAGGGCACCGTTCGCGTGCGCGAGGCGCTCGGCAAGAGCGGCATCGCCATCAACACCCTGACCTGGACCGGCGACCGGCTCGACTACTCGGTCACGGCCATGGCCCAGACCGTGGACGGCCAGATCGATGTCGGCCAGGACGTGGTTCGCGTCGAGGTGCGCATGCCGCTGCTGCTCTCGATCTTCGCCCAGAAGATCCAGAAGATCGTCGGCAAGGAGGGCAACAAGCTCCTCCTGACGAAGAAATAGCCGGGGCCGAGACATCGCGGGGAGCGGACTACGGGAACCCGCTCCGCGACGCCTCGTTGGCGTGACACGGCGGCACGGTGCCCGCCGCCAGCGAGGCTTCGACCCATATGGCCAATCCCGGATCGATCCCGGAGACTCCCGTGCCCGGCCCCGAGACGCCTGGACCGGAGACGCCCGACTCCCCCCAGATCCCCGAGCCCGGTCCCGGCCCTGAAATCCCCGGCGGAACGCCCGCCGAGGCTCCCAGCACCACGCCGACCGAGATTCCCGTCGAGAGCCCCGGCCTTCCGGATTCAACGCCGACCGGCCCGGCCAACCCGACCGCCTGAACGCTTCACCCGAAGCGACGCCGGCTCCGCACGACGCGAAAGCCTGAATCCGCGGAGGCGGGCGCCGACAATCGGGGCCGGCAAAACACCAGGGCCCTCGGTTTCCGGCGATCGCCCTCAGCGTCTCTCATCAAACGCCCGCCGCGCTGTCATCGCCAGAACGAGAACGGCCAGAGACCGTGAGTTTTGCGAGTCGCTCTAAAGGCGCGGCCCACTTGCGTTGTTCCGGAGTGCGGCTGCTGCCATAAGCCCGGCATGGCCGCTCCCCCGCTTCTCACCCTTCAAGACGTCGCGCTCACCTTCGGCGGAACCCCGCTGATCGAGCGCGCCGAGTTGACGATCGCACCCGGCGAGCGCGCCTGCCTCGTCGGCCGCAACGGCTCGGGCAAATCGACCCTGATGCGCATCGCCGCGGGCTTGGTGGAGCCGGATCGCGCCGTGCGCTTCGTGCAGCCCGGCACCACCATCCGCTACCTCGCGCAGGAGCCGGACTTTTCCGGCTTCGAGACGACGCTGGCCTTCGCGGAAGCCGGCCTCGCGCCGGGCGACGACGCGCATCGCGCCCGCTATCTCCTAGAGAGTCTGGGGCTCGACGGCACGGAGAACCCCCAGCGCCTGTCGGGCGGCGAGGCGCGCCGGACCGCACTCGCCCAGGCGCTCGCGCCCGAGCCCGACATCCTGCTGCTCGACGAGCCCACCAACCATCTCGATCTCCCCGCCATCGAGTGGCTGGAATCCGAGCTGAAACGCACGCGCTCGGCCCTCATCATCATCAGCCACGACCGGCGCTTTCTTTCGGCCCTGTCGCGATCCACCATCTGGCTCGACCGCGGCGTGACCCGCCGAATCGAGCAGGGCTTCTCGAGCTTCGAAGCGTGGCGCGACGCCTTCTTCGAGGAGGAGGAGCGCGACAAGCACAAGCTCGACCGCAAGATCGCCGACGAGGAACATTGGCTGCGCTACGGCGTGACCGCCCGGCGCAAGCGCAACGTGCGTCGCCTCTCCGACCTGCAGACCCTGCGCAAGCAGAGCCGCGACCACCGCCGCCCGGTGGGGCAGGCGGTGCTGACGGCGAGCGAGGGCGAGGCCTCCGGCACGCTGATCGCGGAAGCCAGGCACGTCTCGAAATCCTACGGCGAGCGCCGGATCGTCCACGACCTGTCCCTGCGCGTGCTGCGCGGCGACCGGCTCGGCATCGTCGGCCCGAACGGGGCGGGCAAGACCACGCTGATCAACCTGCTGACCGGCGCGCTCGCGCCCGATTCGGGCGAGATGCGTCTCGGAACCAGCCTCAACATGGTCCATCTCGATCAGGCCCGTGCCGTACTGGAGGGGAGCGCGACCGTCACGGAGGTGTTGACCGGCGGAAGCGGCGACAGCGTCACGGTGGGCGGGCGCAGCCGCCATGTCATCGGCTACCTCAAGGACTTCCTGTTCGCGCCCGAACAGGCGCGCACGCCCGTGAGCGTCCTCTCCGGCGGCGAGCGAAACCGGCTGCTGATCGCTCGAGCGCTCGCCCAGCCCTCCAACCTCCTCGTGCTCGACGAGCCCACCAACGACCTCGACCTCGAAACCCTGGACCTCCTCCAGGAGATGCTCGGCGACTATGCCGGCACTCTGATTCTGGTGAGCCACGACCGCGACTTCCTCGATCGGGTGGCCGGCACCGTGCTGGTCAGCGAGGGGGAGGGGCGCTGGGTCGAGTATGCCGGCGGCTATTCCGACATGCTGTCCCAGCGCGGGCGCGGCGTGGAGGCACGCAGCGACGGGCGGGAGAAGCCGGCCCGCGAACGGGCCGAGCCGCGGGAGAAGGCGACGCGAACGGAAACCGCTTCGGCGCGGAACAAGCTCGGCTTCAAGGAGCAGCACGAGCTGAAGACCCTGCCCGTCCGCATGGCCGAGTTGGAAACGGGAATCGCCAAACTGCGCGAGGTCCTGTCCGATCCCGGCTTGTATAGCCGCGATCCCGGCCGCTTTCAGAAGGCGACCGCCATGCTCGGTGCGGCGGAAGCCGAACTGGCCGCTGCCGAGGAGCGCTGGCTGACCCTGGAGATGCAGCGCGAGGCACAAGGCGGCTGACCGACCCTCGACGAACCCTGCACAACGCTTCGATCCGTGGAAAACTTTTGCTGGCGGACGGGGATTAAGTTGCGAGGCTGCAACAGAGTGCAGGGAAGCTGCTTTGTGTCAGCTCCGAGACAGTCATCTCTGTTGCTCGTACGGCCACGCTCGCTCATGGTGCCGCTGCGGACGGGATAACCCCGCTGCGGCTTGGCCGACACCCGGATGGGAAGGGCCAAGCTCCAAGGGAAAAAAGGACGGGCCGGAACGACCACGAGATGGTGGGCGCCCGGCTAGAACAGAAGTCCGATCCCGTGGGTCTCGAAACTTCTGGAGGGTATACCATGAAGCTCGTGAAGAGCCTTCTCCTTGGATCGGCAGCGGGGCTGGCCGTCGTGGGTGGGGCTCAGGCCGCCGACCTTCCGGTGAAGAAGGCCGTTCCGATCGAGTACGTCCGCGTCTGCACCGCTTACGGAGCCGGCTTCTTCTACATTCCCGGTACCGATACCTGCCTGCGTGTCTCCGGCCGCGCCCGCGCCGAGTATGGCTATATCGGCAGCGACAACCGCGACATCCCCGGCGGCGGCGATATCTCGGGCTTCACGGGCCTTGCCCGCTTCAACTTCGATGCCCGTACCCAGACCGGCTACGGCACCCTGCGCGCCTTCCTGCGCCTCGACGCCGCGAGCCGTACCGGCAACACGAAGTATTCCTCCGGCACGAACCTGCGCGGCGCCTACGCCTTCTCCGGCACCGGCCAGGACCAGCTCGGCCGCATTCAGAACTTCATCAACGTCGACAAGGCGTTCGTACAGTTCGCCGGCCTGACCGCCGGTCGCGCCTCCTCGTTCTTCGACTTCTACGCCCACGACTTCGAGATCATCGGTTCATCGCTGGGTTCCGACCTGCCGTCCACCAACCTGCTCGCCTATACCCAGAAGTTCGGCGAGGGCTGGTCCGTCACGCTGTCGATGGAAGACCCGAACTACCGCAAGAACCCGCTCTACTCCGACGCGGCCGGCAGCACGGGTCTCGTCCCCGGCCAGGCCGGTCTGAACAACGTGTTCACCACGGCCCCGACCCCGATCATCCTCGGCACCAACGCCGCCGGCAACGCCACCGCCGTGGCCTTCATCGACGCCGTGCAGCGCTCGCGCCTGCCCGACTTCGTCGGCTCGCTGCGCTACGACGCCGCCTGGGGCTCGGCCCAGTTCTCGGCCGCCGTCAAGGACATCAACACCGGCGGCTTCATCGCGGGTTCCTCGATCGGCGTTCCCGGCACCGGCGCCGCGCTGGCCGGCAACACGGCGGCGGCCCTGGCGGCACGCGGCATCAACGCCGGCGCGCAGACCGAGTACGGCTGGGCGATCCAGGGCGGCATGAAGTTCAACCTGCCCTTCATCGCCCCCGGCGACGGCCTCTACCTTCAGGGTGCCTACGGCGAGGGTGCCTCGTTCTACACCGGCATCAACCGCTTCACCGCCGGTTACCTGAGCAACGCCTCGGTCTACGCGGGCAACCCGTTCAACCAGTACCTCGCCGACGCGATCGTCAACCCGCTGACCGGCCGCATCGAGCTGTCCAACAGCTTCACGGCGGTGGCGTCCTACCTCCACTACTGGTCGCCGGAATGGCGCTCGGCCTTCTACGCCAGCTACGGTGAGATCTGGTTCTCGCAGGGCGCCCGCCAGGCGGTCAGCCAGGCAAACTCGGCAGTCGGCGCGGCCTCGACCGTGGCGCCTCCCTCCTACCTCACCAACGCCACCGGCTATAACCTCAGCCCCGCTCTGCGCGACACCTATCAGGTCGTCACCGGCGCGAGCCTGATCTGGTCGCCGGTCAAGGATCTCGATATCGGCGTCGAGGGCCAGTACATCAAAACGGGCGTCAAGAACGGTCGCGTCTCCGACAGCGACAAGGGCGCCTTCGTGAACAACATCCCGACCCGCACCGTCAGCAGCGAGGACGTGTTCCAGGCCCGCTTCCGCGTGCAGCGCGACTTCTAAGCCGAACCGGCCCCCGCCCGCGCGGGAGCCGGACACGACGATCACCTTCCAGACCCCGGCCTCGCGGCCGGGGTTTTTTGTTGCCCCAAGCGGGGGCGGACCACGGGCAGCACGCATCGCCGCCCGTCGGCGCGAAACAGACGCGGCCTTCAAAGCGCCCCGATAGGCCTGTCTTCTGGCCATCATCGCCGGCCGCCGAGGAGGTCGAGCCCATGTCCACGCTGTCGTCCACGCCTTCGCAAGTACCGCCGCACGGCCGCACATTCCGGTCTCGCCTGATTCGAGCCGGCTTAATCGCCGGCCTTCCGCTTCTCGCGCTGATCGCCGCAGCAACTTATTTCGGCATGCTGCGCGTCACGGAACGCCTCGAGCGGGAGGCGGCGGCGATCGCCGCCGCGACCGGAGAGGGGCAGCCCGAGCCCTGGCTAAGGGTCTCGGTGGCAGGCCGCGACCTGACCGCGACGGGCGAAGCGCCGGAGGCGTCCCAGCGCGAGGCGGTCGTCGGTCGGCTCGCCGCCATTGACGGCATCCGCCGCCTCACCGACCGGACCGGTGTGATCGAGGAAGTCTCTCCCTTCGTCTGGTCGGTGGAGCGCCCCGCCGCCGGCCGCGTCGAGGCCACCGGCAGCCGCCCGGCCGAGGTCGGCGCCTTCGAACTGGCCCAGCGCCTGAAGCCGGCCCTGCCGCGTGACGCCACCTTGAGCGACAACGCCCGGGCCGCACGGGGCGCACCGCGCGACTTCCCCGATGCCGCAGCCTTCGCCGTGGAGCGGCTTCAGGATCTCACCACCGGCGCGGTCGCCACGCTCAACGACACCGTCATCTCGATTCGCGGCGAAGCAGCGAGTCTGGCCGCCTACGATGCCCTGCGCACGGCGCTGGCAACCCCGCCCCAGGGCTACACCCTCGGCACGATCGAGATCACGCCGCCGGTCGTCGGAGACTTCCGGTTCGGTGTCTCCCGCCGGCCGGACGGCAGCCTCGAACTGAACGGCCACGTCGCCTCGGAAAGCGCCCGCGAAGAGATCCGGGCAGCCGCCGCGGAGGCCGCGGAGGGGGCGGCCATCGACGACCGCCTGCGCGACGCCCGAGGCCTGCCGCCGGGTATCGATGGCCCGGCCCTGATGCGCTTCGTCTTCCAACTCGCGGGCCTCCTGCACGAGGGGCATGTCAGCTACGAGGGCGAGGTGGTCTCGATCGAGGGCAATGCGCTGGATGCCGGCGCGGTCGCCGAGGCGCAGACGCTGATGCGCGACGCCCGGCCTCCCGGAATCGCCGCGGGCCGCGTGGCACTCTCCGCCCGTCCCATCGTCCCCTACGTCCTACGCATTCGCCGCGGCAGCGACAGCGTCACGGTGAGCGGCCATCTGCCGGATCGGGCGACGCGTGAGGCGCTGCTCGCCCGGCTCAACCCCCGATTCTTCCGCGAATCGATCCACGATCGCACGCGGCTGGCCGATGGTGCACCGGCCGATCTGGGCGCGGCCCTTGCGGCAGCGGTCGATCCGCTCTCGACACTGGCAAGCGGCGAACTGACGATCACCGGCACCAGCCTGCGCCTGGCCGGCACCAGCCTCTATCCCGAGAGCGCTGCCCGCCTCGCTCGATCCCTGCCGAAGGCGATGCCGGCGGGCTGGAACGCCACGGTTGCCGTCACCTCCGACGCGGCCCCCTCGGCGACGGCCGATATGGGGCCGTGCGGCCAGCGCCTCGCCGAGCGCACCGCCGGGCATCCCCTGCGCTTTGCCCCGGGCAGCACGGCGCTCGCGCCCGAGTTCTATCCGGTGCTCGACGCGGTCGCGGCGCTGGCGCGTGCCTGTCCGGCGGAGCGAATCGAAGTTGTGGGTCATCTCGACCCGGTGGGCGTGAAGCCCAAAGCCCAGACCGACCCGGTTGCCGACGAAGCCGCGAAGGAGACGGCACCCAAGCCCGCCAAGGCGGACACCAAGAAGGACGCGAAGGCCAACAAGGGCAGCAAGGGCAAGGCCGAGACGAAGCAGGAGGCGGCCAAGCCAGAAACGAAGTCTGAACCGAAGCCCGAGAAGACTGAAGCCGAGCGGGTGGAAGCCAGCGCCGACCTCGCGCGGGCACGGGCGCTCGCGGTGGTGGATTACCTCCAGAAGGCCGGTGTGCCGCTGGAACGCGCTGCCGCGCCGACGGGCGTCGCACCGCTCTCCGACCGCCAGGGAATCGGCCTCAGCCTGCGCTCGTGACCTGCTCGTCGCCGCGCTGCGGGCAAGGCTCGGGCGCTCCGCCTCACGCCGCCCCCTCCGACGGACCGTCCGTTTCCGGGGCCAGCCCCCAGATCCGCTGCTTGCGCCCGACGCCGCGCAGGGCGAACTCGCCGACCGAGACGAGCGATGCCCCGCAACGTCGGGCGAAGGCATCGGAGAGGAGCAGCGACCGCTCCAAGCCGTCGCAGAGCCGCTCGATCCGGCTCGCCTCGTTGACCGCTCGGCCGATCACCGTGAAGTCGAGGCGCCGGTCGGTGCCGACATTGCCGGAGACGACACGCCCGTAATGCAGCACGATGTCCGCCTCCAGGGGCGGCAGCCCACCATGGCGGCGGGACGCGTTCAGCCGGGCGTTGCGCGCCAGCGCCTCGCGCGCCGCATCGAGCGCGCCCCTACAGGCCGGGCAGGCGAGGGCATCCGGCTCGGCGACGGGGAAGACGGCGAGAAAGCCGTCGCCGAGAAATTTCGAGATCTCGCCGCCATGGCGCTGCACCGGCTCGCCGAGCGCATCGAAATGCTCGTCGAGCCAGCCCACCACCTTCAGCGGGTCGTCGCGATCCGCCACCGCCGTGAAGCCGCGCAGGTCGGCGAGCAGAATCGCGGCGTGGACCACCGTGCTCTGCCCGCGCCGCATCTCGCCCGCGAGAACCCGCGCCCCCGTCGCCGGTCCGAGATAGGTGCCGAGCATCTCGCGCATCGTGTGCGACAGGCTGAGCTTGGCCGTGACCAGAGCGATCACCTGCACCAGGCCGGCCAAGGCCGCCTGCTCCGACCCGGTGAAGCCGCCGGACCGGTCGGTGGCGAACGAGATGCCGACGCCCTCCATGGCGCTGCCGGGGGCGAAGGCGGCGGCGTGGAGCAGGTAGTCGGTCGCACCCTGCTGCCTCAGCTCACTCAGGAGCGGTAGATCGGGACAGCCGTTCGAACGGTCGAGCCGCCAGCGCACGAAGGAAAGGTCGTTCGCCCGCAGCCAGCCGACGGGGCTGCGGAAGACCGTGTCCTCGCCCTCCGGTCCGTGCACCGTCGGAAACACCGCCGTGCCCTGTCCGCGCCGCCACGCGACGCTCACCCCGCGGAAGACGGGGTCGATGACCGGCACCGCCAAGCTGAAGCGCCAGAGCGGAAGGCCCGCCGCGGCCAGCGCCTCGCAGAGTTCCGCGATGATCGTTTCCGCCTCATCCGACTCGGTCGCGCGCGCGATCAGTCGGGTTTCGATGTCGCGGAGGGCAGAGGCTAAGATCGGGTCCGTGATGGCCATGGCGGCCCACTCTATCCGCGCCCCTGCGGCGATCCAAAAGCATCGGGCGGGCGATGCCTGTGGGAAATCGACGGCACAGCGGCCTTGCCCAGATGTTCGGAACCCTTCAACCGTGCCGCACGATGCCGGGAACAACGACATGGACGACGCTGCCGATATCGCGAGCCGATTCGCGTTCCTCGCGGAGATCGACGGGCTCAAGGCCGTGCTGCGCCAGAACCGGACCATCGGCGAGCGTCGGCGCGAGAACTCGGCCGAGCATTCGTGGCATCTGGCGATGTTCGCGCTCGTTCTCGGCGATCTCGCGCCCGGTCTCGACTTGAACCGCGTCGTCGCGATGCTGCTGGTGCACGATATCGTCGAGGTCGATGCCGGCGATGTGCCGATCCATGGCGCCTATGACGCCGCCGCCCTGGCGCGGGTCGAGGAAGCTGCAGCCGCGCGGATCTTCGGCCTCCTGCCGGAACCGCAGCGGGACCGCTTCGTCGCGCTGTGGCGGGAATTCGAGGCGAGCGAGACGGCGGAGGCCCGGTTCGCCAAGGCGCTCGACCGGCTCCAGCCGCTGCTGCTCAATACGCTGACCGAGGGCGGCACCTGGGCCGAGAACGGCCTCAGCGAGGCGCAGGTAATGGCACGCTACCAGCCGGTGATCGAGCGCGGCGTCCCCGGTCTCTGGCCCTTCGTGGAAGCGCTGGTCCGCCGCCACTACCAGGGTCACGCCACTACGGTGTGACCGGCTGCGCTTCGGCGCTGATGGCGGTGCGGGCGCCGCGGGCGAGGTCGCGCTCGATCATGAGCGCGCTCTTGCCGTCGAGGCGGTTGCGGTAGACCTGCAGGTTCTCCATCACCCGCTGCACGTAGTTGCGCGTCTCGGTGAAGGGGATGCGCTCGACCCAATCGATCGGATCGACATCCGGCCGGCGCGGGTCGCCGTAGGCGTCGACCCATTTCTTCACGTTGCCGCCGCCCGCATTGTAGGAGGCGAAGGCGAGGATGTAAGAGCCCTTCCAGTCTTCCATCAGCTCGCCGAGATGGGCTTGGCCCAGCCGCGCGTTGTAGGCGGGGTCGCTGGTGAGGCGGTCCGTTTCATAAGAGGTCGAGACGCGCTTGGCGGTGCGCTGGGCGGTGGCCGGCATCATCTGCATCAGCCCCCTGGCGCCGACGCCGGACTGGGCGCGGGGATCGAACTGGCTTTCCTGCCGGGCGATGGCGAAGACCATGGCGCGCTCGACCTGCGGCACCGCGGTGAAGGTCTCGTAATCGGGGATGCCGATGGTCGGGTAGGCATGGGTGTCCAGCGCCAGCCCCCGCTGCGTGGCGAGCTTGCCGATGGAGACCAGCGCCCGCGCGTCGCGCATCTCCACCGCGGCCTCGCCCAGCGCGTTGACCTGCGCCTCCTCGGTCAGCGAGCGGGCGGCATCGATGTAGAGCGGCAGCGCCAACTCCTTCATCTGAGCGGCGGCCAGAAGCTTCAGGCCGCGCACGAAGAGCCGGTCGTCGAAGGCGGCGCGCGCCGTCGGGCTCAATTCGGCGGCGCGGCGCAGGGGCAGGCTGTGCTGGCCGAGCCGGGCGCGGGCGAGCTGCCCGTAATAGGCGATCGGCTGAAGCGCGGCGCGCTCGTAGAAGCTCTTCGACTCGATGGTCTTGCCCGCGGCTTCCGCCGCGCGGCCCTGCCAATAGGCGGCACGCGCCAGCGAGATCGGCGTCTCGGCGACACTCGCGGCTTGCGCGAAGTGCCGCTCGGCCGCGGCCGGATCGGCCATGAAGCGGAGCGCGATCCAGCCCGCGTGGAATTCGGCCTCGATCCGCTTCTCGGAGGTGCGGGCGGAATGCGCGGCGGCGACGGCGTAGGCAGTCTTGGTCTCGCCCGCATCCATCAGTTTGCGAGCGACGATGCGGCGCTCGACCCACCACGTGTCACCGTCGGCGAGCACCTCCGGGTTGGTCGGCGCGGCGAGCAGCACCTTGGCCGCCTCCGGCGCCTTGTCGGCGCGGCGGAAATACTGGGCGCGCGAGAGCAGGTAGGACGAATCGTTGCGCAGCGACGGCGGCACCGCCGCGAGTGCGGCCGCCGCCCCGGCTTTGCCCTGCACCGCCCGGCGGGCGCGCACGAGGCTGGCATAGGAGCCGCCGGCATATTCGGCCGCGCGCGCGGCGGTGACCCAATCCTCCTTCAGGAGGGCGCGCTCCATCCGGTAGCGGTGGTCGATGACCGTGAGCACGCCGGGGAAAGCGTCGGTGACCTTGGCCTCAAGGCTGCGCCCGAAACTCTCCTCGCGCCACAGGTCATGCACGAGTTCGGCCGCATCCGCCTCGAGCCCGTCGGCGCGCAGGGCCAGGGCCAGGGCGAACTTGCCCGGCGCGCTCGCCGGCTTGGCGCTCGCGAAATAGGCGCGCACCACGCCTGGGCTCTTCTTCTCCGTGAGCAGCCGCTCCTCGGCCCGGCGGCGCAGCAGGGGGCCCGCCGGCCAATCGGGATTGGCGCGCGAGAAGGCGACGACCCGCTCGAAGCTGACGCCGGCACCCGCACGGATCGCGACCCATTCGAGCAGCGCCCGCGCCGCCGGATCGGAGAAGCCTGCGGCGAGCCGGTCGCCGTCGGAGACCTTGCCCTTGCGGTAGAGGTCGATCGTCTCGCGGAGTTGGCCGAGATCGGTCTCGCCGAAGGCGACCGGCCGGGCCGGGTCCGGCACCTCAGGGGAGGGGGCGGCCGGAGATACGGCCGCATCCGGCAACGGGAAGGCGACAGGGCCATCCGCTTCGGTCGAGGCGTAGGAGGACGCCGCGGCGGGCAGGGGCTTGTCGGAGGCCGCTTCGCCGGCACTCGGATCGAGGCGCAGCGCGTCCGCCGCGACGGGATCCGAGGCGGGGCCCTGGCCGTCGCTCGGCTGCCCGGCGGGCGCGGTGGCATCGCTCGCGGGGGCGGCGGGGGCGGAGGCTGGCTGCGGGTTGCGGAGTTCGATGGCCCCGCCGCGCTGTGGTAGCACGGCCGTGCCGGACAGCAGCAGGCCGAGGAGCAGGGGCAGGGAGCGTGTGGGCAACGCCATGATCTGAGACACCCCGACCGGAGGCCAAGCCTTAAGCTGGGCCCCGGTCCGTTAAGATGGCATTAACTGCGCAAGCGAAGCGTTTGCGCACGGACGGGGGAGGGCCTATGTCTCGCGCGTCCCAAGCGCGGCCCGTACGCGGCCGCAGCCACCGGGGCACGCCAGGAAACAGGCAAGAAGAACGGCCGGGAACGCCAGGATGACCGATACCCACGCCCGCCTTCGCGGCTCGATGACCGCGCTCGCGACCCCGTTCCGCGACGGCGAGTTCGACGAGTTGGCCTTCCGGAAATTCGTGAACTGGCAGATCGAGCATGGCACCCACGCCCTGGTGCCGACCGGCACGACCGGCGAGAGCCCGACGCTGAGCCACACCGAGCACGACCGCGTGGTCGAGGTCTGCGTCGCCGAGGCCGCCGGCCGGGTGCCGGTGATCGCGGGCGCCGGATCGAACTCGACGCGGGAGGCCGTCGCGCGGGCCCGTCATGCCGAGAGCGTCGGCGCGGATGCGGTGCTCACCGTCACGCCCTACTACAACAAGCCGACGCAGGAGGGGATGTACGCCCACTTCAAGGCGGTGAACGACGCCGTCGGCATCCCGATCATCATCTACAACATCCCCGGCCGGTCCGTGGTCGACATGAGCGTCGACACCATGAAGCGGCTGTTCGAACTGAAGAACATCGCCGGCGTGAAGGATGCCACGGCCAAGATCGACCGTGTCAGCCTCCAGCGACAGGCATTGGGAGAAGACTTCATCCAGCTTTCTGGCGAAGATGCGACGGCGCTCGGCTTCAACGCCCATGGTGGGGTCGGCTGCATCTCCGTGGTCTCGAATGTCGCACCCCGGCTCTGTGCTGATCTGCAGGAAGCGACACTGGCGGGCGACTATGCCAAGGCCCTGAAGATCCAGGACCGGCTGATGCCGCTGCACGTGCAGATGTTCTACGAATCGAACCCGGTGCCGGCGAAATACGCTCTCTCGCGCCTCGGGCTGATGTCGGAGGAGGTGCGCCTGCCGCTGGTGCCGGCGACCGAGGGCTGCCGCCGGGCGGTCGATGCCGCGCTCGCTCATGCCGGCCTGATCTGACGCCGCCGGATTGATTCGACAAGATCCGGCGGGAAGCCTCGCCGGAAAACGTGGCGGCCCCCATATCGGTGGCAATCCCCACACCGGTGGACTGTCGCCTGATCACGAACCTGAAGACGAATGGCACCCAAACCCGATCCCGGCCGGCGCGTCGTCGCCGACAACCGCTCCGCCCGCTACCACTACGCGATCGAGGACACGCTCGAGGCCGGCATCGCGCTGACCGGCACCGAGGTGAAATCGCTGCGCGGCGGCAAGGCGACGATCGGTGAGTCCTATGCCGGGCCGTCCGGCAACGACCTGATGCTGTTCAACGCCTACATCCCGGAATATCTGGAGGCGAACCGCTTCAACCACGACACCAAGCGGCCCCGCCGCCTGCTGCTGCACCGCCGCCAGATCAACAAGCTGATCGGCGCGACCCAGCGCCAGGGCTATACGGTGATTCCGCTGAAGATCTACTTCAACGACAAGGGCCGGGCGAAGGTCGAGCTGGGCCTTGGCAAGGGCAAGCAGCTCCACGACAAGCGCGAGACCGTCAAGCAACGCGACTGGCAGCGCGACAAGGCTCGCCTGATGCGCGACAAGGGCTGAGTCCGGCCCTCGACGTTTCGGCGCCGGGACATGCCGGACCCGTCCGATCGGCGATGCCCCCCGAGCGAGCACCGACGCGCTCCGCCATCACCGCAAAATGACGCGATCCGGAGCGCGTCTTCTCCGGATAGGGCAGGGCGCCGGATGAGTTCGGCGCGGCCTCACGATCGACGGCAACGGGTCTTCACCCGCCACCGCGATCCGAGCATCAAAGCTCCGCTCAGCCTTCCGCTTCCTCGTCGGTCGCGCCGGGCCGGATGCCGTAGCGGCTCTCGAGACCGGGGTTGGGGCGGGGCGCGCGCTCGGCGAAGTCGCGGCGGGGGCTGTCACCGGGCGCGCGGGCGGTGCGCTCGCTCGGGTCACGGCCGATCCGGCTTGCGAGATGGGCGAGATCGATGAACTCGTCCGCCTGACGCCGCAGGTCGTCGGCGATCATCGCCGGCTGGGTCTGGATGGTGGAGACGACGGAGACGCGAACGCCGCGGCGCTGGATCGCTTCCACGAGCGAGCGGAAATCACCGTCGCCGGAGAACAGCACCATGTGGTCGATGTGGGGGGCCAGTTCGAGCGCGTCGATGGCGAGCTCGATATCCATGTTGCCCTTGATCTTGCGGCGCCCGGCGGAGTCGGTGAATTCCTTCACCGGCTTGGTGACGACCCGATAGCCGTTATAGTCGAGCCAATCGATCAGCGGGCGAATCGAGGAATACTCCTGATCCTCGATCATTGCCGTGTAATAGAAAGCACGAATAAGATTATCGCGGCTCTGGAAATCCTTGAGCAGCCGCTTGTAGTCAATGTCGAAACCGAGCGCCTTCGTGGTCGCATACAAATTTGCACCATCGATAAAGACTGCGGTACGTTGCTTATCACTCATCGATTGACCCATGCTCTTGAGATGAAAGAGTTTGTTTTTAGAAATTCAGACATGAATGCAGTACATGAAACCGCGGATTCAATGCGCTGCCGAAGTCCGGCATCCCTGCACTCTCGACGCATAGCAATTTTTGCATTCCGAACCACGCTGTCCGTTCGGAAGGGCGTGATCCGGCCAACGGGATCGCAGTGTCGGAAAGGTGCAGGACTCGGAACAGCGTAGCAGAGTCCGGCCCGAATCCCCCCTTGTGGTGACCGAGCACGCAATTCCTGTCAAGCGCCAGAAAGAGTTAAGGCCGCCGGCGCCAAATCCAACCGAAGATGATTTTACGCAACCCAGAGCGTATTCTATCAAATCATTTTCGTACTAGCGGTTGCGGCATAGCTTCCACAAGAATGAGCCGCGGTATTTACATACCTGAAGTTGCCGCAAAGAGCGAGTCGACATGAGTTGCCTGCCCAGAACCTTCGCGGTCGCCGCCGAACCGGCATCCGTCCCGTGCCGTCACGCCGCGGGTCAGGGCTTCGGCAAGGCCCGGCTGCCTGGCTTGACCGGGGGGATAGCGGCCAGCTCGGCGGGCAAGGCGTCCGGTGCGTAAGTCGGGATGTCGAGCGTGACCAGGGACAGGAGCGGCACGCCGATCTCGCCGCGTCCGCCCGAACGGTCGATCAGGCAGGCGGCACCCACCACCTCGCCCTCCTCATCCTTCAGCGAGGCGAGGCACTCCCGGGCCGAGAGGCCTGTCGTCACGATGTCCTCGACGATGACGGCACGGGTGCCGGCGGGGATCGAGAAGCCGCGGCGCAGGGTGAAGGGACCGCCGGGGTCGCGCTCGACGAAGATCGCCTTGGCGCCGAGATGGCGGGCGGTCTCGTAGCCGGGGATGATGCCGCCGATGGCCGGAGAGACCACGATGTCGATCCGGCCGAAGCGGGCTGTGATGATTTCGGCCAGCGCCCGGCACAGCCGCTCGGTGCGCGCGGGATCGGAGAAGATCGTCATCTTCTGCAGGAAGGTGGGCGAGCGCAGGCCGGAGCTGAGAATGAAGTGTCCCTGCAGCAGGGCCCCTGCGGAACGGAACTCTTCGAGAACGTCTTCCGGCGTCATGATCACCTGCTCGCCAAACCGTGTTCCGCTGCTTCTTGCAGCGGCGCAAGCGGGGCGCAAGCCGAAGGCCAAATGCATCAACTGAGAGTGCATCGACCGCGACGACGGCCGCCGAACCGCCATTCCCCTCGGTGGCGCGTCTCCGAGACTCTAGTTCCGCACGCGAAGTGGCTCCCGGCGCCGATCAGGACGGGTCTCGTAGGCGGGCGGGGGATAGGACGGATCGTAGGCCGGCCCGTCAAAGTAGGGGTCGTAGGCCCGGGGCAGCAGCGCGCCGAGCTGCACCCCCTCGCTCCCGCCGCGCTGGATCATCGTGCGCATGCCCGGCTGCAGCTTGCTGTCATCCAGGTCGTCGGGATGGGCGGGAACGAGCGGCAGACCCTCGGTGCCGCCGCGCTGGATCATCGTCCGCATACCGGGCTGCAGACCCTGCGCGCCGGCCTCGTCAGTGAGCGGGATGCCGAGCGCGAGGATGACGGCGGTGACCAGGGAAAGCCTCATGGTGGTCGCTCCGGAAAAGCGCGTCGCAAACCCAGCCGTCCATAGGCTGGTTCCGTGACGGAATGACCTGTCCCGGGATCGGTTCCGGCAAGCGGCGCCCACAGGATCGACCGTCAGCCGTTCACCCGCTCGACGCGGCTCACCGAGCGCTTGCCGCGCAGATCCGCGACGATGGCCGTGAGGTGCTTCAGATCCGGCACCGAGAGGTCGATGGAGATGTCGGTGAAGTCCTGCGTGCGACGCTTCATCGAAACATTGTCGATGTTGCCGTCATGCTCGGCGATCACCTGGGCGATCTGCGCCAGCGTGCCGGGCTCGTTGATCGATTCGAGCGCGAGTTTGGCGGGGAAGCGCTCCTGCGAGCCTTCCACGTCCCAGCGCACGTCGAGCCAGCGCTCGGGCTCGTTGTCGAAGGCGGCGAGCGCGGCCGACTGAATCGGGTAGATCGTCACGCCGACGCCGGGGGTGAGGATGCCGACGATGCGGTCTCCCGGCAGGGCGCCGCCGTTCGGGGCGAAGCTCACCGGCAGGTCGCCGGCGAGACCGCGAATCGGAATGCTGGCCAAGGCCGAGGCCCCCTCGGCATCACCCGAGAAGGTCAGCCGCATGGTCTGATCCTTGGAACGGGTAAGGCGCCCCGCCGCGCCATTGGCCGCCGGACCGCCGCTCGCCCCCGCGCGCCGCTCCTCCTTGAAATCGGGATAGACGGCCTTCACCACGTCGCCGGAGAACATCTCGCCGCGCCCGACGGCGGCGAACACGTCCTCGGTGCTCGCGCGGGCGAGTCGGGGCAGCGAGCCGCGCAGCTTCTCCTCGGAGAAGCTCTTGCCGGCCCGCTCGAAGGCGCGGTCGAGGATCTGGCGGCCGAGACCGGCATATTGGCGCCGCACGGCGGCGCGGGTCGCCCGCCGGATCGCCGAGCGCGCCTTGCCGGTGACGACGAGCGATTCCCACGCGGCCGGCGGCGAGGCGCCGTCGGAGCGGGCGATCTCGACCTCGTCGCCGTTGGCGAGTTCGTGCAGCAAGGGTGCGAGCCGTCCGTTGATCTTGGCACCCACCGCCGTGTTGCCGACATCGGTATGCACCGCGTAGGCGAAATCGATCGGCGTGGCGCCCCGCGGCAGGGCGATCAGGCGGCCCTTGGGCGTGAAGCAGAACACCTGATCCTGGAACAGCTCCAGCTTGGTGTGCTCCAGAAACTCTTCCGGCGAGTCGCCCTCGGCCAGAAGCTCGATGGTGCGGCGCAGCCATTGGTAGGCACCGCTCTCGGTGGCCAGGCGCGGGTGGATCTCGCCCTCGGCGCCCTCGTTGGAGGCCTCCTTGTAATGGGCGTGGGCGGCGATGCCGTACTCGGCGATCTCGTCCATCTCGGCGGTGCGGATCTGCAGCTCGACACGCTGGCGCTTCGGCCCGATCACCGTGGTGTGGATCGAGCGGTAGTCGTTCTGCTTGGGCGTCGAGATGTAGTCCTTGTAGCGGCCCGGCACCATCGGCCAGCTCGTATGCACGACGCCGAGCGCGGCGTAGCACTCGGCCAGGGTGCCGACGATGACGCGGAAGCCGACGATGTCGGAGAGCTGTTCGAAGGCGACCGACTTGCGCTCCATCTTCGACCAGATCGAGAACGGCTTCTTCAGCCGCCCTTTCACGTGAGCGGCGATGCCGCGCGCAGCGAGCCGGGCGGTGAGGTCGTGCTCGATGCTCTCGATCACGCTGCCGGACTTGGCCGAGAGGTCTTCGAGCCGCTTGGTGATGGTGGCGTAGACCTCGGGCTTCAGCGTGCGGAACGAGAGGTCTTCCAGCTCGTCGCGCAGCTCCTGCATGCCCATGCGGCCGGCGAGCGGCGCGTAGATGTCGAGGGTCTCCTCGGCGATCCGCGCCCGCTTGTCGTCGCGCATGAAGTGGAGCGTGCGCATGTTGTGCAGGCGGTCGGCGAGCTTCACCAGAAGCACCCGCACATCCTCGGCCACCGCCAGGAGGAGCTTACGGAAGTTCTCGCCCTGCACCGCCCGCTTCGAGACGAGGTCGAGGCGCTTGAGCTTGGTCAGCCCGTCCACCAGCGCGCCGATCTCAGGCCCGAAGATCTCGCGGATCTCGTCGAGCGTGGCGGCGGTGTCCTCGACGGTGTCGTGCAGGACGGCCGCGACGATGGTCGCATCGTCGAGGCGCAGGTCGGTGAGGATCGCGGCGACTTCGAGGGGATGGGCGAAGAACGGATCGCCGGAGGCGCGCTTCTGCGTGCCGTGCGCCCGCATGGCGTAGACGTAGGCGCGGTTGAGAAGCGCCTCGTTCGTGGCGGGATTGTAGCGCTTGACCCGCTCGACGAGTTCGTACTGGCGCATCATCCGCCGAAGGATCCTGCTCTCAATCTGCAAGGGGGCCCGGCCGGAAGGGCGCGGTCGATCGCATGATACATTCCTGCATCGGCGGCCGTTGCGCCAGACCCATGGCGTCGCGGCGCGAGCGCGACTGTTGCGCCCACTCTGCGGGAGAGCGCGACATGAGAACGCCCGCCGCTCGGGGACCGAGGGCGGGCGTGAAACGCGCGGGCCGAATCGCCGAAAGGGCTTACTCGCCTTCGTCGTCGGTCTCGGTCGGGGGCGCGAGGTTCTCCAGGCCGCGGAGGAGATCCTCCTCGCTCATGAAGTCGAACTGCACGTTCTTGTCGTCCGAGGAGGACTGGGGTGCCACCGCGGCGGCGGCGGGCGAGCTCGACAGGAGTGGCACGGTCTCGGCCTCGGGCTCGTCCACCTCGACGTATTTCTGCATCGAGTGGATGAGCTGCTCCTTCAGATCCTCGGCCGTGATGGTCTCGTCGCCGATCTCGCGAAGGGCCACGACGGGGTTCTTGTCGCGGTCGCGCTCCACGGTCAGCGGGGCGCCGGCGGCGAGCAGGCGCGCCCGGTGGCTGGCGAGCAGGACCAGCTCGAAGCGGTTCTCGACCTTCTCGATGCAGTCTTCGACGGTGACGCGAGCCATGCGAGGCGGCTCCTTCCTCAGGCGCGGATACGAACGATATGCGTGATGAACGGGCTTCCTACACCGGTTATCGCTGTCCAACAAGTCGCGGGAGCGGTTGAGAATCCGTCTCTCCCGGTCCACATGGAAAGCGGCGCCGGTCGACCCCGGCGCCGATCCCGGCCGGCCTTGAACCGGCGCCAGCGGACCCGAGGATTCTTCACATGTTCATTCAGACCGAAGCCACGCCGAACCCCGCCACGCTCAAGTTCCTGCCCGGCCGCGTCGTGCTCACCGACGGGACCTTCGAGGCCCGCGACACCGCGACCGCCGAGCGCTCGCCGCTGGCCACCGCTCTGTTCGCGGTGCCCGGCGTCTCGGGCGTCTATTTCGGGCACGACTTCATCTCCGTCACCAAGGCCGACGGCGTCAACGAGTGGCCGCAGGTGAAGCCCGCCGTGCTCGGCGCGATCATGGACCACTTCCAGTCCGGCCGCCCGGTTCTGGCCGAGGGCACGGCGCTCGCCGAGGACGAGACGGAGGAGTTCTACGACGAGGCCGATCACGACACCGTGGCCACCATCAAGGACCTGCTGGAGACCCGCGTGCGCCCGGCGGTGGCGGGCGACGGCGGCGACATCACCTTCCGCGGCTACCGCGACGGCATCGTCTACCTCGAGATGAAGGGCGCCTGCTCGGGCTGCCCGTCCTCCACCGCGACCCTGCGCCAGGGCGTGCAGAACCTGTTCCGCCACTTCCTGCCCTCCGTGCGGGAAGTCCAGGCGATCTAATCGGCGGCCCCGCCGCCCGGCTTCCCCTGGCATCGGCGCAACACCGCACCGCTTCCTTGGGGAGGTCGGCCGCGGATGCGCTGACGGGGAGGGCGGTTTTGTCCTATGATTAGCCCGAAGGCGGGCGCTTGCGGCCCGCCGCCGGATGGAATCGACGTTTGCGGATCCTTGCCATCGATACGGCGCTCGAAGCCTGCGCTGCCTGCGTGGCCACCGACGACAGCGACGACCTGCTCGCCGAGGAGTCGATGCCGCTCGTGCGCGGGCACGCCGAAGCGCTCCTGCCGCTGATCGAGCGGGTCATGGCTCGGGTCGAGGGCGGCTTCGAAGGTCTCGACCGCGTCGCGGTCACGGTCGGGCCCGGCAGCTATACGGGCTTGCGCGTCGGCCTCTCCGCCGCCCGCGCCATCGGGCTCGCCGCCGGCATTCCGGTCGTGGGCGTGACCACTCTGTCCGCCCTGCTCGCGCCGCAGCTCGCCCTCAACGGCGACGATACGGTGGCCGCCGCGATCGATGCGCGTCACGGCGCCGTCTACCTCCAGGCCATGAGCGTGAGGGAAGGCACGGTGATTCCGCCCCGGCACATCGCTTTGGAGGAGGCGGTGACCCTGCTCGGCAAGCGACGGGCGATCCTCACCGGCTCCGGCGCTCCCGCGCTCGCGGCGGCAGCCGCTGCCGCCGGCCTCTCCGTCGACGTCGCCGAGACCGGCGCGCCGCAGATCGCCTGGGTCGCCTCGCTCGGGCTCGTCGCCGATCCGGACCAGGCGCTGCCGCGCCCCCTTTACCTGCGCGGGCCCGACGCCCAGCCGCAGCAGCATGCGAGGCTCGCAAGGGCATGACGCGGACCGTCTCCCCGTTCTGGCCGCTCGATTGGTGGTCCGCATGGTGGGACGCCTGGGGCTCCGTGCCCTACGTCGCGCCGCTGCGGGACGCCGGTCAGGCGTCCGACCTGGAAAAGCTGCACGCCACCGCCTTCGCCCGCCCCTGGGCGGCCCACGAATTCGAGCGGATGCTGTGCGAGCGCTCGACGGAGGCGCATGCCCTGCGCCGGGGCAATGCGCTGCTGGGCTTCGTGCTGTCGCGTAAGGCCGTGGACGAGGCGGAAATCCTCACCATCGTTCTGGCGCCGTCCGCCCGCGGCGGCGGCCACAGCCACCGGCTCCTGCGCGAGCACCTGACCGCTTTGGCCTATGCCGGCATCCGCACCGTCCATCTCGAAGTCGACGAGGGCAACACGCCGGCCCTGAAGCTCTACACCCGCCACGGCTTCCTCAAGATCGGCGAGCGCAAGGGCTACTACCCGCTGCCCGACGGCAGCCGGGCCACGGCGCTGACCATGAGCGCGACGCTGTCGTGAAGCGTTGCGGGAGCGCATCCGCCCGATGACGCGCATCGGCATCGGCCTCCGCCTCTTCGTCCAGGCGGTGGCCTTCCTGATCGTAATCGGGCCGCACTGGCTCAGCCTGCGCTTTGGCCGGGGCCGGCTCGCGGCGCACATCGCGATGCTGTTCCACCGCCTGTTCCTGCGCCTGTTCTCCGTTCGGGTGACGCAGAGCGGCACGCCGCCGCAGCCGGGCGAGCCGGCGCTCGTGCTCTCGAACCACGTCTCCTGGCTCGACATCGTCGCGCTCGGGTCGCTGCGCCCGCTCTCCTTCGTGGCCAAGTCGGAAATCGCGGGCTGGCCGCTGATCGGCCTGCTGGCCAAGCTCCAACGCACCGTCTTCATCGAGCGCTCCAAGCGGACGGCGACCGCCCACGTCAACGCCACGGTCGGGCAACGGCTGGCAAATGGCGACCTGATCGTGCTGTTCGCCGAGGGCACCACCGGCGATGGCCTGCGCCTGCTGCCGTTCCGCTCCTCGCTGGTCGGCGCCGCCCGGACGGCGCTGACGGCGCAGACCGGCGGACTCGCGCGCATCCGGCTCCAGCCCCTGGCGCTGGGCTACCCGCGCCGCAACGGCCTGCCGGTGACCCGCGCCGAGCGGCCGGAGATCGCATGGTACGGCGACATGGAACTCGCGCCGCATCTCGCCCTGTTCGCCCACCGCGGCCCCATCGACGTGCACGTGAACTGGGGCGCGCCGATCGCCTTCGAGGCCGCCACCGACCGCAAGGTCGCGACCCTGCAGGCCGAGGCCGCCGTGCGGCAGGGCCTGCGCCAGATCCACCTCGGCGGGGCCGCCCCCCGTCCGATGCCGGCGGCGCCGGAAACAATCGGGGAGGGCGCCGACGTCTCGGCGCCGGGCGTCGCCGCGGTGTGACCGTTCAGGCTGGCAGGGGGAAGGTCGCCGCCTGGCCGCGAACGATCCCGCCCTCATCCACGAGTTGCCAGACGATGCCCTCGGCGACCGGGAAGCGCCGCCCATCCTTGGCAACGCGAATGCCGGCATAATCCGAGACGAATCCGTCTCGGGCGACCGCATCGAGCAGGCGCTGGCGCTCGGCCCGCTCCGGCGCCTCGGCCGAGAGCCGCGAGGGCATGCCGACGATGTCGTCCCAGCGGTAGCCGAAGGCCCGCTGCGCCGCCCGGTTGGCGTAGACGAAAAGCGGGTCGGGGCCCGTGTCGTGGGCCAGCACCGCGAAGGGCGCCGACGCGTAGAGCCAGTCCGGCCCGAGATCCGGCGCAGGCACGAGCGGGCGGCCGACGAGGCGCAGGAAGCTGCCGGTCAGCAGGGTGAAGAAGCGGGGATCGCCTTGGAGATGCACCATCGCTCTTCATCCCTCCCGAAGGCGCCCTACGCACCCGGCCGCAATTGACCTGCACCGACACGGCTGCGACCAGAACGTGCATCGGATCGGGGGACTCAATGACCGAAAAGCCTCTGGCGACCTATCGCCCGGTTTTCGTTCTGTGGATCGCGTTGCTGCAACAGGTTCCCTTACAACTTTTCTTCACAGTTTGGGCCGCCGGCTTCTTCGGCGGGATGTACCATGAGGCTTTCGGGGCTTCGACGACGTTGGCAAATTCCCTCGCCGCCATCGGCTCGGTCGTCTTCATCGGATTTCCTGTCGTCGTCGTCATTTCACGCGCGATGAACTACCGCACGACGCGCTATCGCCTCTATCCTGATCGAATCGAGATCGAGGAAGGCTTCCTGACCATCCATGCCAAACGCCTGATGTTCCGCGATATATGCGAGGCGTCGCTGCGGCGTGGGGTGCTCCAGCGCAGCATCGGGCTGGGCTCCGTCTGTCTCGACACGCAAGCTGCCGGGGCTCTCAAACCCTGGAGTCTCTTCAACTCATTGGGCCTGAGCAGCACCCTCGGCAGCGGCGCGATGATCAGGGACATCCCCGACGCCGACCAAGCGTACGAACGCCTGCGCGGCCTCATCGATGCAGCGCGCCGCGACTGACGCCGCGACGACCTGCGAGAAATGTGCTAGTCGCAGCCGCTCCGTGCCATCGGACCCCTGTTGAATCGATGAGCGGCGGCCTTTCGGCCTCGTGCCGGCTGCCTCGGGATACGATCTTGAAGAAAGCCTACGTCAAGTCCTACGGCTGCCAGATGAACGCCTACGACGCCGGCCGCATGGCCGACGTGCTGGCGGCCGAGGGCTACAGCGCGACGGACTCGGTCGAGGAGGCCGATGTCGTCGTCCTCAACACCTGCCACATCCGCGAGAAGGCCGCCGAGAAGGTCTATTCCGAACTCGGGCGCCTGCGGGTGCTGAAGGGCGAGCGGGCCGAGAGCGGGCACGACACCCGCATCGTGGTCGCAGGCTGCGTCGCGCAGGCGGAAGGCCGCGAGATTCTTTCGCGCGCACCGGCGGTCGATGTCGTCGTCGGCCCGCAGAGTTATCACCGCCTGCCCGATTTGTTGCGCCAATCGCGAACAAGCCGCGTCGTCGACACCGAATTTCCGGCCGAGGACAAGTTCGACCACCTGCCCGCCCGGCGCAACCGCGGCGTCACCGGCTTCCTCACCGTGCAGGAGGGCTGCGACAAGTTCTGCGCCTTCTGCGTCGTGCCCTATACCCGCGGCGCGGAGGTCTCGCGCCCGGTGGCGGCGGTGGTGGAAGAAGCGCGCCGCCTCGTCGAGGGCGGGGTGCGCGAGATCACCCTCATCGGCCAGAACGTCAACGCCTATCACGGCGACGGGCCGGACGGCGCACCCGCGACCCTCGGCCACCTGATGGACGCGCTGTCCGCGGTGCCGGGCCTCCTGCGCCTGCGTTACACGACGAGCCACCCCAACGACTTCGCGGATGATCTCATCGCCGCGCACGAAAAAAACCCGCTGGTGATGCCCTACCTGCACCTGCCGGTGCAGTCGGGCTCGGACCGCATCCTCCAGGCGATGAACCGGCGCCACACGGGCGATGCCTACCGCCGGCTGATCGAGCGCATCCGAAGCGCGCGGCCCGACATCGCCCTGTCCTCGGATTTCATCGTCGGCTTTCCCGGCGAAACCGATGCCGATTTCGTGCAGACCATGCGGCTCGTCTCCGATATCGGCTTTTCGGCGGCGTTCTCGTTCAAGTACAGCCCGCGGGCCGGCACGCCCGCGGCGGAACGCGAGGATGCGGTGCCGGAGGCGGTGAAGACCGAGCGGCTCGCCGCCCTCCAGGAACTCCTCGACCGGCAGCGCCACGCCTACAATGCGGCGAGCGTCGGCACGCTCACCGAGATCCTGGTGGAGAAGACCGGCCGGCATCCGGGTCAGGTCGCCGGCAAGACGCCGCATCTCCAGGCGGTGCAGTTCGATGCGCCGGCCTCGACCATCGGCTCGGTGGTGCGGGTGCGGATTACGCGGGCGGGCTCCAACAGCCTGTTCGGCGAAGCGCTGGAGGGTGCGGCGGCGGCCGCGTGACCTATATGAGGCCCATCACCATGCCGGATCTCTCGCGTGCCGATTGACGTTGCGTCCGCCCGTGGCCCTGCCGGCCGCAACAACCGCCCCTCACCGGGGCGTCCGGGTCTCGCAGAGACCGTAGAGGTCTCGCTCACCTTCGACGACAACCGGCTCGCCAGCCTCGTCTTCGGCCAGTACGACCAGAACGTCGCCCATATCGAGCGGCGACTCGGCATCACCGGCACCGCGCTCGGCAACCACCTCGTGGTCAAGGGCACGCCCGAGGCCGCCGAGAAGGCGCGGCGCGTGTTCGAGCGGCTCTACACGCGGGTGCAGAAGGCCGGCACGACCCTGACGCTCGGCGACGTGGACGGGGTGATCCAGGAGGTCACCGTCCAGGGCAACCTGTTCCCCTCCGCCGAGATCGTCGCCGATAACGGCCGCGAGCAGTTCGAGCAGATCGCCACCCGCAAGCGCGGTGCCGTGCGCGCCCGCAACGCCGCGCAGAGCGACTACATCAAGCTCCTGCGCGCCAACGAACTCGTCTTCGCGGAAGGCCCCGCCGGCACCGGCAAGACCTGGCTCGCGGTCGGCCACGCGGTCTCGCTGCTGGAGCAGGGCCATGCCGAGCGCCTGATCCTGTCGCGCCCGGCCGTCGAGGCCGGCGAACGGCTCGGCTTCCTGCCCGGCGACATGCGCGAGAAGGTCGATCCGTATCTTCGCCCGATCTACGACGCGCTCTACGATTTCATGGAGGCGCGCCACGTCGATCGCGGCCTCCAGACCGGCATCATCGAGATCGCCCCGCTCGCCTTCATGCGCGGGCGCACCCTGACCAACGCCGTGGTGCTGCTCGATGAGGCGCAGAACACCACTTCCATGCAGATGAAGATGTTCCTGACCCGATTGGGCGAGAACTCGCGCATGATCATCACCGGCGATCCCAGCCAGATCGACCTGCCGCCGGGTCAGAAATCCGGCCTTGTGGAGGCGGTCAACGTGCTCGACGGCGTCGAGGGCATCGGCCGCGTGCGCTTCCGCGATGTGGACGTGGTGCGCCACGACCTCGTGCGCCGGATCGTCACCGCCTACGAATCCGCCGCCCACGGCGAGAGCGAGGCCGACCGCAACCCGAACCCGCGGCGCCGGCCGCTGGCGTGAGCGGCGACATCAATCGCGGCGGCCTATGGGGCACCGCACGGGCGTTGACGGTACTGACCAGAAACCACACATGAGCGACAACGAGATCGACATCGCCGTCGAGGATGCGCGCTGGGAACAGGCGATCCCCGAATTGGAGGCGTTCACGCTGCGGGCGGTCGAGGCGGGATTGGCCATTCTGCCCGATTCGGCCTCCGGACCCGTCGAAGTGAGCATCCTGCTTGCCGACGACGCCACCGTCCAAGCGCTCAACCGCACGTGGCGGAACAAGGATAAACCCACCAACGTGTTATCGTTTCCGGCCGCGGAGCAACCGTTCCGGCCGGGTCTGGCCCGGCCTCTCGGCGATGTGGTTCTTGCGTATGACACGCTCGTGCGCGAGAGTGCGGAGCGGTCGAAGCCCTTCGAGCACCATTTCGCCCACCTCCTCGTCCATGGCACCCTTCACCTTCTCGGACAGGACCATGAGACCGGCGAGGCTGAGGCCGACGCCATGGAGGCGCTCGAGGTCGCCGCGCTCCGCGCACTCGGCATTCCAAACCCTTACGACGACTGATCTCCGGCACTCCCGCCGTATCCAACCTAGAGACCCATGACCAACGACCGAAGTCGCGGCGCGGCCCTGGCCGCGCCAGTCGCGGACGCCGAACCGCCCCCACGCGAGGCGTGGTACGATCGTCTGCTGAACGTCTTCCAAATGCGTCCGCGCGACTCCCTGCGCACCGACATCGAGGAGGCCCTGGCCGAACCCGACACGGGTGAGGACGCCTTCTCTCCCCTTGAGCGCGCCATGCTCAAGAACGTGCTCGGGCTGCACAAGGTGCGCGTCGACGATGTGATGCTGCCCCGCGCCGACATCGTGGCCGTGTCCAGCGACACCAGCCTCAGCGATCTCCTGAAGCTGTTCCGCACCGCCGGCCATTCGCGCCTGCCGGTCTACGGTGAAACCCTCGACGATCCCCGCGGCATGGTCCACATCCGCGACTTCGTGGAATACCTCGCCACCCAGGCGGAAGCCCCCCCGCGCCGTGCCGCGCCGCAGCCTGTGGTGGCCACCGGCGCCGAGGCCAAGCCCACGCCGCGCCCGCGCCGCACGGCCTCTGCCCGCGGCGCGCTGCGCAGCCTCGATCTCGGCAAGGTCGATCTCAGCGCGACGCTCGCCTCCACCCGCATCCAGCGCCCGGTCCTGTTCGTGCCGCCCTCCATGCCGGCCATCGACCTGCTGGTGCGGATGCAGGCTACGCGCACCCACATGGCGCTAGTCATCGACGAGTATGGCGGCACCGACGGGCTGATCTCGATCGAGGATCTGATCGAGATGGTCGTCGGCGACATCGAGGACGAGCACGACGTGGCCGAGGGCCAGCTCGTCAACCGCATGGAAGGCGAGACGGAGGCCTATATCGTCGACGCGCGCGCCGGCCTCGCGGAGGTGTCGGCGGCCACCGGCCTCGACCTCGCCGCCGCCTTCGGGGAGCTTGCAGCCGAGATCGACACGATCGGCGGCTTGATCGTGACGCTGGCCGGCCGGGTTCCGGCGCGCGGCGAGCGGATTCCCGGTCCCGAAGACATCGAGTTCGAAGTGCTCGACGCCGATCCCCGGCGGGTGAAGCGGATCAAGCTCCAGCGCGCGCAAGCCAAGATCGGCACCGTGGTACCGCTCGCCCTGCCGCCGCCCCGACCGGCGGCGGCGGCGCAGGCACCCGACACGGACACCGCGCAAGCTGCCGAGGCCGGGCGCTGAAGATACAACGGAATCGAAGCGACACGGCATGACCGCTCCGCTCGGCCGCGCGCCCGGCGCCGGAATAGGCCCGGCCGCGGCGCGGATCGGCCTCTTCGAGGCCATCGCGCACCGGATCATCCTGAGCCAGGGATGGACGCGGGCCGCGATCGCCGTCGCGGCCGGCGCCTGCGGCGCGCTGGCGATGCCGCCCTATGGGCTGTTCCCGGCGCTCGTCGTGTCGCTCTCGATCGCCGTCTGGCTGATCGACGGGGCGGCGATCGACGGCTCCGTCCGGCGCACCCTGCGTGTCTGCGCCGGCATCGGCTGGGCCTGGGGCTTCGGCTACTTCACCGCCGGTCTGTGGTGGCTCGGCGCCGCCTTCCTCGTCGAGGCGGATCAGTTCGCCTGGGCGCTGCCGCTCGGCGTCGTCGGCCTGCCGGCGGTGCTCGCCCTGTTCATCGCGGCGGGCTTCGCCCTCGCCCGCCTCGTCTGGTCGCGGGGAGCCGCCCGCATCGCGGCGCTCGCCTTCGGGCTCGCCGCCGCCGAATGGCTGCGCGGGCATATCCTGACGGGCTTTCCCTGGAACACCCTCGGCATGGCGCTCGGGGGCAACCTCTGGACGATGCAAGCCGCATCGCTCGTCGGCCTCTACGGCCTGACCCTGCTCGCGGTGCTGATCGCCGCCGCACCCGCGACGCTCGCCACCGGCGCGACGCCGCGGGGCCGGTTCGGGCCGGTGCTGGCAGCCCTCGTCGCGCTCGCGGGGCTTGCCGCCTACGGCGCCGGGCGTGTGCCTTCCGCGCCCGATCCGACGGTGGCGGGCGTGCGCCTGCGGCTGATCCAGCCCAACATCCCACAGGACGACAAGTTCGGCTCGGAAAACCGCGAGCGGATCGTCGGCAGGTATCTCGAACTCAGCGACCGCGCGCTCTCGCCCGACCGCACCGGCATCGTCGATGTCACCCACCTGATCTGGCCGGAATCGGCCTTTCCGTTCCTGATCCAGCGCGATCCGCAGGCGCTCGGGCGAATCGGCGCTGCGCTGCCCGAGGGCAAGCAGCTCATCACCGGTGCCGCGCGGGTGCGCGAACGGCCCGACGGCGAGCGGCTGACCCGCGAGAACGCCGTCTTCTTCAATTCGATCCTGACGATGGGCGCGGGCGGGCGTTTCGGCGACCTCTACGACAAGGTCCACCTCGTCCCCTTCGGCGAATACCTGCCCGGGCCGCTCGATGCGCTGCTACGGGCTCTGGGTCTGCGCCAGTTCGTCTCCATCCCCGGTGGCTTCACCGCAGGCGACCGCGCCGGCCAGCGCATCCTCAACGTGCCGGGCCTGCCGCCTGTGGCGGCGACGATCTGCTACGAGGCGATCTTTCCCGGCGCGATCCTGCCGCCCGATCCGACCGAGGGTGCGCCCGCCGTGCCGGGGCTGATCCTCAACCTCACCAACGATGCGTGGTTCGGCGACACGCCGGGCCCGCGCCAGCACTTCGCGCAAGCCCGGCTGCGGGCGGTGGAGGAGGGGTTGCCGCTGGTGCGCGACGCCAATTCCGGCATCTCGGCGGTGGTCGATGCCCATGGCCGGGTCATCGCGAGCCTTCCGCTCGGGATCGAGGGGGTGCTCGATGCGAGCTTGCCGGCAAGGCTGCCCGGACGCACCCTCTACGCCGCCTTCGGCGACCTCCCCTTCGGTGCCGGCCTCATCGGCTGCCTCCTGATCGCGCTCGCCGCACGCCGCCGCCGGACGTAACGGCCAAGGTAAGACCGCGGAGCTTTCGAGACGTCCGCGCGTGAATTGCGACGCCGACGCGACACTCGAGCAATCTTGGCCTTAGGATCATCCGTCATCGTCAAGCGTTCTCAAGATAACGGCCCATTTTTCGCCGGTGGAAACCGGCGCAGGCCATTCTCTCGAATTCCAAGGGAATGACGATGAAACAGATCTTCCTGGCCTCGGCCGTCCTTGCGGGCGCGCTGGCTTATCTTCCGGCGAGCGCAGACGCGCGCCCGATCGGTGTCGGCGGTTCCGGCGGCCTCGGCGGCGGCAACTTCCGCAGCGCTCTCGGCGCAGGCGGCGTGAGCGGGTTCGGCCGCGGCGGCGGCTTTGCCGGAGGCGGCTTCCGCGGTGGTGGAGCGGGGTTTGGCGGCGGCGGGGTCCGTGGCGGCGGAGCCGGTCTGGCCGGGGGCGGTTTCCGCGGTGGCGGAGCGGGCCTCGCCGGCGGCGGGTTCCGTGGCGGTGGCTTTGCCGGCCGCCCCGGCTTCGGCGTGGGTCGTCCGGGCTTCGGCAACGGCGTGGCGGGCGTGCGGCCGGGATTCGGCCAGCGCGGCTGGTACGGCGGCAACCGCTGGCGCAATGCCGGCTTCTATCGCCGGGGCTACGGCTATGGCGGCCTCGGGCTCGGCTTAGGGCTCGGAGCGGGGCTCGGCCTTGCCGCTGGCGGCCTTTACGGCGCCTACGGCTATCCGGGCTACGGCTATGGATACGGCTACGACGACGGTTACTACGCGCCGGCCGGCTATTACGGCACTGAGACGGTGACCACCGGTGTCGCGCCCGGCGGCGACGAGGACTTGGTGGCCGAGTGTGCGCGCCGCTTCAAAACCTACGACCCGCAGACGCAGACCTACATCGTCCGCCGCGGCGTGCGCCGCTCCTGCCCGTAAGACTTCGAGACGACGGGAGCATTGCTTGGTGCTCCCGCCTCTTCCCAAAAGAAACCCCGCCCGACCTGACGGTCGAGCGGGGTTTTTTACGTGGTTCAGACGATCGTCTTAGAGCATCGTCCCGAAAGCGAGTTGCCGGCTTTCGGAAAAAAGATGATGCGAAAACAAGAGTCTCAACCATCGTCCTTGATCAGGTATCCAGGACGAAGGTTTTGTGTCTCTCACAAAACTCCCGCTACACCGCGGCGCTAAAGACGAGAACCGGCCGTGGTCGGGAGGTTTGTGAGCCACGCTTACTCGGCGGCGACCTTGTGCACGGCGTGGCTGCCGTCGGTGTAGGTCTCGGCCGGGAGACGCTTATGCGGGGCGGCACGGCCCGGCAGCGGCGGCAGGGCCTTGGCCTTCTCCAGATCGATCCCCGCGCCCTCGGCAACGCGGCGGCCGTAATCCTCGTCGGCGTGCCAGAAGTGCCAGACCATCCGAAGCTGGATGGGCTCGGGGCACTGCTTCATGTCGGCGACGAGGTTGGCGATCAGATCCTCACGTTCCCAATCCTGGAACGAGCGGTAGCGCACGCCGGCCTGGGTGTAGTCGTCCTCGGTCCGCGAAGTCTGGTAGCGGCCGAGATTGCCCTGGACCGGCTGGTGGTAGTCCTTGGCCGGCTTGGGTGCCTCGCGCAGGCCCTCGGCGAGCGTCGAGGGCTCGTAGTTGATGTGGCGGTTCGGGCCGGTGCCATCGACGCTGTAGGTCATCTGGCCGTCGCGCTGGTTCGAGTAGACCTTCACGCCGGGCTGCGGCGCATTGATCGGCAGTTGCAGGTAGTTGGCGCCGACCCGGTAGCGCTGCGTGTCCGAGTAGGACAATGTCCGGCCCTGGAGCATCTTGTCGTCCGAGAAGTCGATGCCGTCCACGAGCACGCCCGTGCCGAAGGCCGACTGCTCGACGTCCGCGAAGAAGTTGTCCGGCACGCGGTCCAGCACCATGCGGCCGACCGGCAGCAGCGGGAAATCCTCGACGGGCCACAGCTTCGTGTCGTCGAGCGGATCGAACGACAGGTGGTCGTTCGGGCCGTCGGGCATGATCTGCACGCAGAATTCCCACTCGGGGAAATTGCCGGCCTTGATGTTGTCGTAGAGGTCACGGGTGGCGTGGCCGACATCCTTGGCCTGGATCTCGGACGCCTGGCCCGAGGTCAGGTTGCGCACGCCCTGCTTGGGCTCCCAGTGGAACTTGCAGAGCACTGCCTCGCCCTGGTCGTTGATCAGCTTGTAGGTATTGACGCCCGAGCCTTCCATCTCGCGATAGTTGGCCGGAATGCCCCACGGCGACTTCAGGTGGGTGACCATGTGGATCGACTCGGGGTGCTGGGCCACGAAGTCGAAGAAGCGCCACGCCTCCTGGCGGTTCGTCACCGGGTCCGGCTTGAACGCGTGGATCATGTCGGGAAACTTGATCGCGTCGCGGATGAAGAAGACCTTGAGGTTGTTGCCCACGAGGTCCCAGTTGCCCTCGACGGTCTTGAACTTCACCGCGAAGCCGCGCGGGTCGCGCTCGGTCTCAGGGCTCTCCTTGGCGCCGGCCACGGTGGAGAAGCGCACGAACATCGGCGTCTTCACGCCGGTCTCGTTCAGCACGCGGGCGCGGGTATACTTGGACGCGGGCTCGTCGCCGATCTTGCCATAGGCCTCGAACCAGCCATGGGCGCCGGCGCCGCGGGCATGCACCACGCGCTCCGGAATGCGCTCGCGGTCGAAATGGGTGATCTTCTCGATGAACTGGTAGTTCTCGAGCGTCGCCGGTCCCCGCTCGCCGACCGTGCGCGTGCTCTGGTTGTCGCGGACCGGATGGCCCTGACGGGTCGTCAGAATCGGACGGTTCTCGCTCATGCGTCACTTTCTCCTTGGGAGGCAGGGGCTTCAGGGTGGATCGCTCGGTGCGTCCGCACAGCCTGGAACCATTCTGTTTCGACGGTATGACCCAGGCATGACCCATTAGCAAATGCATCGTCACAAACGATGTGATAGATACAGCCTATGAATCTCTCCGGGCTGTCCCTGCGCGATCTCGAATATGTTGTCGCTGTTGCCGACGAAGGGCATTTCGGCCGGGCTGCCGAGCGCTGCAACGTGAGCCAGCCGACGCTCTCCGTGCAGGTTCGCAAATTGGAGAACGCGCTCGGACTGACGTTGTTCGAACGATCCAACCGTCGCGTGTTGCTGACGGTCGCGGGGCAGGGGATCGTGCGGCAGTCCCGGGTGGTGCTCGGCGAGGCGCAACGCCTGCTGGCGCTCGCCGTCGAGGGGCGCGGCTCCCCGCTCACCGGCCGGCTGGTGCTGGCCGCGATCCAGACGCTGGGGCCCTATTACTTCCCGCTGGTGCTGCGCCTGCTGCGCCAGGAATTTCCGCTGCTGACGCTGGCGCTCAGCGAGGCGCGCACCGCCGAGATCCTCGATGGCTTGCGCGACGGGCGGATCGATGCGGCCCTGGTTTCCCTGCCGGTGGCCGCCTCCGGGCTCACCGTCTCGCCGCTCTTCGTCGAGCCGTTCCGGCTCGCCTGCCCGGTGGACCACGCCTTCGCCCAGGGCGCCCCGCCGCGGGCGGAAAACCTGAACGGGCCCGACCTGCTGCTGCTCGACGAGGGCAATTGCCTGCGCGACCAGACGATCGCCGCCTGCGGCACCCTGCGCGGCGCGGGCCGCCACGCCACGAGCCTCGAGACCCTGCGCTCGATGGTGGCGGCGGGCGCCGGCTATACGCTGATCCCGGCACTGGCGATTCCCTCCGGCCCCGATCCGACCGGGCTCACGGTGGTGCGTCACTTCGAGGGAGAGGGGCCCGGCCGCACGCTCGCGCTGGCATGGCGTTCCAGCGATCCGCGGGCGGCGGGTCTTGCCCATCTCGCAGCCTTCTTCCGGGCGCACGCCCCGCCCGGCACCGCCGCCTGCCGGGAGGATGAGGCCTATGGTGCCCCGCCGTCCGGCGAGCGGGAACGGTGGACCGCCTGACGCCCGCCGCGGTGGCGACGTCTCTCTGGGCAGTCGCTCGAAGCCGCTTGGCGGCTTCGCGACGCGAAGAGCGCTGCGCGGAGCGAGAGCCCGAGGGGCCGAGACGTTCCGCGGTCGCTGGCGCTTGAGGCCGAAGCAAAAGCCGAGGCGATCGCTTCGAGCGATCGCCGTGACAGTTTGCGGAAGAGCGTGTAGCGCGAGCCTCGCGCGATTCTTTTCCCTCTTCCTGCGCGTCACTCAGCATTCAAGCCCGTGCCCGAGACCCGCATCCTCCTGCGCTGGGCGGCGCTCGTCGCCGTCTCGGCCGCTTTCGCCTATGGCCTGAGCCGCGCGCATTTCCCCGCCGCCTTCCTGCTCGGACCCATGCTCGCCGCGATCGCCTTCGGGGTTCGCGGCGCCGGGCTCTCGCTCGGCCGGCCGCTCTTCCTGGCAGCCCAGGCGGTGATCGGCTGCCTCGTCGCCCGCTCCGCAACCACCGAGATCGCGGCGACCCTGCACGAGGACGGGCTCATCATCCTCGCGGTCGTCGGTGTGACGGTGGCGGCCGGCGCGCTCACCGGGCTGGCGCTCACGCGACTGCGCGTCCTGCCCGGCACGACGGCGGCCTGGGGCTCCTCGCCGGGCGGGGCCGCGGCCATGGTGGCGATGGCGGAGGATTACGGCGCCGACCCGCGCTTGGTCGCGTTCATGCAATACGTGCGTGTCGCCGCCGTGGTGCTCTCGGCCTCGCTCGCCGCGCGCCTCCTCACCGACGTCGCCGGCCCGTCCGCCGCTGGCGCGCCCGGCGAGACGTGGAGCTGGCCCGGCCTCGCGGCGACGATCGCGGTCGCCGCCGCCGGGTTCGGCCTCGCGTCGCTGCTGCGGCTGCCCTCCGCCCCCCTGATCGGGCCGATGCTGCTCGGTGCGGGCCTGCACGCCGCCGGCTTCCTCGACATCGCCTTGCCCGGGCCGGTGCTCGATGCGGCCTACGCGGCGATCGGCTGGTATGTCGGGCTGCGCTTCAACCGGCGCACCCTGGAAGAGACGCTTCACGCGCTGCCGGGCGTGCTGACGGCCACAGCCGGGATCATCCTGCTCTGCGGCGTCTGGGCCTGGGTCCTGACGCATTGGCTCCCGATCGATTTCCTCACCGCCTTCCTGGCCACCAGTCCCGGCGGGCTCGATTCGGTGGCGATCATCGCCGTCGGGTCGCGGGCCGACGTGTCCTTCGTGCTGGCGGTGCAGACCCTGCGCCTGTTCGTCGTGCTGGCGACCGGCCCGATCCTCGCCAAATGGATCGCCCGGGCGGTTCCGGGAGAGAGAGCGTGACCGCGCTCTATCTCGCCTTCCTGAATTCCTGGCGCGGCCTCGTCCATGGCGGGCGCACCGAGCGGGCGGTTCGGCTCGAACTCGTCCTGCTGGCGCTCGGCCTGCCCGTGGCGCTCGCTCTCGGCGGCAGCCTGTGGGTCCGGGTGGCGCTCATCGCCAGCCTGCTGCTGATGCTCGGGGCGGAACTCCTGAACACCGCGATCGAGAAGCTGTGCGACCACCTCCATCCCGGCCGGCACGAGCGAATCGGCATCGTCAAGGACCTGGCCTCGGCGGGTGCGTTCCTGACGCAGGTGATCGCTGCCCTGATCTGGGGCGCGGCGGTGATCGACCGGCTCTAAAGCATCGTCCCGAAAGGTGGTTGCCGGCTTTCGGAAAAAAGACGATGCGAAAACAAGAGCCTCAGCCGTCTTCCTGCTCGCTCCAGACGACCCAAGTACCGCCGAACAGGGTGGCCGCGATCACGATCCACAGGCCGGTTCGGCCGACCAGATCGAGCAGCCACGCATGGACCGTCGAGAAGCCGAGATTCACGGCGCAATCCAGCACGCCGAGATAGAGGGACAGCGCCAGAAGCGCGACGGCGAGAGGGCGGCTCATCGATCCTCCGTCTCCTTCCAGAGGGCCCAGGCCCCCGCGAACACCATCATCCCGATCAGAAGGCGCATCCCCGTATGGCCGATCCGGTCGAGAAGCCACGCATGGGCGGCGGACAGGCTCAAGTCCAGCATCCACCCCCATGCCGTCAGGATCACGGCAATGGCGACGACAATAAGGATTTTTGTCCAAACCGGCATGGCCGCCGCGCTACCACGTTTGTACAGGTGCGCCGAGCGATACAGGTGACACTTCGCCACAAGTCCCGCGAAAAATGATGCGCATTTCGACACATCCGCGGTGATCGGGCCGCCCCTCGATTGGCTGCGGCCAGCAGATCGGCATCATTGTACCTTTTGCTATTGTTCGCGGTGGAGACCCGGATGCGTCGAGCGAGTTGGGATCGTGCTGCTCGCGACGCCGGCTCCTCCCCTTTGAGCCTATCGAAGCATCTCACATCTTCGTGAAAAACGCATGGCAACCTTCTTCATCGCCGACACGCATTTCGGCGACGCCAGGCTCGTCGAGCGCCGGCGAACCGGCTTCGCTTCCGCGGAGACGCATGACGAGGCGCTGATCGCCCGCTGGAACGCGCGCGTCGGGACTGCGGACGAGGTCTGGCATCTCGGCGACTTCGCCGCCCATGCAAGCCACGAACATTGCGCCCGCGTCTTCGCTCGGCTCAACGGCATCAAGCGGCTGGTGCGCGGCAACCATGACAGCAACCGCGTGCTCAACCTACCCTGGGCCGAGCCGCCGGTGGAAAGCATCCGGATTTCGGTGTCGGACGAGGCGGGTCAGTCCTGGCGCCTGTTCCTTGCACACTACGCCCACCGTGCCTGGCCCGGCCTGTGGCGCGAGACCCGGCACCTCTACGGCCACACCCACGCGACATTGCCCGACACCACCCGTTCCTGCGACGTCGGCGTCGATGCCTGGGATTTTTCGCCGGTCGCTCTCTCGGAGATTATTGCCCGGCAGGATGCGGCGACGCGGGTACCGGAGGAACTGGCGGCGCGGGCGATGCGCTGAAGGCCCGTCTCAGCACCGCGTCAGCGGCATCGCCTCGATCACCGTCTCGGACAGGCCCCGCCGCTCCAACGAGCGGCCGAGCGCCGGGTTGAGCCCGGCCCCGCCGGTGAACACGGCGCAGGCGGGCGGCGCGTCGAGCGCCTGCGCGGGCACCTCTCCGAGAAGCTGGATCACCCGGCGGGCGATGGCCGGTGCCGGGTCGATCCAGGTGACCGGCCAGGGGGCGAGGCGCTCGAAGCGGGGCAGCAGCAGCGGGTAGTGGGTGCAGGAGAGGCAGACCACATCGGTGCGCGCTCCGTCCATCCGCTCCACGAAACAGGGCGCGATCTCGGCCAGGATCGCCGCGTCCGAGACCGGCTCGCCGGCCATCTCGGCCTCGGCATAGCCCGCGAGGTTCTTGGAGCCCACCAGCGTCACGGCGCAATCGCCCGCAAAGTTCGCCACGAGATCGTGGGTATAGGCCCGCGCCACGGTGCCAGGGGTGGCGAGCAGGGAGATGAGGCGGGTCCGCGTCAGCGCGGCGGCCGGCTTGATCGGTGGGACCACGCCGACGATGGGCGTGACGAAGCGCTGGCGCAGGGCCGGCAGCACCAGGGTCGAGGCGGTGTTGCAGGCGATCACCACGAGGTCGGGGGCGTGGCGCAGGAGCAGCCGCTCCATCACCGCGATCACCCGCGCCACGAGCCGTTCCTCGGTCAGGGCGCCGTAAGGGAAGGCCGCGTCGTCGGCGGCGTAGACATAGGCCGCGTCCGGCCGGGCGCGGCGCACCTGCTCCAGGACGGTGAGACCGCCAAGGCCGGAATCGAAGACGAGGATGACCGGCTGAGAATTCCGGGCCGGCAATGCCGCTGAAAGGGTCGCCCCTGCCATCAGATCGATCCGCATGACCGCCGCCCGGGCTCGCGCATCCGTGGAAACCGTGGGGGGGCGAGTGTCCGTCGGCGACGGTTAAGGACATCTCACTGCGGCTGCAAAAAGGCTGCGGCTCGGGCGATTGCGGCCAGAGGTGCGACAAGGGGTGCGACGAACAGCTTGGCGGGCCTCCATGTTGTCATACGGCGTTCGGCATCTATTTCCGGCGCGCAACGGAGGAAGAGATTCCAACAATGGCAGCCGGCGCAGCACGTCTCACCCACCCTGAGAGCGGCGCGGCCTTCCCGCCGCCCCCGCTCGACGCCCATCCGATCGATCGCGACGCCTGGATCGCCGCCTTCCGCACCGTGCGCGAGGAGACCGAGCGCCGCGCCGCCCCGCTCTCTCCGGAGGATCAGCAGATCCAGTCGATGGAGGATGCGAGCCCGACCAAGTGGCACCGGGCGCACACGACGTGGTTCTTCGAGCAGTTCCTTCTCGGCGACCATCAGCCGGGCTACCGCCTCTTCGACGAGCGCCTGCACTACCTGTTCAATTCCTACTACGTGCAGGCCGGTCCCCGGCAGCCGCGCTTCATGCGCGGCCTGATCACGCGGCCGACGGCGCAGGAGACCGCCGCCTACCGCGCCCATGTCGATCGCGCGGTGTCGGTCTGGCTGCGCGAGGCCGCCGACGAGGCCCTGGCGCGGGCGCTGCCGATCCTGGAGATCGGCCTCTACCACGAGCAGCAGCACCAGGAGCTGATGCTCACCGACATCTTGCATGCCTTCGCGCAGAATCCGCTCGATCCGGTCTACGACGCGCGCTGGAGCTTGCCTGCGGGGCAGGCATCCGCCGGCCGGTCCGCCCTGAAAAGAGGCATCACCCAGATCGGCTACGACGGTCATGGCTTCGCCTTCGACAACGAGAGTCCGCGCCACGACGTCCTGCTGCTGGAGGCCCGCATCGATCGCGGCCTCGTGACCAACCGCGACTGGCTCGCCTTCATGGAGGACGGCGGCTACGCGCGGCCCGAACTCTGGCTCAACGACGGCTGGGTGACACTTCAGCGCGAGGGCTGGGAGGCGCCGGGCTACTGGCGGCGCGGGGCGGACGGCTGGTCGATGATGTCGCTCGCCGGCCGCAAGCCCGTCGATCCGGCGGCCCCCGTCGCCCATGTCAGCTACTACGAGGCCGATGCCTATGCCCGCTGGGCCGGGCGCGACCTGCCGACGGAGGCCGAGTGGGAGGTCGCCGCGCGCGACGGCCTGATCGACGACGCCTTCGGCCTCGTCTGGCAATGGACCCGCAGCGCCTACGGCCCCTATCCGGGATACCGGCCGGTGCCCGGTGCGCTGGGCGAGTACAACGGCAAGTTCATGTCGAACCAGTACGTGCTGCGCGGCTCCTCGGTCGCGACCGCGCAGGGGCATGGGCGGGTCGGCTACCGCAACTTCTTCTACCCCCACCAGCGTTGGCAGTTCACGGGCCTGCGGCTCGCCGATGCCGGGAGCTGAACGCACCCGTTCGCCCTCAACCCTCCCGCGGTCCCGGAGTAAGCCTTTGACGATCGATCCCCGCCTGACGGCATCGAGCCCCGCCGCTCCCATCTCCGAGAACGGCCTGTTCCAGGCCGATGTCTGGGACGGGCTCGGCGCGAGCCCGAAGGCGCTGCCGGCCAAGTACTTCTACGACGCCGCCGGCTCCGTCCTTTTCGAGCAGATCACCGTCCTGCCGGAATACTACCCGACCCGGACGGAGCTCGGCATCCTCGACGAGCGCGGCTCCGACATCGCCGCCCTGGTGCCGGAGGGCGCGGCTCTCGTCGAGTTCGGCAGCGGCTCGACCGCCAAGTTGCGATGCCTGCTGCGGCACCTGCCGGGGCTCTCGGCCTATCTTCCCGTCGATGTCTCGGGCGACTTCCTGCGCGAGCAGGCCGAGGCCTTGCGTGGTGACTTCCCCGAACTCACCGTCGAGCCGGTGGTCGCCGACTTCACCCGAGCCTTCGAACTGCCGGAGGGCTTCGGCGGCCGGGCGCTCGCCGGCTTCTTCCCGGGCTCGACCATCGGCAATTTCGAACCCGGCGAAGCGGCTCGCCTGCTCGACGTGTTCGGCCGAATCCTGGGAGCGGGCGCGACGCTCGTGCTCGGCGTCGATCTCGTGAAGGATCGGGCGGTGCTGGAAGCGGCCTACGACGACGCGGCCGGGGTCACGGCAGCGTTCAACCTCAACCTGATCACCCGCATCAATCGCGAACTCGATGGTGAGATCGACCCGGACAGCTTTGCGCACCGGGCCTTCTTCAACGAGGCCGCCTCGCGCATCGAGATGCATCTCGTCAGCCGCCGGGCACAGACCATCCGTGTGGCCGGGCGCAGCTTCGTCTTCGCGGAGGGCGAATCGATCCACACCGAGAACAGCTACAAATACACGCTCGACAGCTTCCGGGCGCTCGCCGCCCGCGCCGGCTGGGCCTCGCTCGAAGCCTGGACCGACCGGGACGGATTGTTCTCGGTCCACGTCCTGCGGCGGGAGGGCTGAGTTGCGCCGCTGATGGCGTGATGGTGCAGCTTGCCGCGGTGACGCCGGGGCGCCCTGCTTGGCACCGCGGCAAGCCTCGCCCCACTCGCCGCGGAGAGCCGCAGGGAGATCGGACTGCGCTGACGCCCCGCGCCTACAGCCGGCAGGCGCCGGACAACGCCTCGTTCTCGGCGCTCGTGAACAGGCGCGAACGGATGTGAAAGCGCTTCTCGCGGCCGTTCTCCAGGGAGAACATGCCGCCGCGGCCGGGCACCACGTCGAGCATGATGTGGGTGTGCTTCCAGACCTCGAACTGCGAGCGCGAGATGAAGAAATCCGCGCCGCCGACCTGTCCCAGATGTACGTCGCCGTCGCCGGTGATGAAGTCGCCCACGGGGTAGCACATCGGCGAGGATCCGTCGCAGCAGCCCCCCGACTGGTGGAACATCACCGGGCCGTACGCAGCCTTCAGCTCCTCGATCAGTTCGAGCGCGGCCGGCGTCGCGGTCACCCGCAAGGGTGTGCCGGCATTGTCCGCCTGCTCAGCGGTCACGGGCTCGATCCGCTCGGCGGCGGGGGTCGCGGACTCGCTCATGGTTTCCTCTCCTGATTGGTCTCGTGTGGCTATCTGAGGCTGAGGCAGCGGATATCCATGCGGCTTGAAGCGCGACCGAGGATAGCAGACGAAGCCCGGCCCGAACCGTCTGAGACGGCTTGGCCCTTCGGCCCCCCCGGTGGCGTGAGAGGGAGCGGCCCGACTTTTGCGATTCCAGGCGAAACGTCCGTGTGGCGAAATGATCCGCCGAGGTTCGCGATGTCTCAGCCCGCCCCCGATCTCGCCGCGCCTGCGGTGAAGACGACCTGCCCCTATTGCGGCGTCGGCTGCGGCGTGCTGGCGACGCCGGACGCGCAGGGCGGCGTCGCGATTGCCGGCGATCCCGAACATCCGGCCAATTTCGGCCGCCTCTGCTCCAAGGGCTCGGCACTCGGCGAGACGGTCGATCTCGGCGACCGGCTGCTCGCCCCGACCGTCGATGGCCAGACCGTGACATGGGAGGGCGCGCTCGGCACCGTGGCCGGCGGCCTGCGGCGGATCGCCGAGCAGCATGGGCCGGACGCGATCGCCTTCTACCTCTCCGGCCAGATCCTGACGGAGGATTATTACGTCGCCAACAAGCTGGCCAAGGGCTTCCTCGGCACGCCGCATGTCGACACCAATTCGCGGCTGTGCATGTCCTCGGCGGTCGCCGCCCACCGCCGCGCCTTCGGCTCCGACACGGTGCCGGGCTGCTACGAGGATCTCGACGAGGCCGACCTGATCGTGCTCGTCGGCTCCAACGCCGCCTGGTGCCACCCGATCCTGTTCCGCCGCATGGTCGATGCACGGGCCAAGCGCGGCACCAAGATCGTCACCGTCGATCCCCGCCGCACGCAGACCGGCGAGGAGGCCGACCTCCATCTCGGCCTCCAGCCCGGCAGCGACACCGCGCTGTTCTCCGGCCTGCTCGCCTATCTCGCCGGTCAGGCGAAGCTCGACGGGCGCTTCATCGAGGAACACACCGCAGGCTTCGAAGGCGCCCTGGAGCGCGCCCGGCAGATCGCGCCCGATCTCGCCGCCACCGCCCGCGCCACGGGGCTGGCCGAGGCCGACGTGCAGGCCTTCTTCGAGCTGTTCGCCCGGACGAAGCGGGTCGTCACCGCCTTCAGCCAGGGCGCGAACCAGTCGGCCCAGGGCACCGACAAGGGCAACGCCATCATCAACTGCCATCTTGCCACGGGGCGGATCGGCCAGCCCGGCATGGGCCCGCTCTCGCTCACCGGCCAGCCCAATGCCATGGGCGGGCGCGAGGTCGGCGGCTTGGCCAACATGCTGGCCGCCCACATGCACTTCGCCCCCGAGGAGGTGGACCGGGTGCGCCGCTTCTGGCGGGCGCCCAACATCATCACCGGCGAGGGGATGAAGGCGGTCGCCCTGTTCGAAGCGATCGAGCGCGGGAAGATCAAGGCGCTGTGGGTGATCGGCACCAATCCGCTGGTCTCGATGCCGCGGGCCGACCGCATCCGCGAGGCGATCAAGGAGCTCGACCTCTATGTCGTCTCGGAAGCGGTCGCGACCAGCGACAGCGCCCGCGCGACGGGTCAGAAGACCGTGCTGCTGCCCGCGCTCGCCTGGGGCGAGAAGGACGGCACGGTGACGAATTCCGAGCGGCGCATTTCGCGCCAGCGCGCCTTCCTGAAGGCGCCGGGGCAGGCGCGGGCCGATTGGGCGATCCTCTGCGACGTCGCCCGCCGCCTCGGCCACGGCGAGGCCTTCGGCTACAATTCCGCCGCCGAGATCTTCCGCGAGCACGCCGCGCTCTCGGCCTTCGAGAACGACGGCACCCGCGACTTCGACCTCGGCGGCCTCGCCGAGATGAGCGAGCGCGCCTACGACGCCCACCTGCCGATACAGTGGCCGGTGCCGAAGCGCGGGCCGGATGCGAAGAAGGGCCGCGCCCGGCTCTTCGCCGACGGGCGCTTCTACACCTTCGATCAACGCGCGCGCTTCGTCGCCGTGCAGCCGCCCGCGCTGGCACAGCCCGTGACCGCCGAGCGCCCGCTCGTGCTCAACACCGGCCGCATCCGCGACCACTGGCACACCATGACCCGCACGGGCAAAAGCCAGCGCCTCTCGGCCCACCGCGCCGTGCCCTTCGTCGAGATCCATCCCGACGACGCGGCCCGCTACCGCCTGAGCGACGGGGGATTTGCCCGCGTCGCGACCGATCTCGGCAGCGCGATCCTCGAAGTCACGGTGACGGACGCCGTTCTGCCGGGCTCGATCTTCGCGCCGATGCACTGGAGCGACATGACCGCCTCGGACGGGCGCGCGGCGGCGCTGGCCCGCGGCATCCCCGATCCGGTCTCGGGCCAGCCCGAGTTGAAGGCGACACCGGCTTCCGTCGAGGCGGTCGCCTACCGCTCCCGCGGCTACCTGCTGACGCGGGACGCCCAGGCCGCCCCCGCCGGCTGGTGGTGGGCACGGGCGACCGTCTCCGGCGGCTCGGGCCTTGTCTTCGCGACCCAGGAGGGCTCGCGGGAGATGGCTTTGTCCGTGCGCGGGATGTTCCCCGGCCACGAACTGGCCGAGTACGTCGATCACGCCCGCGGGCTCTATCGCTGCGCCGTCACGCGTGACGACCGCCTCGTGGCCGCGCTCGCCGTGGCGCCGGGCGACCGGCGGCCGGATTGGGAACTCGCCAAGCAAGTGTTTGCCGCCCCCGACATCGAGGTGATCGACCGGCGTACCCTGCTCTCGGGCCGTGCGGCGACGGCCTCGGCCGGGCCGGTGGTCTGTGCCTGCCATGGCGTCGGGCTCGACGTCATCACCGCGGCCATTGCCGCCGGGGCCGGCTCGGTCGAGGCGGTGGGCGCGGCCTGCAAGGCAGGAACGAATTGCGGCTCGTGCATCCCTGAGATCCGCAAGCTCCTGTCGCCGGCGCTTGCGCGCAGCGCCGCATAGGGGCAGTTTTCAGGTTCCCCGTCCCGCTCTCGCCCTCATCCTGACGTGCTGCAAAGCAACCTCTTCGGATGAGCGAGGCCGACCGGAACCTCGAGTCGAGTCGTACACAAAGACCATGAGCACGCCCCGCCAACCCCGCGAAACCCGCGCCGGCCTCGAGCCGCTGGCGGTGCTGCCCGTGTTCGTGCCGCTCCAGGACAAGCGGGCGGTGCTGGCCGGCTCCAACGGCGGCGCCCCCTGGAAGGTGAAGCTGCTCGCCGCCGCCGGCGCCCGGGTCGATGTCTATGCCGAGGAGCCGAGCGAGGAACTGCGCGGCGTGCCGGCCGAGATCGCCGCCGGCTCGGTGACGCTGCACGAGCGCCGCTGGACCCCGGAAGACCTGCAGGGCGCGGCCTTCGCCATCGGCGCCATGGAGGACGAGGACGATTGCGTCGCCTTCGTCGCAGCAGCGCGCGCGGCCGGTGCCATCGTCAACGCGGTCGATCGGCCGCATCTGTGCGACGTGAAGTTCGGCGCCATCGTCAACCGCTCGCCGCTCGTCGTCGGCATCTCGACCGAGGGCGCCGCCCCGGTCTTCGGGCAGACGGTGCGGGCGCGCATCGAGGCGATGCTGCCGCGCGGCTTCAAGCACTGGGTCGCGGCCGCCCGCGACTGGCGCGAGGCGGTCTCGGCCCGCTTCCACGGCTTCTCCGAGCGGCGCGGCTTCTGGGAGCGCTTCACCGACCGTGCCTTCGCCGAGCCCGACCGCACACCGACCGAGGCCGACCTCGCCGACCTGATGGGTCAGGCCGAGGCGCTGCCCCTCGGCGGCGCTGTGACGCTGGTGGGGGCCGGGCCGGGCGATGCCGAACTCCTCACCCTCAAGGCACTGCGGGCCCTGCGCAACGCCGACGTGATCCTCTACGACGACCTCGTCGCCCCCGAGATCCTCGATTATGCCCGCCGCGAGGCCCGGACCATGCTGGTCGGCAAGACCGGCCACGGCCCCTCCTGCCGCCAGGACGACATCAACGCGCTGATGGTCTCGCTGGCGAAGTCCGGCAAGCAGGTGGTGCGCCTGAAATCCGGCGACCCGCTGGTCTTCGGCCGGGCCGGCGAGGAGATCGAGGCGTGCGAGGCCGCGGGCATTCCCTGCACCATCGTCCCCGGCGTCAGCGCGGCGCAGGGTGCGGCGGCGGCGCTCGGCGTCTCCCTGACCCATCGCGACGCGGCCCGGCGCCTGCAATTCGTCACCGGCCACGACCGGCGCGGCGCGCTGCCGGAGGATCTGAACTGGAGCGCGCTCGCCGACCGCAGCGTCACCACCGTAGTCTACATGCCCAAGCGCACGCTGCGCGTCCTGCTGGAGCGAGCGGTCGCCGAAGGGCTGGCACCCGAGACGCCGGCCCTCGTCGTGTTCAACGCGACCCGGGCCAAGCAGGCGACGGTGGCGGGCACCGCCGCCGACCTCGCCGAGCGGGTCGAGGCCTCGGGGCTCGAAGGCCCGGCACTCCTGATGGTCGGGGAAGCCCTGCGCCGGCACAACGCCCGCAGCGCGGACCGGGACGTCGAGATCCGGGCCGAAGCCTCCTGAACCTGCTGCAAAGGCTCGTGCGACCGCAGGGCCTTGCGGCGTCGCGCGGGCTTGCGGCACGCCCCGGCTCTGTGATCTGAGGGGCGTTGCCCGACACGCTCGGACCGCCGCGTCCCCTTTCGGCGAGGCCATCTGTCGGGCCACATTTCCACGCGGCCGCCTCGCCCGTCGGGCCGCCTCCACAGACTCCGCCTTCGAGGGCCCCCATGCGTCCGTCCCGCAGCGTTCTCCTGCCGCTTGCCGCCTTCGTGGCCGGCCTCGTGGCGATCTCCATCGCGCTGGTGATGACGCTGGTGCCGCAGCATCCGCAGAGCGGCCCGAGCGGCATCGGTGGTCCCTTCACCCTGGTGAACCAGGACGGTGCGACGGTCAGCGAGCGCGATTTTGCCGGCAAGCCCTACCTGATGTTCTTCGGCTTCACCCATTGCCCCGATGTCTGCCCGACCACGCTCCAGCAGATCAGCGACGTGCTGGCGGCGCTCGGCCCCAAGGCGGATGCGCTGAAGGTCGCCTTCGTCAGCGTCGATCCCGAGCGCGACACGCCCGCTTCGCTCAAGACCTACCTGTCGAGCTTCGATCCGCGCATCGTCGGCCTCACCGGCAGCCCGGAGCAGGTGGCAGCGACCGTGAAGACCTTCCGCGCTTACGCCAAGAAGGTGCCGGGTTCGAGCGGCGACTACACGATGGAGCACACCGCGCTCGTCTACCTGATGGACGCCCGCAACGGCTTCGTCGGTGCGGTCAACCTCAACCGGCCGGCAGCGGAGACGGCGGCGGAGTTGGCGAAGCGGATTTGAAGACGGCCGAGGGGCGCCGCGCGAGCGCTCCCGTGCGGGAGGTGCGGGCCAGCCCGTGTTCGGTCTTGTTCCAGCGGTGCGGGTGCCGCGCCAGCTCGAACACGGCGAGCCACGCCGCGAGACTGCCGAGAAGGTAGTAGGCCGGCAGCAGCAGCACGAGCGGCACGAGGTCGAACCACCCGCGCCGGAGGCAGCCGACGAGGCCGGGCAGGCACATCGCCGCGAGCCCGCCGAGGAACACCGTCGTGGAGGCCGCCCGCTTGACGATGGCGAGGCTGTCGCCGCCCTCGTCCGGCATGATCAGGTCGGCGAAGCCGCCGAGCAGCATGACGGGATAGAACAGGGCCGAGACCACCGTGCCGGGCAGGAGCGCCAGCACGCACAGGCTCTCCGCGGCGCCGAGGCGGCGATAGAGGTCGAGCGGGCGCCGCCCGTGGGTGAAGCTCGTCTGCAGGAAGCCCTTCATCCAACGGGTGCGCTGGCGCAGCCACTTGCGCGGATGGGCGAGCGCCTCCTCGAAGGTCGCGCTCGGCAGGTCGCCGACATGGTAGCCCGCGAGCGCCATGCGCAGGCCGAGATCGGCATCCTCGGTGACGTTCCAGGCATCCCATCCGTGGAGCTTGCGCAGGACGCAGGTGCGGAAATGCGTCGAGGTGCCGCCGAGCGGCGTCGGCATCCGCCATGCGGCCAGGGCTGGGCCGAGCACGTCGAACAGAGCCGCGTACTCGATGGCGAACAGGCGCGGCAGCCAGCCATCGCCGTGATTGTCGATCACGAGACGGCCCTGGAGGCAGGCGGTCGAGGCCGGCGCACGGGCGAACAGCGTCGCGGCGAGGCGAAGCTGTTCGGCCGAGATCACATCCTCCGCGTCGTAGACCACGAGGTGCTCGCCGCGGGCGAGCGGCAGGGCCACGTTCAGTGCCCGCGGCTTGGTGCGCGGAATCCCCTCCGGCACGGTGACGATCTCGAAGCGAGCCGGGAGCGGTGTCACGCGTAACGCTGCGGCGGTTTCGTCGTCGTCGGCCTCAAGCAGGAACTTGATGTCGAGCTTGGCCGCCGGATAGTCGAGCCGGCGCAAGGCTCGCAGAAGACGCGGCACCACCGGCGCCTCCCGGTAGAGGGCCACGAGAACCGTGTAGGTCGGGAGCGCATCGTCCGTCAGCAGAACCGGCCTCGGCTCGGATGCATCGGCGCGTACGATCTCGGCGGCCCCGATCGCCGCCGCGGCGAGGCGGAAGGTCAGCAGAGACAGCATCAAACCCTGCACCAGCAGCAGCAGGAGAAAGCCCGTCGCCGTCGGGAGGCGGGCGAGCAGGACGACGAGGGCGAGCACGCCGCCGGCCAAGGCAAGGTCGATCGCCAGCGGGCCGGGCCGGCAGGACCATTCGGGACGAAGACGCCCCAGGGTCTCGGACGCGTCCTCGGCAATGGCGGCCCCGTACCGGGCGAACAGGGCCTGCCTCAGGGCCGTCGGGGTCGTGATGGCCGGAGGCGCCGCCCACCGGTCCGCCGCCGCGATCAGTCGCGCCACCGCGGCTCCGCGCGGTGCCGCGACGAGGGTTTCACCCCCCTCGCAGACCGCGAGCGGCGCGGCGCCGGAGATGAGACAGCGCGCGTGCGGAACGCCCTCGCCGATCGCGAGAGGCCCGACGAGAAATGTCGCCCCGAGCCGGCGGGCGAGCGCGCGGTAGAACGCCTCCTCGGAGAGAAGCCCCTCGTTGAGGAGGGCTGTGGCGGCATCGGTGCCGCAGCGACGGGCGATGATGGCGGCCCGGCTCAGCGTCTCGAGGGATACGCCCTCGGTAGCGAGGAAGCCGATTTCCGGCGGGAGCGGAGCGGCGCGGCTGCTCCGACGGCGGTCGAGGTCGGACAGGGCAACGGCTTCCCGCGGGCCCGCGCCGTGCTAGGGAGGGGCATGGGCCAGGACCTCTCCATGGACGTGTATTGCTCCACTCCGACAACCGAAGGGTCAATCCGCCACCACAGGGTGCGGCGGATACTGGCGGCAACCCTTATCGTTTTATTAACCAATGTTGCAGAGGCACAACAGCCGTCCGACCCAGCGGCCCCAACGGTCAGCATTCCGAATTTCTGGAATCCCCGGGCCCGCGGCGAGCGGGTCGAGGCGCCTCAGACCGGGCGGGCGGTTCGGTTCATGACCGACGACGAGTTTCCGCCGCTCCATTTCGCAGGCCCCGACGGTGCGCCGACCGGCTTTGCCGTGGAACTCGCCCGCGCGGTCTGCGAGCGTCTGACGGTGATGTGCACGGTGCAGGCGCGCCGCTTCGACACGCTGCTCGATGCGCTGGCCGACAAGCAGGGCGACGTTGTGGCCGCCGCCGTGCCCCTGACACCGGGCCTGCGCGCGCGGTTCCTGGCGACACGGCCCTATTTCCGCTGGCCGGCCCGCTTCATCGCCCGCAAGGACCGCAGCCTACCCGCCCCCTCGGTGACCGCACTCGCCGGGCGCAGCGTCGGGATCGTCGAGAGCAGCGCCCACGAGGCCTATCTGAAGGCCTTCTTCTCCAACGCCACGCGAAAGACATTCACCGATCTCTCGGCGGCCCAGAGCGCGCTCAAGCGCGGCGAGGTCGAGTACCTGTTCGCCGACGGCTTGAGCCTCGCGCTCTGGCTGAACGGCCAGGAGGCGGAGGGCTGCTGCACCTATTCCGGCGGCGATTATCTCGAGAATCGCTATTTCGGCGAAGGCATCGGCTTCGTCACCCGCACCGAGGACGCGGCCTTGGCCCGTGCCCTCGACGACGCATTGCAGCGGGTATGGGACGACGGAAAATACGCCGAGCTGTATCTGCGATTTTTCCCGATCAGTCCGTTCTGACGCGGTCCGGATCGTGGCACCTGTCGCGAAGCGGTGCCGTTCTCTAGTTTGAGATACGAATCGAACTCGAACGCAGGACCGAAGGGAGCGCGTGAATGCCGAAGCCGTACAGCACCCCCCCCGCGAAGGGGCGGCGGCATATCGGGAACGCACACCGTCTCCACCAGGGCAGCGAGTTGACCTCGGAGCGCAGACAGCAGCTCGCGCTCAACCGGTTCACCTATAGCGGCGGCTTCGACGGCTTCGAGGGCCGGATGATCCTGAGCCGCATGGAAGCGGACGGCTCGGACCGCAAGAAATAACCGTCCGCGCGCCAGCGCTCGCGTTAAACGCGGCTGAGTTTCACGCTCGCCTTCTCTCCCGCCCGTCCAAGCGAGCCGAGATGGGTGTCTTTGAAGCCGCCGACGTATTTCAGCCCGTACCCCACGGCGCGATCGAGCCCGATATGCGCCAGCCAGACGAGAGCCAGCCCGGCCGCCATCGGACTTCCGAGGACCAGTGAGGCTGCCAGCAGCAGGAGCGGGACCGCGGTCGTGTGAGCCGCGTTGTAGCTCGCCGCGCCGATTCGGGCACCGGCCAGATACCCGATCATGCTGAGGTCGGGGACAAGGATCAGGGCTGCCCACAGCCACCAGGATTGGCCCATCCAGGCATACCCGGCGAGGGCACAGACGAACAGCGCCGCTCCCTCGATCCTGAGGAGCAGGCGCGGCACGCCACGCACATCACCCGACATCGGAAGATCCTCGCAGGAGGCAACGCTTCCACACGGTAGGACGACGAAGACCGCTTGCCAACCGGAGCTTTGCCGCTCCGAACAACCGCCCGTTCAGCGCCGCCCGGCGACCCGCTTCGTCCCACCGCCGCGCGACGCGCCCGTGTTCTCCTCGAACAGCTCGGCGAGCTTTTCCGTCATCGCGCCGCCGAGTTCCTCGGCGTCGATGATCGTCACGGCACGGCGGTAGTAGCGCGTCACGTCGTGGCCGATGCCGATGGCCAAAAGTTCGACCGGCGAGCGGGTCTCGATCTCCTCGATCATGTAGCGCAGGTGGCGCTCGAGGTAGTTGCCGGGATTGACCGAGAGCGTCGAGTCGTCGACCGGCGCACCGTCGGAGATCACCATCAGGATACGGCGCTGCTCGGGCCGCGCCAGCAGGCGCTTGTGGGCCCAATCCAGCGCCTCGCCGTCGATGTTCTCCTTCAGGAGCCCCTCGCGCATCATCAGCCCGAGGTTCTTTCGGGCACGGCGCCAGGGGGCGTCGGCGCTCTTGTAGATGATATGGCGCAGGTCGTTGAGGCGGCCGGGGGCGGGCGGCTTGCCGCCGGCGAGCCACGCCTCGCGGGACTGGCCGCCCTTCCAGGCGCGGGTGGTGAAGCCGAGAATCTCGACCTTCACGCCGCAGCGCTCCAGCGTGCGCGCGAGAATGTCGGCGCAGGTCGCAGCCACGGTGATCGGCCGACCGCGCATCGAACCGGAATTGTCGAGCAGCAGCGTGACCACCGTGTCGCGGAAGTCGGTGTCCTTCTCCTGCTTGAAGGAGAGCGGCTGGAACGGATCGGTGACGACGCGCACGAGCCGGGCCGGATCGAGCTGGCCCTCTTCGAGATCGAAGTCCCAGGCGCGACTCTGCTGCGCCAGCAGGCGGCGCTGGAGACGGTTGGCGAGGCGGCCGACGACACCCTGAAGGTGGGCGAGCTGCTTGTCGAGATAGCTGCGCAGACGCGCGAGCTCCTCGGCGTCGCACAGATCCTCGGCCTCGACGGTCTCGTCGAAGCGCGGGTTGTAGACCTTGTAGTCGGGGCCGGTCCGCTCGTTGCCGCGCTGGCTCGGCGGGCGCCAGGATTCGGAGGCCTCCTCCGACTCCGCGTCCTCGGCCTCCTCCGGCAGCTCGCCGGAGGGGGCGTCGGCGGATTCGGTGGCGCCCTCATCGAGTTCGTCGGTGGCCTCGTCGGTCACCTCGATCTCGGCGCGGTCGCCCTGGCTCTGTTCCTCCGCCTCGCCCTCGCTCGGCTGCTGCTCGTCGTCCTGGGCTTGGTTCTCGTCGTCGTCGCTCTCATCGTCCTGATCGAGGGGCGTCTCGTCGGCCATGTCGAGTGAGGAGAGCAGATCGCGCACAGAGCGGGCAAAGCTGCGCTGGTTCTCGAGCGCACCGAGCAATCCGTCGAGGTTCTTGCCGGCGCGTGCCTCGATATGCTCGCGCCACAGCTCGACGATCCGGGCGGCGGCCGGCGGCGGCTTCTGGCCGGTCAGGCGCTCGCGCACCATCAGCGCGACGGCATCCTCCATCGGCGCGTCGGCCCGGTCGGTGATGTTCTCGTACTTGCCGCCGCGGTGGTAGCGGTCCTCCAGCATCGCGGTGATGTTGGCGGCCACGCCTTCCAGGCGGCGCGAGCCGATCGCCTCGACGCGCGCCTGCTCGACCGCGTCGTAGACCGCGCGGGCGGCGGCGTTGTCGGGGGCGAGGCGGCGGTGGACGCTGGTGTCGTGGCAGCCGAGGCGCAGGGCCATGGAATCGGAATGCCCGCGTAGGATCGCCGCGTCCTCGGCGGTGATCCGCCGGGTGGGCTCCGGCAGGCGCGCCTTGTCGCCGATCAGCGCCGGCCGATCGCTGGCATAGGTGACCTCGATATCGGGCCGCTTGGCGATGGCGCGCAGGCAGCCGGCCACCGAGCGCTTCAGCGGCTCGGCGCCGGGCTCCTTGCGGTCGCCGGTCTTGGGGCGGTTGGTCAGGGCCATATCTTCGCGGACGCCACCGGATCGAGTTCGGAGGCCCGGCCGGGGGATCGCCCCCGGTCACGGGGAGAGGGGCGCCGTCCCCGCCGCACGCCGAGCGTGGGCGGGGACGCCACCGTCAGGTCAGCTCAAGGCGACGTTGAGCGCGCTCTCGGGCAGTTCCTTGCCGAAGGCACGCTGGTAGAACTCGGCGACCAGGGGCCGCTCCAGCTCGTCGCACTTGTTGAGGAACGTCACCCGGAAGGCGAAGCCGATGTCGCGGAAGATGTCGGCGTTCTCGGCCCAGGTGATGACCGTACGCGGGCTCATGACGGTCGAGAGGTCGCCGTTCATGAACGCGTTGCGGGTGAGGTCGGCCACGCGCACCATCCGGCTCACCGTGTCGCGTCCGCCCTCGCTCCGGTAGTGCGGCGACTTCGAGAGCACGATATCGACCTCGCGGTCGTGCGGCAGGTAGTTCAGCGTGGTCACGATCGACCAGCGGTCCATCTGGCCCTGGTTGATCTGCTGGGTGCCGTGATAGAGGCCGGACGTGTCGCCGAGGCCGACCGTGTTGGCGGTGGCGAACAGGCGGAAGCCCGGATGCGGGCGGATGACCCGCTTCTGGTCGAGCAGCGTCAGGCGGCCGGAGAGTTCCAGCACGCGCTGGATCACGAACATCACGTCGGGGCGGCCGGCATCGTACTCGTCGAACACGAGCGCGACGTTGTTCTGCAAGGCCCAGGGCAGGATGCCGTCCTGGAAGGCGGTGACCTGCTTGCCGTCCTTCAGGACGATGGCGTCCTTGCCGACGAGGTCGATGCGCGAGACGTGACTGTCGAGGTTGATCCGGATACAGGGCCAGTTCAGCCGTGCCGCGACCTGCTCGATATGCGTCGACTTGCCGGTGCCGTGATAGCCGGTGACCATCACGCGGCGGTTCCGGGCGAAGCCCGCCAGGATCGACAGCGTCGTCTCCCGATCGAAGATGTAGTCCGGATCGAGATCCGGCACGTGCTCCTCGGGCTCGGAATAGGCCGGCACCTTCAGGTCGAGGTCGATGCCGAACACCTCGCGGACGGAAACCTGGCGGTCGGGCAGGGAAGCGGGCGTTTCGTCAGACAGCATACGGAACCTCATCGGGGCGGCCGGGAACGGGCGTGACCCCGCGCGACCGCGCTTTCTATCGTCACTCACCTGCCGGGCGGCCCACAGGGAAGCGGGCGGATGTCTTCCTTAATCGCCGCCCCTCGGCATCGCCAAGGGGGCTCAGCCAGAAAGAGGGCGCGGCGAAACGGAGGGATCATCCGGGGAAGCCGGCTTCACATAGAAGCGGTATCCAAGAAATATAGGGCGCACGCGGACATTTGCTGCCCCACCCGCCGCCGGGCGGACCGGCATTCGGCGCATTGCCCGTTCGCGGCGCCGGGTTCGCACCCTTCGCACCGGACTCGGTGCCGGCCAGGGCGGGCGGCGCGGGTCAGCACAGCCCGGCGGCGCGCAGCACGTCGTGGGCGCGGATGATGTCGCGCAGGCGCTCCTCGAAGGAGCGGTCGCCGCCATTGGCGTCCGGGTGGAAGCGCTTCACCAGCGTTTTGTACTGCGCCTTGATCGCGGCGGTATCGGCCGTCTCGTCGAGCCCCATCACGTCGAGCGCCTTGCGCACCGCCGCCGAGTGACGGGGACGCTGCGGCTCCGGCTCGGCCTGACGCCGGCCCGCGGCCCCGCCGCCGACCCCGTTCGCCCGCAGAATTCCCAGCGGGTCGGCATAGGCCCAGTCACGCTCGGCCTCGGGCTGGGCGCCCTTTGCCCCCTTGGCCTTCGCCTCGGCCGTGGCGGCCGCCGCGTTCATGCCCATCGACCATGTCGGCCGATGGCCGATGATCGCATCCTTCTGGTAGGCTTCGACCGCGGCATCGTTCATGCCGTCGAAGTAATTGTAGGAGGCGTTGTAGGCGCGCACGTGGTCGATGCAGAAGCGCCAGTACTGCCCCTCCTGCCTGCGGCCCTTGGGGGCGCGGTAGAGGCCGGGATGGGTGCAGCCTTCCGCCTCGCAGGACGCCTCGGCCGTGGCCGCACCGGCCTTGGCGCGCGCGCCGGCCTTCGCCCCCGCCTTCGCTCCCGGCTTGGGATCGTCACAGGTCGGCTTGATACGGATGCGGTCGAACAGCGGCGAGTTGAGATCCATGACGGGCCGATTATGAGGGGCGGAGGCGCCGACGAAAAGGCCGTTGGGCCTGATGCCGCATGCATCGATCCGGGGTTGACGCTTTTGTGCCGGGACCGCGCCGGACAAACGCCTCCGACACACGGCCGATGCACGGCCGTAGCGCTTCCGCTCAGAGCGAGGACATGATGACCGGGACGATGAAGGACTGGATCGCCGAGCGCCTGGAGGCCGAGTTGGCGCCGACCGCGCTCGATGTGACCGACGAGTCGCACCTGCATGCCGGCCATTCCGGCGCCCGGCCGGAGGGCGAGACCCATTTCCGGCTCGATGTCGTGTCGGCAGCCTTCGAAGGGAAGAGCCGGGTCGAACGCCACAGGATCGTCAACGGACTTCTCGACGAGGCCTTCAAGCGCGGGCTGCACGCCCTGGCGGTGCGGGCCCGAACGCCGGGCGAGGCCGGCTGAGGCCGAACGCGTTCAAGGAAGGAAACCCGCCGTGGCGCTCCAGTGCACGCCGCTGATCGAGATCGACGAGGCCGAACTCGAGGAAACTTTCGTGCGCGCCTCCGGCCCGGGCGGACAGAACGTCAACAAGCTGTCCACGGCGGTGCAGCTCCGCTTCGACGTGCGCCGCTCCCGCAGCCTGCCCGATGCGGTGGCGGTGCGGCTGATGCGGCTCGCCGGCCGGCGGCTGACGGGGGAGGGCGTGCTCGTCATCAACGCCCAGCGCTTCCGCACGCAGGAGCGCAACCGGGCCGATGCCCGCGAACGGCTCGCGGCGCTGGTGGCGGAAGCGGCGGTGCCGCCGACACCGCGCCGCGCCACCCGGCCGACGCTGGCCTCGAAGAAGCGGCGCCTCGACGAAAAGAGCCGCCGCAGCAGCGTCAAACGGCTGCGCGGCGGCCCTGGGGACGATTGACGGTCGCCGGGCGTCAGGTCGCGGCGGGAACGGTCGCCGTCGGCTTCGCCTCGGGATGCGCGTCGGGCTGCGGAGCCGCCACGCCCGAGACGTAGGGCGTGTCCTTGAGCAGGACCGTCAGCACCAGCGAGATCAAAGCCAGCAGCGCCGCGAGTCCGGCCGGGAACAGGAAGGCCCGCTCGCCGTACCAGCCGTGCAGGAAGCCGCCGATTACGGCGCCCGTGCTGAGCGCCCCCCAGAGCGGCGCCTGCAGCCAGAACGAGGGGGCCGGCTTGTGCAGGATCAGGTTGGCGATGCCCGCACCGAAGCGCACCACCGTTCCCGTGACGTAGGTGATGGCGAGGCTGCGGCCCGCCTCGTCCTGCAGCGTCGCGTTCTGGATGCCGAGCGCCAGCACGATCGGGTAGGCGTGGAGCGGGAAGGCCGTGCTGCCGAACGGGACGAACAGGCCGATGGCGAACAGCACGGCCTGGATGATCAGCAGGACCGAGAGCCGGAACCGGCCGGACCAGGCCGCGATCAGCGTGCCGATGCAGGCGCCGAAGCAGAACAGCGCGATCACGCTGGCGAACCGGGTGGTGCCGTCCCAGTCGAAGCCTGAGACGGCCACGCCGAACCGCGTGGTGTTGCCGCTCATGAACGACATGAAGAGCTGGGAAAATTCGAGGAAGCCGATCGAGTCGGCTGCACCTGCAGTGCCTGCCAGCATCAGCGCGATCGGGACACGCGTTACTGGACTTGCCGGAAAGGCCTTGTTCGACTCGTCAGCCATCGGTTCCTCTGATGTTGCTCCGCAGCACAACGGTATTACGGCTGTCCGGTTGCGTCCATTGCACAGACAGAAATCAAGTGTTTGTGTAGGATTAAGATGCGCCCCGGCACGTCCGACTTGCTTTGGCGCCGAATGGCCGCCGGGCGCATCTCGGCGATGACCAGACGAGCCTGCTCGGCCACCTCTCGCAGATAGGTGTCGGAATGGGCGTAGCGCCCGTCGGCACCGAGCACGACACCCGATTCCTCCCGTAGCGGGGACTGGACGGTGAAGGCGGCCAGCCCGCCGGGCCGCAGCACGCGGGCTATCCCAGACAGGGCCGACGTCAAATCCCCCAGATAGATGAAGACGTCGGCGGCCACGATCAGGTCGGCGGAGGCCGCCGGCTCGGCAGCCAGGAACGTGACGAGGCCGGCCTCGGCAAGACGCTCGTAGAGCCCGATGCGGCCGGCCAGCGCCAGCATGGCAGGGGAGAGGTCGCAACCGGCCAGGCGCCCGACCCGACCCGCGAGCGCCCGACCCATCAGCCCGGTACCGCAGCCGAGATCGAGCCCGTTCGGGAAGTGTTGCGGCGCACAAGACGGGTCCGGCCGCGCCAGCGCGTCGAGTGCCGCGACCATCAGCGCCGGCCCGCAATAGCCGAGTTCGTCCACGAGATGCCGTTCGAAGCGCGGGGCGTAGCCGTCGAACAGCGCGCGGATATAGGCTGGCGTGATCGCCGCGAGCGCATCGCCTGCGCCGAGCGCGGCGCGATGCAGGCGGCTGCCCAGCGCGTCCTCGGGATCGAGTTCGAGCGTCCGCCCGAACGCCGCGAGCGCCGCGAGCCGGTCGGCCGCGTCCCGGCTTTGCCCGAACAGGGTCTCGCGGGCGCGCCCGAGCAGAAACCAGGCGGGCGCGTAGCCGGGAGCGCGTTCCAGCGTCTGCTCCGCCATCTCCGCCGCCCCGGCGGGGTCGTCCTCGGCGAGGCAGGCCTCGGCGTAGGCGTAACGGCGGTCGGCGAGGAGATCGCCGGAGGAGCGCTGTCGGGACATCGTGCGTTTGCGGCCTTGGGAAACCTCCGCCCTATATCCCGGCCGATGTCGCAGCGCGCCTCCGATCTCCTCACCCTGACCCGCGAGGGCCTCTACTGTCCGCTCGGGCGCTTCCACGTCGATCCGACGCGGCCGGTCGAGCGGGCGCTGATCACCCACGGCCATGCCGACCACGCCCGCGCCGGCCACGGCACCGTGCTGGCCACGCCCGAGACCCTGCGGATCATGGCCGTGCGCTACGGCGAGGATTTCTGCACGACCCGCCAGGAGGCACCGCTCGGCGAACGGATGCGGATCGGCGACGTCACCGTGTTCTTCGCCCCCGCCGGCCACGTGCTCGGTTCGGCGCAGATCGCGATCGAGCGCGAGGGCAAACGCCTTGTCGTCTCCGGCGACTACAAGCGCGCGCACGATCCGACCTGTCTGCCGTTCGAAGTGGTGCCCTGCGACGTGTTCATCACCGAGGCCACCTTCGGCCTGCCGGTCTTCCGTCATCCCGACACGCGGGGCGAGGTGCGCAAGCTGATCGATTCGGTGACGCTGTTTCCCGAGCGCGCCCACATCGTCGGCGCCTACGCGCTGGGCAAGGCGCAGCGGGTGATGGCGCTGCTGCGCGAGGAAGGGTGGGACCGGCCGATCCACCTGCACGGGGCGATGGAGAAGCTGACCGAACTCTACAAGCGTGAGGGCGTACCGCTCGGCGAGACGCCGAAGGTGGGGGCGGCCGACCGGAAGACCCTGCACGGCGCCATCGTGCTCTGCCCGCCGTCCTCGATTCAGGATCTGTGGTCGCGCAAGTTCCCCGATCCGGTCACCGCCTTCGCCTCGGGCTGGATGCGGGTGCGCGCCCGCGCCCGGCAGAAGGGCGTCGAGCTGCCGCTCGTCATCTCCGATCATTCCGACTGGCCGGACCTGTGCCGGACGATCCTCGACACGGGGGCCGAGGAGGTCTGGGTGACGCATGGCCAGGAGGACGCGCTGGTGCATTGGTGCGGCACGCGCGGCATCCGCGCCAAGCCGCTGCACCTCCTGGGCTACGGCGACGACGGCGAGGCCGAGCCCGATCCGGGACACGACCCGCGGATGGAGGAGGCCTCGGCGTGAACGACTTCGCCCACCTCCTCGACCGACTCGCCTACGAGCCGCGCCGCAACGCCAAGCTGCGCCTGCTCCAGGATTTCTTCGCCGGCACCCCCGACCCGGAGCGCGGCTGGGCGCTCGCCGCCATGACCGGCGGACTCACCTTCCGCGAGGCCAAGCCGGCGCTGATCCGCGGGCTGGTGGAAGAGCGGGTCGATCCGGTGCTGTTCTCGCTCTCGCACAACTACGTGGGCGACCTCGCCGAGACCACGGCGCTGATCTGGCCGGGCCCGGGTGAATCGCCGGATGCTTCCCCCTCTCCCCGCATGCGGGGAGAGGGTCGCGACGACCGCGTCGTCGGCGCGACAAGCGGCAGCGAGGGTGAGGAGGCCTTGACGGACGAGGCTCTTCCGGAATCGCCCCCTCACCATCGCCGGCCGGCTCGCTCTGCCGACGACGCGGTCGCCGAAGCCCTCTGCCCGCAAGCGGGGAGAGGGGACGCCCCTGGCATCGGCCACAATAACCCTCCTCTCTGCGTCCCCCCCCTCGCCGAGGTCGTCGAAACCCTCGCCACCACCCCGAAGCGCGAACTCCCGCAGCATCTCGCCCGTTGGCTTGACGCCCTCGACGAGACCGGGCGCTGGGCGCTTCTCAAGCTCGTCACCGGCAACCTTCGCGTCGGCGTTTCGGCCCGTCTGGCCAAGACGGCGGTCGGCGCGCTCGGCGGCCACGAGGCGGATGCGGTCGAGGAAGTCTGGCACGGGCTCAGGCCGCCCTATCCCGAGCTGTTCGCCTGGGTGGAGGGCAGGGCTGAGCGGCCGGAGAGCCGCAACCCGGCCCCGTTCCGGCCGCCGATGCTCTCGCACCCGGTGGAGGAGTTCGAAGACCTCGACAAACTCGAACCGGAGGCGTTTTCGGCGGAGTGGAAATGGGACGGCATCCGCGTCCAGCTCGCGGGCGGGCGCGACAGCCAGGGCCGGCAGGTCCAAAAAGTCTACTCGCGCACCGGCGAGGACATCTCCGCCGCGTTCCCCGATCTCGCCGAGGCGATCACCTTCGACGGCGCCCTCGACGGCGAATTGCTGATCCTGCGCGAGGGACGCGTCCAGAGCTTCAACGTGCTCCAGCAACGGCTCAACCGGAAGGCGGTGACGGGCAAGCTCCTGGAGGAGTTCCCGGCCCATGTCCGCGCCTACGACGTGCTGTCGGCCGAGGGCGAGGACCTGCGCCCGCTGCCCTTCGCCGAGCGTCGCCCCCGGTTGGAGGCCCTCGTGCAGCGGTTGGACCACGCCCGGATCGACCTCTCGCCCGTGGTGTCGTTCGCGACCTGGGACGACGTCGCCGCGGCGCGCGCCGATCCGGCCTCCGCCGGGGCGGGGGCCGATGCGGACGCCATCGAGGGCGTGATGCTCAAGCGGCGCAACAGCCCCTACCTGCCGGGCCGTCCCAAGGGGCCGTGGTGGAAGTGGAAGCGCGAGCCCTACGTGGTCGATGCCGTGATGATGTACGCCCAGCGCGGCCACGGGAAGCGCTCGTCCTTCTACTCCGACTACACCTTCGGCTGCTGGCGCGAGGGGGCGGAAGGCGAGGAGTTGGTGCCGGTCGGCAAGGCCTATCACGGCTTCACCGATGCCGAACTGCAAAAGCTCGACCGCTACGTCCGCAACCATACGACCAAGCGGTTCGGCCCGGTGCGCGAGGTCGCCTACGGCCGCGAGGCCGGGCTGGTGCTGGAGATCGCCTTCGAGGGCGTGCAGCGCTCGACCCGGCACAAATCGGGCGTGGCGATGCGCTTCCCCCGCGTCAGCCGCATCCGCTGGGACAAGCCGGCGGCGGAGGCCGACCGGGTCGATGTGCTGGAACGGATTCTGGCGCGCGGCGAGCGCGAGGTCGCGCCGGGCGCGGCGTTGGAGGCATCGGAATGAGACAGGCGGGCAGAACCAGCGGAAAGATCGGGCCGCTCGAAGGGTTTTCGACGGCCGAAGTGACCCGGCAGGCGAGTGCGCGGGTGACGGTCGCGACGCCCGGACCGGGTTTCACGGATGTCACCGAGGCCGTGGCGGGTTTCGTCGCGGAGAGCGGCCTCCGCTCCGGCCTCGTCAGCGTGTTCTGCCGGCACACCTCGGCGTCGCTGACGATCCAGGAGAACGCCGACCCGGATGTGCGGGTCGATCTGATGACCGCGCTCGACGGGCTTGCGCCGCGACACGGGCAGTACGTCCACGGTATGGAGGGGCCGAACCGGTTACAAAGCCACCGACGATACGTTCACTCGGCAGAGGGACCAGATGATATGCCAGGGCACATCCGGACTATGTTGACTGACTCTAGCTTATCCATCCCCATTAACTCTGGACAACTCGGATTGGGGCAGTGGCAAGGGATATACCTTATCGAACATCGCGATCGGCCTCACCTGCGTGAGATCATCATTACCGCCATCGGGACATAAAATCTTAAATCCGCCCGCACGGATTTTAGCCACACGCGACGATCCAGCAGTTGAGGCACACTACTAGCCCTTGAGGACGCTGCGTTTTTTGTACAACTTCATCAGCCTCGATACCAAGACATGAACATTCGTTCCGGGGTTACTAATGCCTTGCCTAGATAGCCAATCAGCATTACGACATGCCTGCTCGGTCATAGGAAACAGGACCGCAAAATCAACTTCCTTTTCTTTTTTGCAGTATTTGTTGTGATGTTTAGAAACCAAATTGATCGCGTCTTTCTCGTTAACAAGGGGGGAAAGCGATATTTTCTCCCAGTGGAGCGCAAGCCAGACTTCAAATGATCTAGTAGATACGCAAAGGGTGATCTGAGCCTTTTCGCATATACCTACAGCATCAGATAAATCTTGCGGAGATGTGTCGTCGACGTCACAAACGCAATAAACTTCCTCAAATGGACCCTCGCTAGCGGCCCAGTCCCTGCAAGCCTCTACAGCTTCCAAAGCATTACCGCCACTTCGAAGATAGTATGGTCTGATATCAGCGCCGACGTTGCCGAGCTTGAGCTTCCATCCCATAAAATATCGATATTCCGTGCGCTCGCCGTCGACGCCAACAGCAATAACCCTTATCCGAGCGGACCTTCTTCCCTGCTTGCGTGACGCAAGTTTGCTTCCGAAGCGGTGCGTAGGCTTGGGCATGATACTATCCTTCAACCCAAGCTAGTGCGAATGCAATTCTTCTAAATTCAATCCAAGTGCAGGTATCGCCCCGTATCTTCCGCGAAGGTATCCTCGCTCAAGATTCTCATCCTTCCTCGGGGCAAATTCAAGGAGAGAGTAGAGCTTTGACTTAGCATGTACTTTCTCAACGAACCAAATTTGGTCTCGCCTAAGCAAGGATTGATCGAGCAAATTGGTATCATGTGTCGTGAAAACGACTTGACCACCAGCCTTATTCACGTCCTTATTCTGGAACAACTCAACAATCATCCTGGCAAGATGCGGATGAATGCTGGTTTCAAGCTCATCTACAATCACAACATCTCCAGACCGGAGACCAAACAGTACCCTCGCCACCATAGAGAAGAATTTTTTGAAGCCTTTAGATTGAACCTCGTATGGAAGAAGGATTCTTGACTTTCCAGACTTAACTGCAAAATTTATGCTATATCCGTAGCTTGACTCAAAAATTGAAAGAGCTTCTTCCTGTAGCATACCCTTCATAGCCTCGGGATATGAGGGTTCATCATTCTTTTTTATCAGAATATCGATCAAACCCGGCTCTACAACGCGCATGAGAGATAGAACAGATTTTTTCATCTCCTCATCTTCAAGGAGCAATTGCGCTGTAAGCATAGAATGCATACGCTCTGGTGGTCCGGGCAAATTCACAGAGCTAATTCTATCTTGAAACCAATCATAAACTATCCGGCACACAGGGTGGTTCTCCTGCGCCGCAACAGAAAGTGCTAGACTGTTCTCTCTAGTCTTCCGGACAACAGAAGGTACGAATGGCCCTTCCTCACCGAAAGCGGGGCCATATTCAATATCGGTAATAAATTTACCAGCGTCACCTCTTTGCGTCCTTCTCGAAAAAACTAAAACCTCCTTTCCGTTTGGATATGCCATTAGCCATTCCTCCTCGAACAATGAGGAGGAAGCAGCAACGCCATAGCTATACCTTGTTTCTTCAATTAAAAAGTCAACCTCGATGACAGCCGGGGTCTTATAACTGTCTTTTCCAGCAAACTGGGAAATCTTTGTACCACGGCCAGGTTTCCATAAGCGATGAGATTCAAGCACCGCATCATGAAGGTAGCTCAATGCTTGAAGAACATTCGTCTTACCTGCGGAATTTGCGCCGTATATGGCTATTGCTGGCAAAATCTTCGAAGGTAGCTTTGCTTTAACAGGCGGAACCAACAGACAATCGGGAAGCGTCTTGTCCGCGCGATGGGAAAGGAGGGACAGGCTTCCCCCGTCTTTGAACGATTTAAAATTTTTAAAACGGTAAGCGATGAGCATTCTAACTGTCCAGCGGACGGTGGCGCCTCGGAGAGCGCCTCCTCTTGTCGGTCGAAAAATGTGAAAAGTCCACGAATTTGGTGCACGAGCACGCAACGGGGTACGTACCTATCCGCCGAAGGTACGCATAGCCCCCACGAGGCTTTCGACTAACACCTGACACTAGAAGCATTTCATTAGCGTACGCCCTAAGGTGACGGCGCAATGTGACAGCGGATAACGTCACATCAGGGTAATTCTGATCAGATGTTACATCACCGTAAGGCGGTCTTAGACTCTACTGACGGCGCAGAGAGTCGCCCTGCTCCTGTACCTTGGTGGACATACAGACATATAAGAACGCTGTCGGCATCAACGCGAGCCCCAGCCTACTGAGTATCCATAGCGGCTTTGGATTGCGTTTTATAGCGAGGGGCCGGGCGACATGCCCGCCCATATCCGCACGATGGTGACCGACTCGGGCCTCACCATCCCCGTGAGCGACGGTCGCCTGGTGCTGGGCACGTGGCAGGGCATCTACCTGATCGAGCACCGCGACCGGGCGCATCGGCGGGAGATCGCGCTGCACGCCGTCGGCGCCTGAAGCCGCTTTCAGCGCCGGATCAGAATCACACCGCCGACGAGGAGCGCGACACCGATCAGGCGCGGACCGTCGAGGGGGCGCTGGGCGAGCCCCATCCAGCCGAAATGGTCGAAGGTGACCGAGGCCAGCATTTGACCGGCGACGAGGAGCGCGATGAAGGCCGCGGCGCCGAGCTGCGGCACGAGAACGATGGCCAGCCCGATGAAGAGCGCGCCGAACAGGCCGCCGCTCCAGGCCCACCACGGCACCCGCGCCGCCACGCTCGTCGCGGGCAGGGGATCGCGCAGAGCCAGGGCAAGCAGCGCCATGCAGGCGAGGCCGACAGCGTAGCTCGCGAAACCGGCCCAGGCCGCGGAGCCGAGATCCGCGCGCAGGCGGGCATTCAGCACCTGCTGGACGACGATGCTGACGCCCGCCGCGATGGCGAGGAGGGAGGGGAGCAGGAGACGAAGCATCGGCCCTTGAGCCTTATCGGGTGGTGCAGCCGGCGTCCGGCGGAACGTGGTCGGCGCATTGACACCCGCGAAGCCCCATGACGTCAAATTCCTAAGATGCAGCTTTCCATGCAGATGAGGCATGATGAACCCGGCCCATCTCGACCTGTTTCGCGCGGTGCTGCGCCACGGCGGCATGACGCGGGCCGCCGCCGCGCTCGGCATCGGCCAACCGCATGTCAGCCGCGCCATCGCGCAGCTTGAGACCGATCTCGGATTTGCTCTGTTCGTGCGCGGCCACGGCGCCGCTCTGCCGACGCGGGAGGGCGAAGCCTTCGCCCGAGAGGTGGAGCGGACCTATGCCGGGCTCGATGCCTTGCGCGAGGCAGCAGGCCGGATCCGTGACCTCGGCACCGGTCCGCTGCGCGTTGCCTGCCAACCCTCGCTGGCAGCGCGCCTGCTGCCCCGCGCCATCCGCAGACTGAACGAGGAACACCCTGGCATTCACGTCGCGGTGCTGGTGCCGAGCCCGGAAACGATCTGGTCCTGGGCGGCGTCCGATCAGTGCGATGTCGGCCTCGTGCGGTCGCGTCCAGGCCATGAAGGGGTGAGGAGCGAATCCTTCCTCGCCACCGAAGCGGTGTGTGCGGTGCCCCTCGGCCACGCCTTGGCGAGCAAGACGGCCATTACAGTCGCGGACCTCGCGGGCGAACCGATGATCGCGGGCACGCCGGGCGTGTTTCAGCAGAGGGTCGAGGAAGCGTTCGCGCAGGCCGGCATCGCGCCGCTCTTCGTCTTCACTGCGCAATACACGGCGGCGCGGTGCGGTCTCGTGGCCGAAGGCCTGGGCATGGCCATCGTCGATCCACTACCGGCGCGGACTCTCACGGGCCTGCCGATCGTGCTGCGGCCGTTCCGGCCGCGTCTGTCCATCCAAACCGTGATGACCCACCCGGCGGGTCGCCCACCGGGCCGGATCGCGCAGCGCCTCATGGATCACCTGAGGGCGCAGCGCGACGCCCTCAGGCTGACGATGGGATCCGGTTAGCGGTCGCTCAGCAGCAGGTAGAGCGCGTGGATCGAGCCCGGTAGGTAGAACAGCAGGCAGAGCAGGATGTTGAAGAGGAATTGAATCCCGAATCCATGCGTCATCAGCACCGAGATCGGCGGCAGGAAGAACGCGATCAGGATCTTGATGAGGGTCGACAACGGGAAACTCCGGTTCGCTCAGTGCGGTCGGGCGGTGAACGAAAGCGGAGCGGTTCGGTTCCGCATGGCGGCCCTCCCCATGAGGGGAGGGCCAGCCGATCGCTACGCCGCCTGCTTCAGCGCGTCGTAGAAGCGCCCCCCGGACTCGGCCATCGTCAGAAGGTTGCCCGGCGGGGTGAAGCGGGCGCCGTGCCGGGCCTCCAACTGTCGGGCCAGCGCCACGAAGGCCTTCGCGCCCATGAAGTCGATGTAGGAGAGCGCGCCGCCGGTGAAGGGGGCGAAACCGAAGCCGAGGATCGAGCCGACATCCGCCTCGCGCGGATCGGTCACGACGCCCTCCTGCATCGTGCGGGCAGCCTCCAGCGCCTGAACCACGAGGAAGCGGTGCTTCAGTTCGTCGATGTCGATGCCCTCCGGGTCGAGCCGGTTCGGCTGGATCTCGGCGAGCCCCGGCCAGAGCGTCTTCTGGCCGCCCTCGGGATAGTCGTAGAAGCCGCGCTTGTTCTTGCGGCCGAGCCGGCCATGCGTCTCGACCATCGCGACGAGGAGCCGCTTCTGATCGGGATCGACGGCGCCCTCGCCGAGCTGCGCCTCGGTCGCCCGCATGATCTTGAGGCCGAGATCGAGCGCCACCTCGTCGTTGAGCGAGAGCGGGCCGACCGGCATGCCGGCCATCCGCGCCACGTTCTCGATCATCGCCGGGGGCACGCCCTCGGCAAGCATCTTGTGGCCCTCCTGGATGTAGGCGAGCACGCAGCGGTTGGCGAAGAAGCCGCGGGAATCGTTGACGACGATGCCGGTCTTCTTGATCGCGCGCACATAGTCGAGGGCGGTGGCCACGGCGCGGTCGCCGGTCTGGTTGCCGCGGATGATCTCCACGAGCAGCATCTTCTCCACAGGCGAGAAGAAGTGGATGCCGACGAACTGCTCGGGCCGCTTCGAGGTCTGGGCGAGGCCGGAGATCGGCAGGGTCGAGGTGTTGGAGGCGAAGATCGCGTGTGCGGGCAGCGCCGCCTCGACCCTGGCGATCACCTCGGCCTTCACGCTCGGGTCCTCGAACACCGCCTCGATCACGAGGTCGCAATCGGACAGGGCGCCGTAATCGGGCGTCGCGGTGATGCGGCCGAGCAGGGCGTCGCGGTCGGCGGTCTTGGCCTTGCCGCGGTTGATCTGGCCGGTGATGAGCTTGTGGCAATGTGCCTTGCCGGCATCGGCGGCCTCCTGATCGCGGTCGATCAGCACGACCTGCATCCCGGCCTGCGCCGTGACGTAGGCGATGCCCGCGCCCATGAAGCCGGCGCCGATGACGCCGACCTTGCCGACCTTGGTCGCCTCGACGTCCTTCGGGCGGCGGGCGCCCTTGTTGATCTCGCCCATGGAGATGAACAGGGTGCGGATCATCGCCTGCGCTTCCTTGGTGCGCAGGATATGGGCGAAGTAGCGGCTCTCGACCCGGAGGCCGAGATCCATCGGCAGTTGCAGGCCCTCGTAGACCGACGCCAGGATCGCCTTGGCGGCCGGATAATTGTCGTGGGTCTCACGGCGGTAGATCGCGTTGGCCGGCGGCCAGATCATCATGCCGGCGGGCGAGTAGACTTTTCCGGATGGCGCCTTGAACTTCGGCACGTCCCACGGTGCCACCGCCGAGCCGCCCTCGCGGATCCAGGCCTTGGCCCGCTCAACGATCTCCGCGGCCGGGGCGACGGCGTGGGCCAGCCCCATATTCTTGGCCATGAGCGCGCGGATCTGCTCGCCCTTGAACAGCATCTGCAGCGCGTCGCCGGTCTGCATCAGACGGGACACGCGCTGCGTGCCGCCGCCGCCGGGGAACAGGCCGACCTTGATCTCGGGCAGGCCGACACGGGTCTTGTCGTCGTCGGCGAGCACCCGGTGGTGGCAGGCCAGCGCCAGCTCGAAGGCGCCGCCGAGGCACAGGCCGTGCACCGCCGCCGCGAACGGCTTGCCGCAGGTTTCGAGCTTGCGGAACACGAGGCTGAGGCGCCGCGACTCCTCGAAGAAGTGGCGCATGGCCACCGCCTCGCCCTCACTCGCCTTCAGCCGCTCGTACTCGACCCCGAGCCCCTGAAGCATGGTGAGGTCGGCGCCGCCGGAGAAGTTGTTCTTCCCCGAGACGATGACGCAACCCTTGATGGCCTCGTCGGCGACGACCGTGTCGACGATCCGCTCCAGTTCCGCCACCACCTCCATGGTGATGACGTTCATCGAACGGCCCGGCATGTCCCAGGTCGCGAGCGCGATGCCGTCGGCATCGGTCTCGAAGCGGAAATTCTCGGTTGCGGTCATCGCGGAGCCTCGAAGGAAAAGAGCCTGGCCGTATCGGATTCTTAAGGGGAGGGAGCCGTCATGGAGGATGCAACGGGTGCGCGACTGGACCCGGCTCTCCACACCAAACCCCAGACGGATCATGACGACGGACGCCAGACCGCGAACCGCCTGCCGAGCCTGCCGCGATGGAGCGGATCTCGACTTTTCCTTCACCATGGCCTTCCAGCCCATCGTCAACGTCGCCAATGCGCGCGTCTGGGGCTACGAGGCGCTGGTGCGCGGACCGGACGGCGAGTCGGCCGGCTCGATCCTGTCGCGGGTCACCGACGAGACGCTCTACCGCTTCGATCAGGCGGCGCGGGTCAAGGCGATCGAGCTCGCCGGCCGCCTGTTCCCGCCCGGCGGCGATACCAAGCTGTCGATCAACTTCATGCCGAACGCCGTGTACGAGCCGGCGGCCTGCATTCGCGCCTCGCTTGAGGCCGCCCGCCGCGTCGGCTTCGACAACGGGCGGCTCAACTTCGAATTCACCGAGAACGAGCGCTTCCACGACATCGCCCATGTCCAGCGGATCGTCACGGAGTACCGGCGACAGGGCTTCTTCACGGCGCTCGACGATTTCGGCGCGGGCTATGCGGGCCTCGGCCTGCTGGCCAATTTCCGCCCGGACCTGATCAAGATCGACATGGATCTCGTGCGCGGCATCGATGCGGATGCCGGGCGCCGCACCATCGTCGGCGGCCTCAACCAGATCGCGCGGGCGCTCGGCGTCGCGGTGATCGCCGAGGGCATCGAGACCGCGGCCGAGGCCGAGGCGCTGCACGGCCTCGGCATCGACCTGCTGCAGGGCTACCACTTCGCCCGTCCGGCGCTGGAAGCCCTGCCGCCGGTGGCGGGCTTCGCGGCCGACGGCGCACCGGTGAAGCGCGTCGCCTGACGCCCTTCGCCCGAAGCTGCCCGTCGCACCGCTCATCCTCGCCTCGCCCGCTGACTTAGCTGTTCACTTGCTCGTTCACTTGGCGGGCGTCGGCATGCCGCCGGGCAGCCCGCCCGGGGCGCCGCCGGTCTGGTCGCTGGCAGCCGCCAGCGTCAGCATGTTCAGGAGCCGGGTCACCACCGCCTGCGAGAGCAGGTTCACCTCCGATTTCGGGTCGGCGTTGACGGCCTGGAACTTCTGATAGGTCTTATCCTCGTAGATCTTGTCGAGCTGGTTCAACTCGTCGAGGCTGAACTTGTCGGCATACTGCTTGGACAGGCCTTCGAGCAGCTCCTTGCGCTGCTTGTCGAACTCGGCCTTGGCCTCCTTGCGCACCTTCTCGGCCTTGTCCTCGGGCATGGTCGAGACGGTCTTCTCGAGCGCACCGCCGAAGCCCGTATCGAGGTTCTTCAGAACCGTCTTCTCGGTCAGCTTGGTGGCGACGGCGAGCTTGTCCGCGTTGTCGTCGGCCCGCGCGGCGAGCGGCAGGGCCAGCACGAGGGCGAGGCAGAGGGCGGCTTTTGTCGACTTCATCGTGGCGTTTCTCCCATGGGTGTTCTGGGGCCGCACCCGATCGAAAAAGGGCGCGGCGTGGGAGGCCCTTAGCAGCGTTTCCCGACGGATGGCAGGGCAGGGCGGCGGCGTGACGCCGCCCGACCGATCACACCCGCTCGATGATCGTGGCGGTGCCCATGCCGGCGCCGATGCACAGGGTGACGAGCGCCCGCTCCTTGCCGGTGCGCTCCAACTCGTCGAGCACGGTGCCGAGGATCATCGCGCCCGTGGCACCCAGCGGATGGCCCATGGCGATGGCGCCGCCGTTGACGTTCACCTTCGCCGGGTCGAGGTCGAAGGCCTGATGGAAGCGCAGGACCACCGAGGCGAAGGCCTCGTTGATCTCGAACAGGTCGATGTCGGACAGGCTCATGCCGGCCCGCGCCAACACCTTCTTCGTGACATCGACCGGGCCCGTCAGCATCAGCGCCGGATCGGAGCCGATATTGGCGAACGCCCGGATGCGGGCGCGGGGCCGCAGGCCCGCGGCGTCGCCGGCCTCGCGCGAGCCGATCAGCACCGCCGCCGCGCCGTCCACGATGCCCGACGAGTTGCCGGCATGGTGGACGTGGTTGACCGCCTCGACATCCGGGTGGGCATCGACGGCCACCGCGTCGAAGCCCCCCATCTGGCCCATCTGCACGAAGGAGGGCTTCAGGCTCGCCAGCGACTGCATGTCGGTCGTCGGCCGCATATGCTCGTCACGGTCCAGCAGGGTGATGCCGTTGATGTCCTTCACCGGCACGACGGAGTTCTTGAACAGGCCCGCGTCCCAGGATTGGGCCGAGCGCTTCTGCGACTCGACGGCGTAGGCGTCGCAATCGTCGCGGCTGAAACCGTACTTGGTGGCGATGAGGTCGGCCGAGACGCCTTGCGGCATGAAGTAGGATTTGACCGCGATCGCCGGATCGACCGGCCAGGCGCCGCCCGAGGCGCCGAGGCCGACCCGGCTCATCGATTCGACGCCGCCGCCGACGGTGAGGTCGTGCTGGCCGGCCATGACCTGCGCGGCGGCGAAGTTGATGGCGTCGAGGCCCGATGCGCAGAAGCGGTTGATCTGCACGCCGGGCACGTGGGTGCCGTAATCGGCCACGAGCGCGGCGGCGCGGGCGATGTCGCCGCCGGCCTCGCCGACCGGATCGACGCAGCCAAGCACCACGTCGTCCACCTGCCGCGTGTCGAGGCCGTTGCGGTCCTTCAGGGCGCGAAGCGCCGTTTCCGCCAAGCGGAGTGCCGTCACCTCGTGCAGCGAACCGTCCGGCTTGCCGCGGCCACGAGGAGTCCGGACGTGATCAAAGATGTAGGCCTCGGGCATCTCGTCCTCCTTGGGCCGGCCTCGTACCGGGCAGGCTCTGGTATCCCTTGTTGAAGATGCGGACCATGGGGCCGCGCCGATTCATCCGGCACTCCCGCATCCGCGCGGCATCTTCAGGGACTTTGAATGCTGCTCAATCGGTGGTCGAGTTCACTCACGCGGTGACGCCAGTCCGGCCCCGCGGGGGTGTCGTCCCACAGCTCCGCAATCTCCGAGTTCTCGGCCAGGATTCGAGCCAATGCCTCCCGCGCCAGCCCGACGAGTTCGGGCTTGGCCACCAGACGCTCGCCGCCGACCGCTACGATCCGCGCGACCTCTTGCGGCAGTCCCTCGGCGGGCCGCCCATGAGCCGCCGCCAGAATTTCGGCTGCGGCGAGGGCGTTTTGCCCTTCGTCCGCCTCAAGGTAGTCCGGCGCCGTCGTCACGCTCGAAAATGCCGAGCCGACGGCATCGATCTCACCGTTCCGCAGCAGGGCGAGCCAATCCAGCGCGCCATCGTTCTCGAAAGGCCCCAGTCCCCAAGCCCCCATCGGCCAAGTCTCCCGTCAGAACGCCTCGGCGGGCAGCGCCATGGTCGTCTCGGCGCCGGCCTTGATCCGGGTGAGGCGAAGGCCCGTCTCCGGCAGCATCCGCTCCATGAAGAAACGGCCGAGCACAAGCTTGGCATCCATCCGCTCGACGTCGGCGCCCTCCGCCTTCTTGGCGAGCGCCGCCCGCGCGATCTTGGCCCACATGAAGCCCAGCGCGACCTGGCCCAGCAGGTGCATCAGGTCGGTGGCGGCGGCGCCCGCGTTGTCGGGCTTCGAGAAGGCGTTCTGCATCAGCCACATCACCGCGGCCTGGAGGTCGTTGAGGGCGGGCTGGAGCGGCGCCACGAAGGGCTTCATCCTCTCGTCCTCGCCGTGGTCCTTGATGAAGGTCTGCACCTCGGTGAGGAAGGCCATCATCGCCCGGCCGCCGTCCTTGGGTAGCTTGCGGCCGATCAGGTCCATCGCCTGGATGCCGTTGGCACCCTCGTAGATCATGGCGATGCGGGCATCGCGCACGAACTGCGACATGCCCCATTCCTCGACATAGCCGTGGCCGCCGAACATCTGCTGCGCCTCGACCGCGTTGGCGAAGCCCCGGTCGGTCAGCACGCCCTTCACCACAGGGGTCATCAGGCCGAGCATGTCCTCGGCCGCCTGCCGCTCGGCCGCGTCCTCAGAGCGGTGAGCGATGTCGGAGTTGAGGGCGGTCCACAGCATGAGCGCGCGCGCGGCCTCGTTGAAGGCGCGGATCTGCATCAGCGTGCGGCGCACGTCCGGGTGGACGATGATCGGGTCGGCGGCCTTGCCCGGCGCCTTCGCGCCGGTGAGCGAGCGGCCCTGGAGACGCTCCTGCGCGTAGGCGACCGCGTTCTGGTAGGCGGCCTCGGACTGGCCGAGCCCCTGGACGCCGACGGCGAGGCGGGCCTCGTTCATCATCACGAACATCGCGGCCAGGCCGCGATTCTCCTGGCCGACGAGCCAGCCCTTCGCCCCGTCGTAGTTCATCACGCAGGTGGCGTTGGCGTGAATGCCCATCTTGTGCTCGATCGAGCCGCAGGCCACCGCGTTGCGCGCGCCCACGGAGCCGTCCGCGTTCACGAGGAACTTCGGCACGACGAACAGCGAGATGCCCTTGGTGCCCGACGGCGCGCCCTCGATGCGGGCGATGACGAGGTGGACGATGTTCTCCGACAGGTCGTGCTCGCCCGCCGAGATGAAGATCTTGGTGCCAGTGAGGCTGTAGGAGCCGTCGCCGTTGGGAACCGCCTTGGTCTTCAGCAGGCCCAGATCCGTGCCGCAATGCGGCTCGGTGAGGTTCATGGTGCCGGTCCAGGCGCCCTCGACCATCTTGGGCAGGTAGGTCGCCTTCTGCTCGGGCGAGCCGTGGACGAGCAGCGCGGCGATCGCCCCCTGCGTCAGGCCGGGATACATGCTGAGGGCGAGGTTGGCGCCGGAGACGAATTCCTGCATCGCCGTGTTGATGACGTGCGGCAGGCCCTGGCCGCCGAATTCCTCGGGGATCGACAGGCCCATCCAACCGCCGACGGCGTAGGCGTCGTAGGCCGCCTTGAAGCCCTTCGGCGTCACGACGCTGCCATCCTCCCGGCGGGTGCAGCCCTCCCGATCGCCGGACAGGTTCAGCGGCGCGAACACGTCCCCCGCGAGCCTGCCGCCCTCGCTCAGCACCGCCTGGGCCATGTCGGCGGAGGCGTCGGCGAAGCCGGGGAGATTGTCGTAGCGGTGGATCGCGAGAACGTCGTTGATGAGGAACAGGGTGTCCTCGACCGGGGCCCGGTAGCTCGGCATCGCGTCAGCCTCCCGCAACTTTTTGAGGTGGTCCGCACCGATTCGGTCGGGCTCCGATCCTCGATAGTTCATATGTAAACTATCCCGTGGAGGCTTCGCAAGAGCCGGCCGGGCCGGTCCCAATCGCGGCCCGCGCGCCACCAATTGGGCCCGTCCCGGAAAAGCGCGGCCCTTCGGTCACACCCTTAACCAAGCATTTACCAAGAATGGAAAAGGTCGTTCCAGTCCGATCCGCATTCCGCCGCTTCACGCCTTGCGCGAAACGTCGGTCCGCCGGGCACCGGAAGCCGCCGACTTCGGATCTCCGCGAGATGAAACAGACTGCCCCGATCAGCCTCGACAGCTTCGACCCGGAGGTACTCGCGGCTGCCCGCGAGGTCGCCCGGCGAGCGGGGGTGCCGCTGGAGAGTTGGATCGCCTCGGTGGCGACGCCCGACCCGTCGAAGCCGGGCCCGCGGCGGCGGCGCGCGGATGCGGCGTCCCCGGCCAGTGAGGCCGGCGCGGAGCCGACCCGGCTGGTTGGAGGCCGGGCGACGGAAAAGGCGCCCGCACCGGCCTCACGCAAGGACGGGCCGTCGCACAGGCGCCGGGAGGCCGCGCAGGGCGCCTCGGCAGCCGAGGCTGCGGACACGACGTCGCTGGAAGCCTCGCTCGGCGCGATGATGCGGCGGCTCGATGCCCTCGACCGCTCGATCAGCCGGGAGCGCGAGGCGTCCAAGGCCGATGCCGCCCGGATGATCGACGAGATGGAGGCGCGGTTGACCACGGCCCGCCAGCCGGTCGCACCGGAAATGATCGCCGGACGCATCGCCGACATCGAACGCAAAATGGGCGAGATCGCCGGCCAGATCGACACGCCCCGTCCGCTGGGCCGGCGCGGGCGCCCGCTCGCCACCGAGGTCCGCGATGCCGTCGCCGAGGTGCGCCGCCGCCAGCGCGAGCTGGAAGAGGGCATCGCCGAATGGAACGCCGCCGGCGCGGTCGAGCAGCAGGATGGCCCGGCCGCATTGTCGGTGACGCATGCCGAGGACGGGTCCGGCCAGGAGCCGTCCCCGGCCATCGCCGAACTGCAACGCGAGACGAACCGGCTGCGCGACGCGCTCGGCGGCCTCGCCACCGGCCGCGACGTCAGCGAGCTGGAGCGGACCATGCAGGCCGTCGCCGGCGACCTTCAGCGGGCGCGCGCGCCGCAGGAACTCGCCGCCATCGCTGCACCGATCGAGCTCATGCGCCTCCAAGTGGAGCGGATCGCCGAAGACGTGGCGGACAACGTCCACGCCCGCATCGCGGGTGAGGTGGAGCGCCTGGCCGGGAAGGTCGATGCCGTCCTCTCGGGCGCCCTCTCCGGCCCCGCCGACCAGAGCGCCCTCGACGGCGTGTTCCGCGAACTCGACGAGATCCGCCGCCTCGTGGCGTCCCTGGCAGGGCCGGAGCGCATCCAGAGCCTCGCCCAGGGCGTGCAGGCGATCAGCGCCCAGATCACGCAGCTCCAGCGGGACGAGGATGCGGGCATCGCCACCCTCAAGCCGCTGCTGGAGGAGATTCGCGGCGAGCTGAAGTCGCCCGAGTCATCCCGCGAGCTTCCCGGCGCGCTTCTCGGACGTTTCGAGGCGCTCGCGCAGCGGCTCGACGGGGCCGGGGCCGGGGCCGGGGCCGTCGGCGAGTTGATCGAGCGGCTCGAAGGCGTGGCCGAAAAAGTCGACCGCGTCAGCGCGGGCGGCAGCGGACTCGATGCCCTGGAAAGCCACGTCCTCGCCCTGGCGAGCCGGCTCGAAGCGCCGCGCGACACCGATCCCGCCGTGGCGCGCCTCGAGCGCTCCATGGGCGACCTGCTCGCCCAGGTCACGGCCCTGCGCAACGGAACCGATCTGGAGGCCACCGTCGCGCATGCGGTCCGCGAGGCCATGACGGGCTCGGCCGCCTCGCTCGCGGCTGGCGGCGGTTTCGAGCTGCTGCGGGCCGATCTCGCCGAGATGCGGGCGAACCAGAAGGGCGCGGACCAGCGCCTCCAATCGACGATGGAAGGCGTCCAGGCGGTGCTGATGCGGCTGAGCGAGCAGCTCGACCGCACCATGACCTCGTCCGCGGCACTCACCGTCGCCGCCCCGCAGGAGCGCGCGCCCGTCGTGCTGTCCTCGGCCGAGCGTGTCGATCAGGAGCGCGTCTCGCACGAGCGCCCCGCCGCCCCGAAGACGGCCGTCCAGTCGTCGTCCCAGAATCTGGCCCGCCCGAACCGCACCGCATCCTCCGACGAGGCCGGCGGGACGGAGGCGAGCCGCCTGTCCGACGAGTTGCTGGAGCCCGGTGCCGGCCGGCCCGGATCCGGCCGCCCGGCCGCGCCGGAGGCGAGCCCTGCACCCGCCGGCGGCGCCGACATCAAGACAAGCTTCATCGCCGCCGCGCGGCGCGCGGCGCAAGCGGCGCAGGCCGAATCGGCATCCGAGGCGCCGTTGACGGCGCGCCTGCGCGACAAGGTGGCTCCGGCCCGCGCGCCGGGCGCGGAGACGACGCCCCTCTCGCGGATCCGTGGCGCCCTCGACAGCCGCCGCCGCACTCTCCTGCTCGGCCTCGCCGCCGTGGTGCTGGCGCTCGGCGCCTACCAAGCCTTCCTCGCGGGCAAGGGCACTCCGACCGGCGACCCGGCCGCGCCGGAGGTCCGTCCGGTGGCGAGCACCGCCACGGGGGCACCCTCCGAAGCCACCGCGAGCCGCACCGAGACCACGGCAGAGCCCGCTCAGGCGGCATCTTCACAGGCCCAGGCTCCGTCCGAGACATCCCCCCAGACCGGGACACCGGCTCCAGGCGGAGCCCAGACGACGCCCGACCCGGCGACGACCCAATCCATCGCCGAGCCGAAATCCGCGCCGGCCAAGCGCGGGCTGCCCCAGGTCGCGGGCATGAGCACGCTCGGCCCCGACCTCGCCGGCCTGCCGCCGGCCCTGGCCAAGCTCAAGCAGGATGCGCTCGACGGCGACGGCGCCGCGGTCTGGGAGATCGCCTCCCGCGAGGCCGAGGGCCGGGGCGTGACGCGCGACCTCGCGATCGCCGCCAAGCTCTATGAGCGGCTCGCGAATGCCGGCTACGCGCCGGCTCAGTTCAAGGTCGGCAACGCCTACGAGAAGGGATCGGGCGTGGTCCGGGACATCGAGAAGGCGAAGGCTTGGTACGGCCGCGCCGCGGATCAGGGCAACATCCGCGCGATGCACAACCTCGCCGTGATGCATGCCGAGAACCCGACGGCCAATGGCAAGGCGGATTTCGTGATCGCCGCGAACGCCTTCCGCCGGGCGGCGGAACACGGGGTGCGCGACAGCCAGTACAACCTCGCCGTACTCTACGCCCGCGGCCTCGGCGTCGGGCAGGATCTCGTCCAGTCCTATCTCTGGTTCTCGGCCGCCGCCACGCAGGGGGACCAGGAAGCGGGCCGCAAGCGGGACGAGGTCGCTGCCAAGCTCTCGCCCAAGGATCTGACCGAGGCCAGGAGCCTCGCCTCGGGCTTCAAGGCCAAGGCCGTCGATCCGGCCGCGAACGAGGCACCGTCCCAGAAGGCTGCCGCCGCAGCGGGGATGTCCCTGATGGGCGCGCCGTCGCCGGGCATGCCGACCGCCGCGCCCCTATCGGCGCAGAAGCGCTTCGGGGTCTGAGAGGCCCCACGCCGACGGCGGCAGGCAAGAAAGATCAAGACGAGATATGACGGCTCTGAAAACAGGCCGCGTTCCCGACGGGAACGCGGCCTTTCTCGTCTTCGTCTTCCGGCGATTCCCGTAGCCGCCGCCGTCGAAACGGTAAGGCGGAGCGGCACACCATTTCACACGCAAAAGCTGCATGTCCGGCTCGCTGCGCGGGGCTCGATTCCGCGCGCCGCCGCAGATGACCCGCCCACACCCATCACGGCATCAGGCGTAAGCTCGGCAACCCCCCAAAGCTCATCGGCATCTCTCTTGTACGGCTGAGAAATGTTTTTAATCCCAGAAGATTAAATTATATTTCTACGGATTAAAATTTATCACATTATTGTGCTTTAACACACTTTGATTGGCTGATTTGCATGTTAAGTGTGCTCTTGCTTCGAAATTAATCGGCAATTGAACACGAGAGGAGCACATCATGCTGCGCTTTGCATCATACGCATCCGCCCTCCTGCTTGCATTCGCGACCACGGTGACGCCGGTCGCGGCGCAATCGGCCCGGCTTAAGAAGGGAACTTGGACCGCGCTGCCGTCGCAGGTCGTACCGCCAGCCCCCTCCTACATCGCCGATGGCGGCTTCGGCGCGCTCCCGCTCGCGGCGGGCAGCCGGTCGGGCTACTGCGACATCGTCGTGAAGCGGGGCGGCGGCAATCCGACCCAGGACATGACCGGCTCGATCGGCCACGCGAAGAGCTACCAGGCCGGCGGCGGCGGCCCGGCCCGGCAGCGGGTCTGCTCGCGCTAGAGCATCATCCCGAAAGGTGGCCTCCGGCTTTCGGAAAAAGATGATGCGAAAACAGGAGCCTAAAGCATCGTCCTGGATTTGATTTCCAGCACGATGCTCTAAGAGTGCCTCACGAAACGCCCGATCACCGATCGTTCCCGTTCTGGGCACGGCGGCGGCGCGGGAGTTTTGCGAGAGACACCAAGCGCCTGAAGGTTTGGAAAACGGGCGGCGCTCCTCGGTTCGAGGGGCGCCGTTCGCGTCAAACCAGCGGTGCCATCTCCGCCTGACGCGCCGGCTTCTGCATCCCCGGCTTCTCGTAGGCCGCGACGTCGAAATCGTCGCTCGGGATGCGGACGAGGAAGCGCTCGGCCATCTCGAACATCAGGATGTCGGGGCGCACCCGCTCGACGTAACCCCAGTCGATGCTGGACGACCAGACGAAGTGCATCTCGCGGAACGTCTCGGCGAGGAAGCTGGTCAGCATGATCGGCGCGAAATGCGCGTAGGAATCCCCGAACAGCACGAGGGTGCGCGGGTCGGCCTGGGGAGAGGGGTTCCGGTAGATGACGTGGGCGCCGACATGGAGGTCGCCCGCCCGGCCCTCCGCCTCGTAGGATTCGACGAGCGGGCTCGCATAGGCGCGTGACGCGTCGCGATGCACCGCCCAGTTCACCACCGTCTCCCGCGGCCGGTCGGGCAGCTTGTCGCCGAGATCCCACAGCCCGTCATGGGGAAAGCGCGGGCGCTCGGCGATATCGGGCGGAGCCACGGCGCCGCAGGCCCGCAGCAGCGCCCGGCACGCGATCAGGCATCCCTCGTAGGTCCAGTGGGAATCGGTGCGGCGGTAGAGCGGCTCCGCCCCGTCGCGGGCGGCGCGCAGGGGGGCGACGAGATCGACGAAGCCGCTCATCCGGTCGAGACGCCGGGCGAGCCGCCGGGCCGGCGACAGGCGCGCGTCGTAATCGAGGCCGAGGGTGCGGTCGTCGTAGACCGAGAGCTTTTCCGGCACGATGGTGTGGACGTAGCGGATGCCGAGCGCTTGCGCCCGCGCGGAGCGGGCCTCGATCAGCCGCGCCCAGCGGCGCAGGTGCCACCAGCCCGCGAGCGAGCGCCGGTATTGCAGGAGCACCCCGTTGGTGCCCCCGATCAGGAACAGCCACCCGTCGCGTCCCCGGTGGATGATCTCTCTGTTCCTGCGGGCCATGCCAGCTTCCTAGACGCAGCTCGACCGGCTGAACAGCGCAGCCACACCACAGCCCGCCCGCTGGATACGCAGCCCCACCGCGCCATCTTGCTCGGACCCGCGCCGGGCGCCCCGGCCTCGCCCGAGAGTTCAAAGCGTTGCCCGAGCCCGCCCCGCTGATCCTGACCCTGCAGATGGACGAGCCGGCCTTCGCCACCTTCGACGGTTTGCGGCGGCGGCATTTTCCCGAGGCGCTGAACCACATCCCCGCCCACGCGACGCTGTTCCACCACCTACCGGGCGAGGATCCGGCGGGCGTGACCGAGACGGTGACGGCGCTCGCCCGCGCGCAGGCCGCACCGGAGGTCGCGGTGACGGGCGTGCGCTTCACCGGGCGCGGCGTCGCCTACGTGCTGGAATCGGACGCGTTGACCGCCTTCCGCCAGCGGGTCGCGGCGGCGTTCCGCGATCGTCTCACGGCGCAGGATCGGCAGGGCTGGCGCCCGCACGTCACCGTGCAGAACAAGGTCGCCCCCGACACCGCCCGCGCGCTGCATGCCGCGCTGGCCCAGGACTTCGAGCCTTCGCACTTCCGCGCACCGGGCGTGCTGCTATGGCGTTATCTCGGCGGCCCGTGGGAGCGGGTCGCGGCTATCGCATTCGGGGATGCGGCATGAGACTACCCGGTATCGCGCGCACCGGCGGTGGCGCCCTCTGGCGCGGATCGTCCGCCGTATGGCTGCGGCTGCACCTCAACGAGGTCGGGCCACTGGTGTCGCTGCTTCTCGTCAGCACCCTCGGCTATGGCTTCTTCGCGCTCGCCCGCGAGGTCGGCGAAGGATCGACCGCCGCGCTCGACCGCAAGATCCTGCTCGGGTTGCGCAACCCCGCCGACCTCTCCGACCCGCTCGGACCGGCTTGGCTGGAGGAGGCGATGCGCGACATCACCGGATGGGGCAGCGTCGTCACCATCGTCTTCCTCACGGCGGCGGCGGTGATCTACCTCGCGCTCTCCGGCCGGCGGCGCGTCGCGGTGTTCGTGCTGGCCGCCGTCGGCGGCGGCGAGGCGGTCTCGACGGTGCTCAAGCTGTTCTACCACCGCCCCCGGCCCGACCTCGTGCCGCACGGCATGGAGGTGTTCACGGCGAGCTTTCCGTCGGGCCACGCGATGATGTCGGCGATCGCCTACCTGACGCTGGCGACATTGCTCGCCCGTGTCGAGCGGCGGCGCAGCGTCAAGGCGCTGATGCTGGCGCTCGGCGTCGGGATGACGGTGCTGGTCGGCGTCAGCCGAGTCTATCTCGGCGTGCATTGGCCGAGCGACGTGCTGGCGGGCTGGTGCGTCGGCGCCGCCTGGGCGGCCCTGTGCTGGTTCGTCGCGCTCCAGCTCCAGCGGCGGGGCGAGGTGGAGGATCCCGATCCGACACCGGCCTCGACCGGCCCTGGCCAGCTCAAAGGAACCTCCACGCCGGGCTGACGCGTTCTGGCCTCGTGCTCGCGAGGCACGTGATCAGCAAGGCCGGTATCCTGTCATGAGCGACGACCTCCAACTGTCCCGGCGCCTCCTTCTCGCGGGCGGCGCCGGCCTGACCGGCGCGGCCCTCGGCCTCGGCGGGGGGGCGCAGGCTGCCTCAGGTGCACCGGCTCCGTCGGTGCCGGCCGATACCGGTGCGGTTCAGGGCGGCCGGATCGTCTTCCCGAACTGGCGCGATTCCGGCGACGCGCCGCCCCCGCCGCCGCCCGCGCCGATGCCTCCGTCCGAGCGGGTCGGCTTCGCCATCGTCGGACTCGGGCGCCTGAGTCTCGAGGAAATCCTTCCGGCCTTCGGCGAGGCGAAGAAAGCGAAGGTCGTCGCGCTGATGTCGGGCTCGCCCGAGAAAGCCGGGCTCACGGCGGCGCAGTACGGCATCCCCGCCGACGCGATCTACGGTTACGACCAGTGGGACCGGCTCGAAGCGAACCCCGCGGTCAAGGCGGTCTACATCGTCACGCCGAACGGCCTGCACCGGGACAACGTTCTGGCCGCGGCGAGCGCCGGCAAGCACGTGCTGTGCGAGAAGCCGATGGCGAGCACGTCGGCCGAGGCGCAGGAGATGATCGAGGCCTGCAACAAGGCCGGCGTCAAGCTGATGGTCGCCTATCGCTGCCAGTACGAGCCGTTCAACCGCGAGGTCGTGCGGCTCGCCCGCTCGGGCGAGTTCGGGCGCGTGAAGATGGTCGAGGCCTTCAACGGCCAGACCACGGCGCTGCCCGAGCAGTGGCGCCTGCGCAAGGCGCTGGCGGGCGGCGGGGCGCTGCCCGATATTGGGCTCTACTGCCTCAACGGGGTGCGGACGCTGCTGGGCGAGGAGCCGGTCTCGATCCAGGCGCAGATCGTCACGCCCGAGAACGATCCACGCTTCAAGGAGGTGGAGGAAAGCGTTGCCTTCACGCTTCGCTTCCCCTCCGGCGTGATCGCGCAATGCGGCACGAGCTACGGGGTCCACGAGAGCCGGTCGCTCCGGGTCCACACGACGGGCGGCTCGCTCGATCTGGCCAACGCCTTCGCCTATCGCGGCCAGCGCCTCACCATCGCCCACCGCGAGGGCAGCCACGTCCAGCGCGACGAGCCGGTTCTGACACCCAAGAACCAGTTCGCGCTCGAACTCGACCACATGGCCGAGTGCATCCTCACCGACCGCCGCCCCCGCACACCCGGCGAGGAGGGACTGCAGGACATGATCCTGATGGAGGCGATCTACGCCGCCGCCCGCTCCGGCCAGCCCGTCACGGTCGGCCCGCTGGCGGGAACGGGGCAGGGGGCCGATGCGACGCGGGGACCGGCGCTGGAGGAGAAGTGAGTCGGTGTCCGCGTGATCGCCTCGGTGACACGGGCATTCCCGTTCCGCGCTCGACGTCGGGCCTGCCCGCCTTCGGTCCATTTCTGCAGATCCTGGGCAAGCTCAGGATCTGATGGGAGAGGGGGAGCCGCATCGATCTTGAGAGATCTCGACGCCCCCGCGGCAGCGCCTACTCCCCCCAGCGCACGAACAGCGCGATGGCAATGACGGCGAGGACGGCGAGCAGCCACGCCTCGCCCACGGTCAGCGCATAGGCGAGCAGGCCGAAAAAGCCGAGGGCGATGCCGAGCATGGTCGCGATGGCGACGGGGTTCATGGCGGGCGGTTTTTGTCGCTGGAATCGGGGCCCGGCGCCCTTCGCGGCGCCGGATCGACACAACTTCTGAACGCGAGCGGCGTCAGGCCGCCTGAAGGGCCGCGGCGACGCGCGCGAGCGAGGGCAAGCCCTTCACCGGGCCGATCGCGGCCAGTGTCGGGGCGCCGCGCAGCAGCGCACGGCCGGCCGCGCGCACATGCTCGACCTCGACCGCATCGACCTTGGCGATCAGCTCCTGCGGCGGGATCACCCGGCCCCAGGCGAGGAGCTGGCGGGCGTTGCGCTCGATGCGCCCGCCCGGCGTCTCCAGTGCGGTGAGCAGGGAGACCTTGAGCTGCGCCTTGGCCCGGGCGAGTTCGGCCGCGTCGAGCCGCTCCGCGGCCTCGCGGGTGGTGGCGATGGTGACATCGACGAGTTCGGCCAGATCCGCGCCCGAGGTGCCGGCGCCGATGCCGAACAGGCCACAATCGTTGAAGGGCCAGTGGAAGGCCTGGATGTCGTAGGCGAGCCCGCGGGTCTCGCGCACCTCGTGCCAGAGCCGCGAGGTCAGCCCGCCGCCGAGCACCTGAGAGAACAAGTGGAGCGCGTAATAGCCGTCGTCGCGGAAGGAGAGACCGGGCAGGCCGAGGACGAGGTTGGCCTGTTCGAGCCGCTTCTGCATGCGCCGCTCGCCGCCGCCGTAGAGGCCGGGCACGACGGAGGGCGCCGCGACGGGCTTCAAGCCGCCGAAATGGCGCTCGGCCGCCTCGACGATCGCGGCATGCTCGACGGCCCCGGCGGCGGCGAGCACCATGCGCTCGGGCACGTATTCGCGGGCGATATAGGCCTCGATCGCCGCGCGGTCGAAGCTCTGGATCGTCTCCGGGCGGCCCAGGATCGGCCGGCCGATCGGCTGATCGGGAAAGGCCGTCTCGATGAAGGCGTCGTAGACGACGTCGTCGGGCGTATCCTCGACCGCCGCATATTCCTGAAGGATCACGCCCTTCTCGCGGGCGAGTTCGCCGGCGTCGAAGACCGAGCGGGTCAGGATGTCGCCGAGCACGTCGAGGGCCACGGCCGCATCCTCGCCGAGCACCCGCGCGGTGTAGCTCGTGCTCTCGGTGCTGGTCGCGGCGTTGATCTCACCGCCGACATTCTCGATGTCCTCGGCGATCTTCCGGGCCGAGCGCGTCGCCGTGCCCTTGAAGGCCATGTGCTCGATCAGGTGACTGAGCCCATGCTCGTCCGGCCGTTCGTGCCGCGAGCCCGCCCCGACCCAGACGCCGAGCGTGGCCGTGGCAACGCCGGGGATCGTCTCGGTGGCGACGGTCAGGCCGTTATCGAGCCGGCTGACGGTGAGGCCGGGCGAGGCGCCGAAGGTCGAGAAATGCTGGTTCATTCGATCTCAGTGCCTGTTCGGCCCAACTCACCACGGATTTCGGAGGTGGACAAACGGTCGGTCGATCCGGTCTCCCACCCTGATCCTCATCCTGAGGTCCGTAGCGAAGCGGAGCCTCGAAGGATGTTCCAGAGACCGCATAGGATCTGGAGGCCCCTTCGAGGCCGCTTCGCGGCACCTCAGGATGAGGAGGTCGGGTTGGATGTCACGCGTTCGGTCCGTCAGTTGCCCCGGGTGATGCGGGCGTGTTCCGTGATGTAGCGCTCGATCGCGGCCTGATCGTTGGCGAGGTTCGCCACCGTCTCGGGCCGGGTCATCAATTCGGCGAGGTGGGGCGGCAGAACCGGGCGCCCGCCGCCGGTCGCCTGCGAGACCGCATCCGGGAATTTGGCGGGGTGCGCGGTCGCCAGCGCCACGACCGGGGTGGCCGGATCCTTCTCCAGCAGCCGGCGCCCGGCGCGCACGCCGATGGCGCTGTGCGGATCGAGCACGAGGCCGGTCCTGCGGTAGGTGCCCGCGATCTCGTCCACGACGTCGGGCTCGCGCACGGCGGTCGCGTCGAACTCGTCGCGCACGGTTCCCAGCACCTCGGGGCTCAGCGAGAACCCGCCCGACTGCTTCAGACCCGCCATCAGGCGGCCGAGCGCAGAGGCATCGCGGCCCAACGCCTCGAACAGCAGCCGCTCGAAATTCGACGAGATCTGGATGTCCATCGAGGGCGAGGTCGTCGGCTGCACGCCGCGGGGCTCGTAGGCCCCATGCTCCAAGGTGCGGGCCAGGATGTCGTTGGCGTTGGTGCCGATCATCAGCCGCTCGATCGGCAGGCCCATCCGCTTGGCGACCCAGCCGGCGAGGATGTCGCCGAAATTGCCGGTCGGCACCGCGAACGACACCTTTCGATGCGGGGCGCCCAAAGCCACGGCGCTCGTGAAGTAGTAGACGGTCTGCGCGGCGACGCGGGCCCAGTTGATCGAGTTGACGCCCGAGAGCTTCACCTTGTCGGCGAAGTCGCCGTGCTGGAACATCGCCTTCACGATGTTCTGGCAATCGTCGAAATTGCCGTCGATGGCCAGCGCGTGGACGTTCGGCGCGTTGACCGTGGTCATCTGCCGGCGCTGCACCTCAGAGACGCGGCCGTGCGGAAACAGGATGAACACGTCGACCTGATCGAGCCCCTTGAAGGCCTCGACCGCGGCACTGCCCGTATCGCCCGAGGTGGCGCCGACGATGGTGGCGCGGCCGCCCTTCTGGCGCAGCACGTAATCCATCAGCCGCCCGAGAAGCTGCATCGCCACGTCCTTGAACGCGAGCGTCGGCCCGTGAAACAGCTCCATCAGGAACAGGTTGTCGTCGATCTGGGTGAGCGGGCAGATCGCCGGATGGCGGAAGGTGGCGTAGGCCGCCTCGATCATGCCGTCGAGCGCGTCGTCCGGAATCTCGCCGTCGATGAGCGGGCGCAGCACCCGCTTGGCGACCTCGGCGTAGCGCATGCCGGCAAAGCCCGCGATCTCGTCGCGGCTGATCTGCGGCCAGCTCTCGGGCACATAGAGACCGCCGTCGCGGGCGAGGCCGGCGAGCAGCGCATCGGAAAAGCTCAAGGGCGCAGCGGCGCCGCGGGTCGAGACGTGCAGCAAAGATGCCTCCGGGAAGGCGCTCCCTCTACACGATCGATTCGGCCGTGTCGAAGCGGAGCCGGATCGGTTTCTCACATCTGCGGCGTCAAACCTTCTCGCCCGGCGCCTTCTTCAAGTGACAGCCGGTGATGCGCCACTGACCGTCGGCTTGACGCTGGAGCGTGTAGAGCGCGACCCAATCGATGCCGGCCTCGTCCTGAAGGCTCAGGCCCTGGGCCAACTCGTCCTCGCCCGTCGTCTCGGTCGCCTCGAAGCGGTAGCTGCGCGGGCGCAGGACCGGGGCGTAGCCCTTCGCGACCATGGCGATGAAGATTTCGGCCGAGGGAAACAGGTTGCGGACCTGCGGCGCGGCCTCGGCATAGGCCGCCGCGGCGTCGCTTCGGCGGAAGGCCTCGATCTGCCGCTCGATGGTGGCACGGGCGGCATCGCGGGCCGCGTCGTCGGCCCGGACCGGGGCCGATGCCAGGAAAACCAACAGAAAGACGGCGACGGCACGCATCGGGAGCCCTCCGCATCTCTGATCGCGAGGCTTGCCGCGAGGGTCGTCCCCCGCGCAGGCTTACGATCGAGGCAACACGCGGGCCAACGCCGTCAACCGGCCTTCGGGTCCGCCGGATCGTACAGCCGTCTCCACGCGAAAACGGAAAAGACGCCGATCAGGCAGGCGGCGATGCCGAACCACGTGAAGGCGTATTGCAGGTGGTTGTTCGGCAGATCGACGCGGAGCTGGCCGCCGCGGGGCCAGCCGCCGGGATTCGGCGTCGCATCCGCCTCGATCAGGTAGGGGGCGACGTTCGTGAGCCCGCGGGCGGCGCTCATGCCGGAAATGTCGCGGGTGAACCACGCCTCACGCTTCGGATCGGATTCCGGCACGAACAGCGTGCGGGTCTCGCTCGCGCGCAGCATGCCGGTCACGCTCGCCGCGCCCGCGACCTGACCGGCCGCGCGGTCCTCGGGGCGCTTCAGCTCGGTCGGCACGAAGCCGCGGTTGACCAGGATGGTCGTCCCGTCGTCGCGCTTGAGCGGCGTGATGACGTAGAAGCCCTGGAGCGCCCGGCCGGGCTCGCCCGGTGCCAGCCCGTGCACCAGGGTCTCCTTGTCGTGCAGGAAGGTGCCGCGCGCTTGCACCCGGCTGAACTCGTCGGCCTTCGCGTCCCATTCCTGGAAGGGGGGAGGGGCGGCCGGCGGCTCGGCATGCGAGCGCTCGACGATGCGGGCGATCAGCGCCTCCTTCTCGCTCTTGCGGGCCAACTGCCACGTGCCGAGGCCGAGCAGGATCGCGAGGCAGATCAGGGCCGCGAGGCCCGGCGCCCACAGGCTGCGTAGGCGGGCGCTTCGCTCGGTCGAGGACAGGGCGGCCACTAGCGGAAGCGCCCCTGCGCGGCCTTGTTGGCGAACTGGATTGCCGCGAGCAGCCCCTTCAGCGGACGCACCAGAGCCAAGCTCAGGCCGATGGCAAGGCTGCCTGCGACCAGGGCATGGACCCAGACCGGCGGCTCATAGGTGATCTCCATCCACAGAGCCATGCCGACGACGACGAAGCCGGTGATCGACATCACGAAGAAGGCCGGTCCGTCCGCCGAATCGAACGCGGAGAAATCCTGGCCGCAGACCTCGCAGGCCGGTTTGACGGCGAGGAAGCCCTTGAACAGGTGGCCCTCGCCGCAGGCGGGGCAGCGCCCGCGCAGGCCCGTCGCGATCGGGGAGGGGGGCGGATTCGTAGCGGTTCGGCTCAAGGGATGCTCCTCGCTGTCCGCCGGTATGGTGCAACGGACGGCACGCCGCACGTGAAAAGGGCGGCTCGCGCCGCCCTTCAGGGTTGCCGCCCCAGCAGGGCGGCGGATGCTGTCGACTCGACCGGCTAGTGGGCCGCGCCGCCGGCGCCCGCGCCCCAGACGTAGATGGCGGCGAACAGGAACAGCCACACCACGTCGACGAAGTGCCAGTACCAAGCGGCGAACTCGAAGCCGAGATGCTGCTTCGGGGTGAAGTCACCCTGGTAGGTGCGCAGCAGGCAGACGGCGAGGAAGATCGTGCCGATGATGACGTGGGCGCCGTGGAAGCCCGTCGCCATGAAGAAGGTCGCCGAGTAGATCGAGCCCGAGAAGCCGAAATGGGCGTGGGCATACTCGTAGGCCTGGCAGGCGGTGAACAGCACACCGAGGATGATGGTCAGCCACAGGCCGTACTTGAGGCCCTTGCGGTCGCCGTGCAGAAGGGCGTGGTGGGCCCAGGTCACGGTGGTGCCCGAGGTGAGCAGGATCAGGGTGTTGAGGAGCGGCAGGTGCCAGGGGTCGAAGGCTTCGATGCCCTTCGGCGGCCACATGCCGCCGGTGAACTCGACGCGCTGCGGCTGGATCGGGTCGGCCGTGTAGAGCGCGGCCTCGAAATAGGCCCAGAACCACGCCACGAAGAACATCACCTCGGAGGCGATGAACATGATCATGCCGTAGCGGTGATGGAGCTGGACGACGCGGGTGTGGTCGCCGGAATTCGCCTCGTGGGTGACGTCGCGCCACCAGGACAGCATCGTGTAGAGCACGCCGAGCGTGCCGGCGCCGAACACGTAGGGGCCGATGGCGAGGCCGCCCGCGGAGAGACCCTTCATCCAGAAGACGGCGCCGAACGCCATCAGGAACCCGGAGAACGCGCCCAGCAGCGGCCACGGGCTCGGGTTGATGATGTGGTAATCGTGGTTCTTGGCGTGCGCCCCGGCCATCGCAATGGTTCTCCCTCAGCCCTTGCCCGTCACCGCCTGACGGCCGGGCCCTGTTGCCTTGGAGGTCCGGCGGGACCGGACCTCGGTTGAAAACCCTCTACTGCGGCGGTCGCGCCATTGTCACGCTTGGCCCGCCGCTTCGCCCTCAAAAGTTGCGCGTCGCGGCGGGTTTGGCCGCCTCGGCCACCGGCGCACCGTTCTTCGAAGGGTAGTAGGTGTAGGACAGCGTCATCTCCGAGAGATCGCCGATGTCCGGATCCTTGCGCAGGGCCGGATCCACGTAGAACACCAGCGGGAATTCCGCCGACTCGCCCGGCTGCAACGTGTGCTCGTCGAAGCAGAAGCACTGCACCTTGACGAAGTAGCTGCCCATCAGATCCGGCTGTACGTTGAACACGGCGATGCCGGCCGCAGGTGCCGAGCCGGTATTCGTCACCTTGAAGAACACGGTCGCGGTCTGGCCGGGCACGGCCTCGACCCGCGACTGCTCCGGCCGGAAGTGCCAGGACAGGTTCTTCGAGACGTTGGTGTCGAAGCGGACCGAGACCGGAGCCAGAGCCTCGCCCGTCGGAGCGGTGGGCGCGGCGCCGACGAGCGGGGTGCCGTTGAAGCCGGTCGCCTTGCAGAACATGGAGTAGAGCGGCGCCGAGACGGCCGCGAGACCGCCCATGCCGAGCACCACGCCCGCACAGGCGAGCACGGTCCAGCGCGTGCCGCGCCCCGCCTGTTTCTGCCTCTCGCCCAAATTCGTCATCGGGTCACGCCTTCAGAGCGGCCGTTGCAGGATCTGCGGTCCGAGCTTGGCGATCGTCAGCACGAAGAACAGCAGCACCAGGGCGCCGAGCGTCAGGGCGATGGCGACCGAGCGCTTGCGGCGGGTCTTGGCCTCCTCCGGTGTCAGCGGACGAATCCCTTCGGGGAGATCGGACATGGCGGGCCTCAAGCTGCGACCGCGCGGAACAATCCGAGTCCCTGCTCGGCGAGCAGCGCCGAGAAGAGCAGGAACAGGTAGAGGATCGAGAAGGCGAACAGGCCCATCGCCGCCTTGCGCTCGGGCTCGCCCTCACGCAGCCGGTAGACCTGCACCGCGCCCGCCAGCATGCCGAGCCCGCCGAGCACGCCGACGACGGCGTAGAGCCAGCCGCCGAAGCCGAGCCAGACCGGCACGAGGGCCAGCGGCGCGAGGACCAGCGAGTACCAGATGATCTGGCGGCGGGTGGAATCCGGGCCGGCGACGTTCGGCATCATCGGGATGCCGGCGCGGGCGTATTCACCGCTCTTCACGAGCGCCAGCGCCCAGAAATGCGGCGGCGTCCAGATGAAGATGATCGCGAACAGGACCAGCGACTCGATGCCGACATGGCCGGTCACCGCCGCCTGGCCCACCACCGGGGGGAGGGCGCCGGCCGCGCCGCCGATGACGATGTTCTGCGCGGTCGCCCGCTTCAGCCACATCGAGTAGATCACGGCGTAGAACACGATGGTGAAGGCGAGCAGCCCGGCTGCGAGCCAGTTCGAGGCCAGCCCGAGGATCAGCACCGAGCCGACCGACAGGACGATACCGAAGGCCAGCGCCTCGTCGGGGCGGATGCGCCCGTCCGGAATCGGACGCTTGGCGGTGCGGGTCATCAGCGCGTCGATGTCGGCGTCCCACCACATGTTGAGGCAGCCCGAGGCGCCGGCGCCGACGGCGATCATCAGGAGCGAGATCGCCGCGATCACCGGGTTCACGGTGGCGTCCGAGACCACCATGCCGACGAGGGCGGTGAAGATGACGAGCACCATCACCCGCGGCTTCAGCAGGGAGAAGAAGTCGGAGACTTCGCCCCCCGCGGCGGGGGAGAACGACGTGGTGCCGGTGTCGGCACTCAGGCTGTTCGACAGGCTCGTCATGGAAACCGTGCTCTGACGCTTGTTCTGATGTTTTTTGAGGTTTTCGGATCGCGCCGTTGGCGGCGCCGCCCTTTGCGGGAGGCCTTACCGCACCGCGGGGGGCCTCCGGGAAAGAGCGAGGACCGCCGGGGCGGTCCTCGCGATCTTCGGTTTTCGTTCCGCCCTTAGTGGGCCGGCTCGTCGACGATCTTGGGGAGCGTCTCGAACTGGTGGAAGGGCGGGGGCGAGGAGAGGGTCCATTCCAGGGTGGTGGCACCCTCGCCCCACGGATTGTCCGCGGCGCGGGTCTTGGAGCGGAAGGCCAGCACGATGCCGATCACGAACACGACCATGCTGAGGGCGAAGACGTGACCGCCCAGCGTCGCGACCTTATGCCAGCCGGCGAAGGCCTCCGGATAGTCGGCGTAGCGACGCGGCATGCCGGCCAGACCCAGGAAGTGCATCGGGAAGAACAGGACGTTCGCGCCGATGAAGGCCAGCCAGAAGTGCAGCTTGCCGGCCCATTCCGGGATGACGTGACCGGTCATCTTCGGGAACCAGTAGTAGATGCCGGCGAAGATGATGAACACGGCCCCGAGCGAGAGCACGTAGTGGAAGTGCGCCACGACGTAATAGGTGTCGTGCAGGTACTTATCGACCGAGGAGTTCGCGAGCACGACGCCGGTGACGCCGCCGACCGTGAACAGGAAGATGAAGCCCACCGCCCAGTGCATCGCCGCGGTGAAGCGGATCGAACCGCCCCACATCGTCGCGATCCAGGAGAAGATCTTCACGCCGGTCGGCACCGCGATCACCATGGTCGCGAAGACGAAGTAGGACTGCGTCTGAAGCGACAGGCCGACGGTGTACATGTGGTGGGCCCACACGACGAAGCCGACGACGCCGATGGCGACCATGGCGTAGGCCATGGCGAGATAGCCGAAGACCGGCTTCTTCGAGAAGGTGGCGATGATGTGCGAGACGATGCCGAAGGCCGGCAGGATCATCACGTACACCTCGGGGTGACCGAAGAACCAGAACAGGTGCTGGTAGAGCACCGGATCGCCGCCGCCGGCCGGATCGAAGAAGGTGGTGCCGAAGTTACGGTCGGTGAGCAGCATCGTGATCGCGCCGGCGAGAACCGGGAGCGACAGGAGCAGCAGGAAGGCGGTGACGAGCTCGGCCCAGGCGAAGAGCGGCATCTTGTGCAGCGTCATGCCGGGGGCGCGCATGTTGAGGATGGTGGTGATGAAGTTGATCGCGCCGAGGATCGAGCCCGCACCGGCGAGGTGGAGCGAGAAGATCGCGAAATCGACCGCCGGACCGGGATGGCCGGCCGTGGAGGAGAGCGGTGGGTAGACGGTCCAACCGGTGCCCGCGCCGCTGGCGCCGGGCGAACCCTCGACGAACAGCGAGCAGAGGAGGCAGGCGAAGCCCGACACCGTCAGCCAGAACGAGACGTTGTTCATCCGCGGGAAGGCCATGTCCGGCGCGCCGATCATCAGCGGGACGAACCAGTTGCCGAAGCCGCCGATGAGGGCGGGCATCACCATGAAGAACACCATGATGAGGCCGTGGCCGGTGACGAACACGTTGTAGGTCGCCGGGTTGGAGAAGTACTGGAGCCCCGGCTCCTCCATCTCCATGCGGATGCCGAAGGACAGGAACGCGCCGATGATGCCCGCCATGAAGGCGAAGATCAGGTAGAGCGTGCCGATGTCCTTGTGGTTCGTCGAGAGGAACCAGCGGGAGAAGAAGGAGGGCTTATGGTCGTGGTGGGCGTCATGCCCGGCATGTGCTGTGGCGGTGGCCATCGATCCTTGCCTTAATCAGATGTCTGTCGCCTCTGGCGAAGGGAGATCCGGCCGGCGCGTGCCGGCCAGGAGAAGCGTCAGCGGGCGTCCGCGAGGCGCGCGCCGTTGTCGATCGCGGCGTACTTGGTCTTCGCCTCGGTCAGCCAGTCGGCGTAGGCCTGCTCGCTGACCACGCGGACTGTGATCGGCATGTAGGCGTGACGGGCGCCGCACAGCTCGGAGCACTGGCCGTGATAGGTGCCCTCGCGGTCGGCCTTGAACCACCACTGGTTCAGGCGTCCGGGGATCGCGTCGATCTTGCCGCCGAAGGAGGGGATCGCCCAGGAGTGGATGACGTCGTCGGAGGTGACCTGCACCTTCACGATCTTGCCGACCGGAATGACCATGTCGTTGTCGGTCGCCAGCAGCTTCGGCTGCTGCTCGTCGTCGAGGTTCGCATCGAAGGTGAAGCCGCCCTTGTCGCCCTCGGCCGGGTAGACGTAGGACCAGTACCACGCGTGGCCGACCACCTTGACCACGATGTCGGCCTTCGGGTCCGAGAGCTGCGTGCGCAGGGTGCGGAACGAGGGGATCGCCACCGCCACGAGGATCAGGACCGGGATGATGGTCCAGGCCACCTCGATCGCCGTGTTGTGCGTGGTGCGGGACGGCGTCGGATTCGTCTTCTCGTTGAATTTGAAGATGCAGTAGAGAATGAGAACGAGAACGAAGACCGAGATCGCGAATGCGATCCAGTGCAGTCCGTGCTCGAAGTTGAGGAGGTCAGCGGCCTCGGCCGTGACCGGTATCTGACGGCTCATCTGCCACGGCTCGGGCTGACCGATACCGGCCGCGAGAGCGGAGGAGGACGAACCGAGGAGAGCGCCGAACGCGGCCAGCCCCCACGATAACCGATGTTGCGCCTGCGTCGTCCGCATGTCCCCGCTTGGCTCCCCTGGTGCCTGTGGTTTGTTTGCCCTTGAATTTGCCGACCCGCGTCGCAAATCCGAGAACGGCCCGATCGTGTCGCGGGCCTTGCCGGTTCCGGCGTGACCGTATCGCTGCCGGATGGGCGGTTGCGACGTAGAACCATACTGATCAAAAAACCGCAACCACAACAGCGCCCCCAAGCGTCGCTTGGACGCGGTATCAGGGTTGCGCAGCGGGCAACTTGGCTGCCTCTGGGGATACGGATGCAGAACGTCGGCGGAAAATCTGATCAAGACGCTGCGGACGACTTCAGCGCGGACGGCCCGGCGACGTCGGTCAAGGTCGGAACACTCGTCGTTGCCTATGACGCGCCCGAGGCAAGACCCGATTCCCGCGCCCTGGCCGTGGAGATGCCGGTCAACGTCGTCTACGGCACCGTGCCCTATGCCGTGATGATGCTGACGCCGGCCGATCTCGAGGATTTCGCCTACGGCTTCAGCCTGACCGAGGGCGTGATCGAGGCGCCCGACGAGATCCGCGGCGTCACCGTCGAGCCCGGCGAGGGCGGCCTGAGGCTGCTGGTCGATCTCGCGCCGGGACGGCTGCGCGAGCACCTCGCTCGCAAGCGGGCGATCAGCGGGCGCACCGGCTGCGGCGTCTGCGGGATCGAGGATCTCGCCGCCCTGCCGATTGCCCGGCCCCGTTCCGGCAAGGGCCCGCAGGTGACGCTGGCGGCGATCCAGGCGGCGCTGACCGCGCTATCGGACCGTCAGCGTCTTAACCGGGAGACGCGTGCGGTCCACGCGGCCGGATGGGCCGACCTCGACGGCTCGCTGCTGGCGGTGCGCGAGGATGTCGGCCGCCACAATGCTCTGGATAAGTGCATCGGCGCGCTGCTGCGCCAGGGCGTGCGGCCGGACGAGGGCTTTCTCGTCATCACCAGCCGCTGCTCGTTCGAGATGGCGGAGAAAGCCGCCAGCTTGGGCGCCTCGGTGCTGGTGGCGATCTCCGCCCCGACCTCGCTCGCCATCGAGCGGGCGCGCTGCCACGACATGACGCTCTGCGCCATCGCCCGCTCGGACACCCTGACCGTGTTCTCCGGACGCGAGCGGCTGGTCCTGGCCGGGGAGGGCGGCTGAGCCCGGCTTCCACGCGCCGCCCCCCCGCTCAAGCATCGTCCTGGATACGTGATCCCGGACGATGCTTCAGGCTCTCGTTTTCGCATCATCTTTTTTCCGAAAGCCGGCAACCACCCTTCGGGACGATGCGCTAGTCGGCGCCGCCGGCCTCGCCAGCGCCGCCGGGGACGACCGTCGCACCGCCGATCACCCGCACGTTCTTGCGCGGACCATCGGCCGGCGGATCCTGCCAGCCCTTGCCGGCGACCGGCTTCGACTCGGCGGTCTTCGTCGCGTCCTTGGCGGGCTCCGGCTTCGCGGCGTCAGTCTTCGTTTCAGCCTTGCCGGTTTCCTTGCCGGTTTCTTTGCCGGTTTCGGGCCGGGGCTCGCCCACCTTCGGCTCGACCGCCTTGGCTTCCTTCGGCTCCGCCTTGTCCCGCTCGGTTTTCGCTGCGGGCGTCATCGCCGGCGACGCGGGCGAACCCGACCGGAGCGAGGGCTCCGGAATCGTCGGGGCAATGCGTGCCTGGGACGGCAGCTTGGGTGTGGGGGCAGTCCGGGCCGCCGCGCGCCGAGGCTGCTCGGAGCGGGTCGCCGCGTCCGGATTGACGCCGAGCGGATTGGCGTCCGGCCGCGCTGCCGGGGGCACGCGCTCGGCCCGCACCGCGTTGCGCTCGCCGCCGAGCGGAGCACTGCGCAGACCGGGAACGGAGGGGATGTCGGCGGGCGGCATGATGCGCTCGGCCTCGCGGATCGGGCGGCGTGGGCGCATGTCGTCCTCGGTCCAGCCGTAGCCGGGGACCGCCGGACGGACCCGGTCGGAGGGATAGTAGACGCCTTCGAGCGGCTCGCGCCCGATCACGTCGCCCTCGCGGGCATCGACCACGAGCCGCACCCGCTGGCCGCGCGGGCTCGTTGCCTCCACGCGGTAGTTCCGCCCGTCGTAGCGGGGACGTCCGATCTCGGAGAAGCCGCGATCCCGCAGCTCATCGACGACCTCGCGGGACGGCAACACGCCGTCATCCTCGAGGTAGGCCGCCCGCGGCGGCCCATAAATCTCACGGTAGAAGCCCTGGGCGGCGGCGTTCTGCAGTCCGGCTCCGGACAGGAGCGCGGCAACGAGGCCGAACCCGAGGCCGCGACGCAGTGCCGCTCTCGCGAGTCCACCAGGGGTGTGACGGCTCGAAGCCATGGGGACCTCTCGAACCAAGCTGTGCAGAAGAGGGGGAAAGTCCCGGGAGCCCGCTGTTGATCGCGGGTCCCCCGGCGTCACGGCAGACGCATCCCCGCATTCCTTCCGTGCCGGCAAGGTTTTCTAAACGGTTGATTGGGGCGACATTGCGAACCGGCCCGGAACCTGCCAGTGCGATTGTGGTGATGCGGTGCGGCCCGGCACGCGTCCGCCCGCCCGATTCAGGCCGAGAGACGGGTGCCGAGAGGCGGGTGCGTTGCGCGTATCCAAGGCATGTTCAAAAGGCCGGCCGCGATGGTCGGCGGCCCCTTGCTGGAACGAATGAAATCTGGCAACGTCCACCTATAGGACAGTAAGACTGTCCCATTTGTCGTGCTTGGCCGTCGGGCCAGCTTTGGGGATCCATCACGTGATCGACGTGACGTCCGGACGAGCTGAGAAACCGGTGACCGTCGAGGCGATCCGGGCGAGCGCTGGCTGAACAAGCCGGAGCTTCAGCCCGCGGGTTGGCGGGCAATTCCGGCAGGAAGAACCTGACCCCACCCGACTCGGTATAAAGAAGGCGGCAGCCCGGACACCGGCGGTGTCCGGGCACGAAACATGCTCGCATGCGGGCAGGGTCGGAGATGTGCGGACGATGCGTGAAATCCCGTCTGAGCTGTCGGTGCCGGTTGTGAACGGCGAGAATGCCGCGCCGTCGCGCGCCGGCGCCACGCCGATGATCCTGCGCGACCCGGCCCTTCCCGCGGCCGAAGGCGCCTACAACCCCGCTCACGAGCGCGACGCCTGCGGCGTCGGCTTCGTCGCGGACATGCACGACCGGCGCAGCCACGCCATCGTCCAGCAGGGTCTCAAGATCCTGGAGAACATCGACCACCGCGGCGCGGTCGGTGCCGACCCGACCATGGGCGACGGCTGCGGAATCCTCACCCAGATCCCGCACGGCTTCTTCTCGGAGGAATGCTCGCGCCTCGGCTTCGAGCTGCCGCCGGCCGGCCAGTACGCCATCGGCCAGTTCTTCCTGCCGAAGGCGGAGGAGGCCCGCGCGATCATCGAGGAGATCGTCGAGAAGACGCTCTCCGACGAGGGCCTGCCGCTGCTCGGCTGGCGCGACGTGCCGGTCGATTCGGAAGACCTCGGCAGGGCGGTGAAGGAGACCGAGCCGCATCACCGCCAGCTCTTCATCGGCTGCCCGGCGAGCGTGACCGACCAGGACACGTTCGAGCGGCGCGTCTACATCGCCCGCAAGGTGATCTCCGGGAAGGTCTACGGCCACGGCGACAAGCGGCTGATGGAGTTCTACCCGGTCTCCGTGTCGAGCCGGACGATCGTCTACAAGGGCATGGTGCTCGTGCACCAGCTCGGCCACTACTATCTCGACCTGAAGGACCCGCGCTTCGTCTCGGCGCTGGCCCTCGTGCACCAGCGCTTCGCCACCAACACCTTCCCGACCTGGCGCCTGTCGCACCCCTACCGGATGGTCGCGCATAACGGCGAGATCAACACGCTGCGCGGCAACGTGAACTGGATGGCCGCGCGCCAGGCCAGCGTCGATTCCGAGCTGTTCGGCAACGACATCTCGAAGCTGTGGCCGATCTCCTACGAGGGCCAGTCCGACACCGCCTGCTTCGACAACGCCCTCGAATTCCTCGTGGCCGGGGGCTACTCGCTGGCGCACGCGATGATGATGCTGATCCCGGAGGCCTGGGCCGGCAATCCGCTGATGAGCGAGGAGCGGCGCGCTTTCTACGAGTACCACGCCGCCCTGATGGAGCCGTGGGACGGCCCGGCGGCGGTCGCCTTCACCGACGGACGCCAGATCGGCGCGACCCTCGACCGCAACGGCCTGCGCCCCGCCCGCTACATCGTCACCGATGACGGCCTCGTCGTGCTCGCCTCCGAAATGGGCGTGCTGCCGATCCCCGACGAGAAGATCGTCCAGTCCTGGCGCCTGCAGCCGGGCCGGATGCTGCTGATCGATCTGGAGAAGGGCCGCATCGTCTCCGACGAGGAGATCAAGGGCGAGCTGGCCTCCGCACATCCCTATGCCGAGTGGGTCAAGAACACCCAGATCGTGCTGGAGGAGCTGCACCCGATCAGCCCGCGGGCCTCGCGCACGGACGTCTCCCTGCTCGATCGCCAGCAGGCCTTCGGCTACACCCAGGAAGACCTCAAGCTGCTCATGGCCCCGATGGCCGTGACCGGCCAGGAGGCGGTCGGCTCCATGGGCTCGGACACGCCGCTCTCGGCGCTCTCCGACAAGCCGAAGCTGCTCTACACCTACTTCAAGCAGAACTTCGCGCAGGTCACCAACCCGCCGATCGACCCGATCCGCGAGGAGGCCGTGATGAGCCTCGTCTCGTTCATCGGCCCGCGCCCGAACCTGCTGGACATGGAGGGCGCCTCCCGCCGCAAGCGGCTCGAAGTGCGTCAGCCGATCCTGACCAACGGCGACCTCGAGAAGATCCGCTCGATTTCCCACTTCGAGGACCGCTTCGACACCCGCACGCTCGACATCACCTACGCGGCCGAGTCCGGCGCGGGGGCGATGGAGGGCGCGCTCGATCGCCTGTGCGACCGGGCCGAGGTCGCGGTGCGCGGCGGTTACAACATCATCATCCTGTCGGACCGCATGGTCGGGCCGGACCGTATCCCGATCCCGGCGTTGCTCGCGACCGCAGCCGTGCACAACTACCTGATCCGCAAGGGGCTTCGCACCTCGGTCGGCCTCGTGGTCGAGTCGGGCGAGCCGCGCGAGGTGCATCACTTCGCCTGCCTGGCCGGCTACGGCGCGGAGGCCATCAACCCCTATCTCGCCTTCGAGACGCTGATCGGGATGAAGGGCGAGTTCCCGCCGGACCTGACCGACGACGAGATCGTCTACCGCTACATCAAGTCGATCGATAAGGGCCTGCTCAAGGTGATGTCCAAGATGGGCATCTCGACCTACCAGTCCTATTGCGGCGCGCAGATCTTCGACGCGATCGGCCTGAACTCCGACTTCGTGGCCAAGGACTTCTTCGGCACGGCCACGACGGTCGAGGGTATCGGCATGGCCGAGGTCGCCCAGGAAACGGCCCTGCGCCACCAGGACGCCTTCGGCGACGCTCCGATCTACCGCAACGCGCTCGATGTCGGCGGCGAGTACGCCTATCGCCTGCGCGGCGAGACCCACACCTGGACGCCCGACACCGTGGCGACGCTGCAGCACGCGGTGCGTCTCGGCGCGGCCGAGCGCTACCGCGAATACGCCCGGCTGGTGAACGAGCAGGAGAACCACCTCAAGACCCTGCGCGGCCTGTTCCGGATCAAGACCGCCGCCGATCTCGGCCGCGAACCGGTCGACATCTCGGCGGTCGAGCCGGCCTCCGAGATCGTCAAGCGCTTCGCCACGGGCGCGATGTCCTACGGGTCGATCTCGAAGGAGGCGCACGAGACGCTGGCGATCGCGATGAACTCGTTCGGTGGCCGCTCCAACTCGGGTGAGGGCGGCGAGGAGCCGCGCCGGTTCATCACCGGGCCGGACGGGCGTTCGCGCCGCTCGGCGATCAAGCAGGTCGCCTCGGGCCGCTTCGGCGTCACCACCGAGTATCTCGTCAACGCCGACATGATGCAGATCAAGGTCTCGCAGGGCGCCAAACCCGGCGAGGGCGGCCAGCTCCCCGGTCACAAGGTCGATGCCAAGATCGCCAAGGTCCGCTACGCGACCCCGGGCGTCGGCCTGATCTCGCCGCCGCCGCACCACGACATCTACTCGATCGAGGATCTGGCCCAGCTGATCTTCGACTTGAAGAACGTGAACCCGGCCGCCGACGTCTCGGTGAAGCTGGTCTCCGAGGTCGGCGTCGGCACGGTCGCGGCGGGCGTCGCCAAGGCGCGCGCGGACCACATCACGATCTCGGGCTTCGACGGCGGGACGGGTGCCGCCCCGCTCACCTCGATCAAGCATGCGGGCGGTCCCTGGGAAACGGGTCTGGCCGAGACGCAGCAGACGCTGGTGATGAACGGCCTGCGCGGCCGGGTCGCGCTCCAGGCCGATGGCGGCATCCGCACCGGCAAGGACGTGATGATCGCGGTGCTGCTCGGCGCCGACCAGATCGGCTTCTCGACCGCGCCGCTGATCGCGGCCGGCTGCATCATGATGCGCAAGTGCCACCTCAACACCTGCCCGGTGGGCGTCGCCACCCAGGACCCGGTGCTGCGCAAGCGCTTCAAGGGAACGCCGGAACACGTCATCAACTACTTCTTCTTCGTGGCCGAAGAGCTGCGGGAGCTGATGGCGGCGACGGGCTTCACCCGGCTGGAGGACCTGATCGGCCGCTCCGATCTCCTCGACAAGCGCGAGGCGATCGAGCACTGGAAGGCCCGCGGCCTCGACTTCTCGAAGCTGTTCCACCGGCCGAATGTCGGGCCGGAGGTGGCGATCCGTCACGTCGAGACGCAGCATCACCCGATCGACACGGTGCTCGACCGTCGCCTGATCGCGGGCGCCGAGACGGCCATCGAGACCGGCGAGCCGGTGACCCTCACCGACGTGATCCGCAACTCGGATCGCGCGGCGGGCGCCATGCTCTCCGGCGCGGTGGCCAAGCGCCACGGCCATGACGGGCTTCCCGACGACACCATCGTGGTCAAGCTCAACGGCACCGCCGGGCAGAGCTTCGGCGCGTGGCTCGCCGCGGGCGTCACCCTCGACCTGACCGGCCACGGCAACGATTATGTCGGCAAGGGCCTGTCGGGCGGCAAGCTGATCATCCGTCCGAGCGACGCGCTGAAGGCGCCCCCCGCCCGCACGATCATGGCCGGCAACACCGTGCTCTACGGGGCGATCGCGGGCGAGTGCTACATCCGCGGTGCGGCGGGCGAGCGCTTCGCCGTGCGCAATTCCGGCGCCATCACCGTGGTCGAAGGCATGGGCGACCATGGCTGCGAGTACATGACCGGCGGCGTTGTGGTCTCCATCGGCGTGACGGGGCGCAACTTCGCGGCCGGCATGTCCGGCGGCATCGCCTACGTGCTCGACGAGGACGGCTCGTTCCGCGACCGCTGCAACCTGTCGATGGTCGATCTGGAGCCGGTGGAGGAGGAGGACGACCTCATGCGCCGCTTCCACCAGGACGGCGACCTGGAGACCAAGGGCCGGGTCGACATCCTCGCGGACATGTCGGGCCACGACGAGGAGCGCCTGTCGCAGCTCCTCACCAACCACATGAAGTATACGGGTTCGCCGAAGGCCAAGCAGATCCTCGACGAGTGGGCGGCCTTCCGCACCAAGTTCGTCAAGGTGATGCCGGTCGAGTACCGCCGGGCGCTGCGCGAGATGGAAATGGCGCGCATGCCGGTGGCGGCGGAGTAATCGAGCGTCATCAAGGCGGGCCATACCGGTCGGCGGCAGGAAGCCGCCGACCGGTTCACAGTGATGCCGGGCAGACGGCAAGGCCGCGTGGTCGAGAGATCCGCGCCTGCGAAGGACTGATCGATGGGCAAGGTCACCGGGTTTCTCGAATTCGACCGGCAGGAGCAGAAGTATCAGCTCGCCGCCGACCGCGTGCGGCACTTCCGCGAATTCACGCTGCCGCTCGACGAGCACGACCTGTCCAAACAGGCCGCGCGCTGCATGGATTGCGGCATCCCGTTCTGCCACGGGCCGACCGGCTGTCCGGTCCACAACCAGATCCCGGACTGGAACGACCTCGTCTACCAGTCGGACTGGGAGGAGGCCGCGCGCAACCTCCACTCCACCAACAACTTCCCCGAGTTCACCGGCCGCATCTGCCCCGCGCCCTGCGAGGAGGCCTGCACGCTGAACCTCGAGAACCAGCCGGTCGCGATCAAGACGATCGAGCAGGCGATCGCGGACCGTGCCTGGAACATGGGCTGGGTGAAACCCGAGCCCTCGGCGAACCGCACCGGCAAGCGCGTGGCGGTGATCGGCTCCGGACCGGCCGGCATGGCGGCGGCCCAGCAGCTCGCCCGGGTCGGGCACGACGTGCACGTCTACGAGCGCGAGCCCAAGGCCGGCGGCCTGCTGCGCTACGGCATCCCCGACTTCAAGATGGAAAAGCGCCACATCGACCGGCGCGTGAAGCAGATGGAAGCCGAGGGCGTCGTCTTCCACTACAAGTCCAACATCGGGGTCAACGTGCCCCTGGAGGACCTGACGAGCCAGTTCGATGCCGTGCTGTTCTGCGGCGGCGCCGAGGATCCGCGCAACCCGCAGCTTCCGGGCCAGGAACTCGACGGCGTGCACTACGCCATGCCCTTCCTGGTGCAGTCGAACCGCCGGGTCGGCGCCGAGCCGATGCCGGGCAACGGCGAATTGCCGATCCTGGCCGCCGGCAAGAACGTCGTGGTCATCGGCGGCGGCGACACGGCCTCCGACTGCGTCGGCACCTCGTTCCGCCAGGGGGCGCTCTCGGTCACCCAGCTCGACATCCGCCCCCGCCCGCCCGAGCGCGAGGACAAGCTGACGGTGTGGCCCTATTGGCCGACCAAGATGCGCACCTCGTCGAGCCAGGCGGAGGGCGCCGAGCGCGAGTTCCAGGCCGCGACCCTGCGGCTGGAGGGCAACCGCAAGGGCCAGCTCACCGGCGTGGTCTGCGCGCGCGTCGATGAGAAGCGTCAGCCGATCGAGGGCAGCGAGTTCGTGCTGCCGGCCGACCTCGTCTTCATGGCGATCGGCTTCGCCGGATCGGTGCAGAAGGGTCTGGTCTCGGAATCGGGCGTGGCCGTGGACAAGCGCGGCAACGTCGCTGCCAACGATCAGGACTACCTGACCTCGAACCCGAAGATCTACGTCGCGGGCGACATGCGCCGGGGCCAGTCCCTGGTGGTCTGGGCGATCCGGGAGGGCCGTCAGGCCGCCCGCTCGATCGACGAGGCGTTGATGGGCGCGACCGTTCTGCCGCTCTGAACCGCATCTCGCATCTCAGCCGATCACGGGGGCATCGCCGGGAGGCGGTGCCCCTTTTTCCATCGCCGGCGCTCGATCGACGCGAGTACTCCGGCTTGCCGTCATCCTTGCCGTCATCGCAGGCAATGCTATGGCGAAGCCGGGTCTGCAGATCACCCAGGCGTCACCGCCCCGAAAGGCGAGCTAAACCTGCAACCTCCACACTGGGCATGACATCATTCCCGTGCCGCGTCGCAAGCCGGTGACCCTCGACCTCCGATCCGGAGAACGGCACTCGGAGAATGACCGTGCCGAGAGAGCTGATCCCCTACGTGATCGATGACGTGTCGGCCGTGGATGGCCGCGATTATCGCCGCATCGAGCGGGCGCCGACGCCCGAAGCGGCGGCGCTGATCCGGTTGCTTCGCGAGCGGGCACGCGGCGGGGTCGGATCGCAGGGTCAGGGTGCGGCGGAGACCAGTTCGTAGCCTGCGCCGGCCCGCTCGATCCGGCCCCGGGTTGCGAGGTGCATGCCCGTCACGGCCAGCCCCTCGCTGGCAGCCCGGTCGAAGATCCGGCGGCGGGTGGCGATCGCCTCCGCCGGATCGGCATCCCAGATCACGGTCCAATCCGGATGCGGCACCTGCAGCAGGCGGGAGTGGAGGATGTCGCCCCAGATCAGCAGCCGCTCTGGTCCATCTTCGATCAGCACGCCCGCATGGCCGGGGGTGTGCCCCGGCAGGGGCAGGAACGAGACGCCGGGGGCGAGTTCGGCCCCGCCGGAGACGCGGCGCACCCGGCCGGCATAGGCGGCCAGCACGGCCCGCGCGGTGTCGAAGAACAGCCCCATCGCCGAGGGCGCGCGGGAACGCGCACCGGCATCCGACCAGTAGGCGGCCTCGCGCTCCTGGAGCACCAGTTCGGCATTGGCGAAGCGGGCGCGGCCATCGCCCGTGAGCAGGCCGCCCGCATGGTCGGCGTGGAGGTGGGTCAGCCACACGGTCTCGATCTGGTCGGGCCGCAACCCCTCCGCGGCGAGAGCCGCCGTCACCCGGTCGAAGCCCGGTCCGAACACCGTTCCGCAGCCGGCATCGAGCAACCCGTGCCGTGCGCCGCGCCGGATCAGGAAGGCGTTGACCGGTTCGAGCGAGGGGCCGCTCGGTGGCAAGCCGGCTTGGGCGAGCAGGGCGCGTCCGGCCTCGCTGTCGGCGCCGGGAATCATACTCGGCTCAAGCGGGAAGAGGCCGTCGCGCAGCGGCGTGACGGTGAAGGCGCCGACGCGATCGGCGGGTGCGGGGGGTGCCGCCCGTGCTTCGGGAAACCGAAGGATCGGCAGGCAGGCGCCCGCGGCGAGGACGGATCGACGAGTCGGCAAAGGCGGCATTCCGGATGAGGGGGACGACGATCGGAAGCTTGCGCCGGCTCGTCACGCTCGCCCAGGGAACGGCTCCCGCTTCCGCGCGGGCATTTTTCCCGACAGCCATCCGTCCCTCTTGCGTCGCGGACGGCGGCCGGTGCCATCTTGGGCGACGCTCCCCTGGACGGTCGCCCCGATGAGCCTGCCCGCGCATCTCGCCCTGCGCCTTCTGATCGTGACCCTCCTCTGTCTGGCGGGCGCCGTCGCCTGGACCCTGTGGGAGGCGCGCAGCGCCCTGCGCGGTGAGGCGGCCGTGTCGGCGGAACGGATCGCCGCCGCGCTTGCCCGGCAACCGGGGCTCGGCAGCGTCGGGCCGGCGGCGCTGCCGGTGGGCGAACCCGAGGCCGAGCCAACCATCCTGATGCTGCTGCCGGGGATCTGCGCCGAGATCCGCCTCGGCAGCGAGATGCCACGGCGGCTCTGCGGCGATTGGGATGGGCTCGGCACGGCCCCCGCCTGGCTCGCGGCCGTCCTGTCGTCGGCCAGAGCTCTCGGCGATCCGGTCGTCCGGGAGATCGTTTATCGCGGACGCCGTCTCGGCAGCGTCTCGACCTGGCCCGATTCCGGCGCGGCTGCGGGGCGCGCGTGGCGGCAGGTGCGGTTCGCGAGCGGCCTTGCCCTCTCGCTCGCCGGAGCCACGGCGATCCTCGGCTGGCTCGCCGCCGCCGACCTCGTCGCGCCCGCAGGACGGATCGTGCGCCACCTGGACGGCTTCGATGCCGGCGCGTCCCGTCCGCCCCTGCCGCGCTTCAAGGCGGCGGAGTTCGACCGGATCGCCACGGCCTTCGACGCGCTCGCCGGGCGACTGGCCCGAACCGAAAGCGAGCGGACCGCGCTGATGCAGCGGCTGGTGCAAGTGCAGGAAGAGGAGCGCCAGAGCCTCGCCCGCGACCTGCACGACGCGTTCGGCCAATGCCTTGCCGCCGCCGGGGCGCTCGCCGCCGCGATCGAGGCCGGCGCGCCGACGGACCGCGCGGATCTGCGCGCCGATGCGCGCGGCATCGAGGCGGTCGTCGCCTCCATGCGCGAGAGCCTGCGCGGCGCCCTGGCGCGGCTCGAACTCCCCGACTTTGCCGGGATCGGCTTGGGCGACGGCATCCGCGGCCTCGTCTCGGACTGGCGGGCGCGGCTACGGACCGGGCCGAGCCTGCACCTCGATGTCGAGGGCGATTGGTCGGGCCTGTCCGACGAGGCGTCGGCGAGCCTCTATCGGATCACCCAGGAACTGCTGACCAACGCCCTGCGGCACGGACGACCGAGCCACGTCTTCCTGCGGCTGCAGCGCACCGGCACCGGGGGCGGGACCGTCACGCTGACCGTGGACGATAACGGCGGGGGCGACGCTGCCCGCGCAGCCGGCGCGTCCGGCCGCGGACTTCCCGGGATCCGCGCCCGGCTTGCCGCCCTCGGCGGACAACTCTCGCTCACCGGGAACGGCAGCGGCATCCGCGCCCGCGTCACCGTTCCGGTTCACGGGTGAGGCGGACGATGACGGACATCCTCCTCGTCGATGACCATCCCGTCGTGCGTGAGGGCTATCGGCGGCTGTTCGAACGGCAGCCGGGTTTCACGGTCGTGGCCGAAGCCGCGACCGCAGCGGAGGCCTACCGCCTCTACAAGGCGCGGACGCCGGACCTCGTGATCCTCGACCTGTCGCTGCCGGGGCCGAGCGGCATCGAGGCGATCCGGCACATCCGGCAATGGGACGGCGCGGCCCGCATCCTCGTCTTCAGCATGCGCACCGGCGCCGCCATCGCGCGCCAAGCCTTCGCAGCGGGGGCCAGCGGCTATGTCAGCAAGGCGAGCGCCCCCCGCGAGCTGCTGGAAGCCGCCGCGGGCGTCCTGCGCGGCGAGCGGGCCATGAGCGCCGACATCGCCCTCGCGATCGCGCAGGACGAGGTGGCCGGCGGGCGCAGCAGCCTCGACGAGCTCAGCCCGCGCGAGGTCGAGATCCTCGGCATGACGGCAGCGGGCGCAACGGCGCAGACCATCGCCGAAGCGCTGTGCCTCAGCCTTAAGACGGTCCAGAACAATCTGTCGCTGATCCGGGCCAAACTCGGCGCCCGCACGGACGCTCATCTGGTCTGGATCGCCGTCGGCGCCGGGCTCGTCGCCGCTCCGCACGGCCCACCCGCCGTGGAGACCTGATCGACCTCTTCGGGCGGTTGAGGAGCCCTATCCCGGTGGCCAGCGGAAATCGTCCGCCCGGCCCGGCTGGGACAGGGGGGCGGCGCCGCGCTGCAGGCTGCGCTCGCGGGTGCCCGTGGCATCCCCCTCCTGCGGACGTGCGGTGAGGAGCGTCCCGCCCGGCGAGACCTCGGTGCGGCCGAGCGGCACCACCGGCCCTGCCGCGGGCTTGACCGGCAGGCTCGGGATACCCGGCGGCTCGGGCAGGCTCGGCAGCATCGCCGTGATCTTGCGATCGATCGCCGCCGTGTCGTCGACGCCCAATCCGGCACCGCCCTCGCCGGGCGTGGCGGCGATCGCGGCGGCGGGCTGCTCGGAGGGCGGGCCGCTCTTCTCCCCCATCAGGCGCTTGAGCTCCACATCGGCGAAATGGGCGACCTTGCGCGAGCCGGCGGCGGTGAAGTGGATTCCGTCCGAGGTGCGCAGCCGCGCCTCCTGGCCGTCCACATCGGGCCCCGCGGCGGTGAAGCGGTTGCGATCGTCCACGAAGCCCTGCCAGACCTCGGCATAGGATTGTCCGGCCCGCTGCACCCGCTCGCGCACGAGATCGTTGATGGCGGCGAAGTCGCGGCTCAGGCTCTCGCTGCGGACCGGCGGCAGGCCGACCCAGATCAGCGGCACCTTGTGCTCGGCAAACACCTTCGCGACCTCGTCGACCCGCGCGGCGTAGATCTCGCGCCACTTGTCGGACAGGGCCTCGACGGTCTGGTCGCCCTCGCGGATCGCCTGCCGGTCGTTCAGGCCGACCATCATCAGGGCGTAGGAGACTTTGGGCGTGGTCTTGAGGAAATCCTCGGCGGTCTTGGCCCAATCGACCAGATCCTTGCGCACGAGGCCGCTATCGGCCTTCGAGCGGTCGAGCACGGCGACCTCGGCATTGTCCGAGAACGCGTCATCGACGCCCTTGGCGAGGTAGCTCGCGAGCGAGTCGCCGAACACGGCGATCTGCGTCGTCGGCGCCGCCTTCGGCACCTTGGCCTTGGGCTGCGCCACCGCGGGGGCCGGGCTCGGCCGGCGGCGGCGGGCGGCACGCTCCTCGTCCGAACGGCCCGCCGTGGCAGGGGCCGTGGCAGGGGCCGCGGCGGGCGCACGCGGGCGCGACGGCCGGGCATAGCCGGGCGCGGGCTGGGGCGGCGGGGTCGGCTGGGCGCGCGGCTGGTCCTCCCACGGCCAGTAGAACTGGCGCGGCGCCTCCTGCGGCGGCGCGGCCCGGCGGGCGGGGGCCCGGCCGTAGCCGTACTCGTCGGCATAGGCGCCGCGGGCCCGGCGGCGCGGTGGCGGCGCGGCGTAGGGATCGGCCGCGGGTGCGTCGTAGCTGTCGCCCCATTGCGCCGCGGCCGGCTGCGGCAGGGTGGACCACGCCGCCGTGAGCCAGAGGGCCGCGAGGAGGAGGAGGCCGAGGATCGCAGGGGTACGCGGGAACGCGGTGCGATCGGTCGGGCGGCGTTGCATGCGCGAAGCCTCGATCGAAGGGGAGGGGGAGGGGCCGGAGCGGGTCCGACCTCACATCCGGTCAGGATAGCGCCTTGAGGGGCGCGCGTCTAAGAGTGCCTCACAAACGACCGATCACCCATCGGCCCCCTCTGGGCCCGGCGGCGCTGCAGGAGTTTTGTGAGAGACACTATGGCCGTCCCTCCAAGCGCTCCAGAAGCGCGGGCCGGGCATAGCCGTCGGCGGGCAGGCCCTCGCGGATCTGGTACTGCCGCACCGCCTCGCGCAGCTTCGGGCCGGCGCGTCCATCCTGTTCGCCGGCATAGAGCCCCTGGGCGGCGAGCCCCGCCTGGAGACGCTTGAGGCCCGGCCCGTCGAGGCGGGCGGCGCCGTTGGGCCAGGGCACGGCGAGCGCCGGGCCGCCGGCCAGCCGGTCGGCGAGGTGGCCGACCGCCAGCGCGTAGGAATCGCTGGTGTTGTAGCCGCGGATCACCTCGAAATTGTCGGTGATGAGGAAGACCGGGCTCCCGAGGCCGCCCGGCAGGAACAGGCTGGCCTCGCCGCCCGTCGGCAGGGGTTTTCCGTCGGTGCGGCGCACCCCGCGGGCGGCGAAGTCGGCGAGCGGGCCGCGGTAGCGGGTCAGGTCGAAATCCTTCGGCAGGCTGACCTCGTAGCCCCAGGACAGGCCGGGCTTCCAGCCGAGCGATTGCAGGTAATGCGCGATGGAGGCCAGCGCATCGGCCTCGGAGCGCCAGATGTCGCGCCGCCCGTCGCCGTCGAAATCGACCGCCTCCCGCAAATAGACCGAGGGCAGGAACTGCACCTGTCCCATGGCGCCGGCCCAGGAGCCGACCATCCGCGCCGGCTCGATGTCGCCATTCTCGAGGATCTGGAGGGCGGCCAGCAGCTCGTCGCGAAACAGGGTTCCGCGGTGGCGGGCGTAAGCCAGACTTGCCAGCGCCCGGATCGTCGGCAGGGAGCCGGCGCTGGCTCCGAAATCCGACTCGACCCCCCAGAAGGCCAGCACGACCGAGCGCGGCACGCCGGTCTTCGCCTCGATGGCGGCGAGGGTGGCGGCAAGCCGCTTGCCCTGCGCCTGCCCCCTGGCGATGCGGGCGCCCGAGAGCGCCCCGACGAGGTAGTCCCAGACCGGCCGGCTGAACTCGCTCTGGCGGCGGGTGCGAGCGACCACATCCGGATCCGGCCCTTGCACGCCGGCAAACGCCGCGTCGAAGGTCTTCGGCGAGATGCCGCGGGCCGTGGCGTCGGGGCGCAGGGAGGCGACGAAGCCGGAGAAGTCCCCATCCTGCGCCCGGGTCGGCCCCGCCAGCAGCGCGAGCGCGAGAATGAGGGTGGCGCAGCGTGCTCTCACCGCCGGTTCCGCTTCGCCAGGGTGTCCTCCCAGGCGAGCGCCTGGGCGACGATGGCGTCGAGGTCGTCGTGCTTCGGGGTCCAGCCGAGTTCGTTGCGAATGCGGTCGGCACCGGCGATGATCTGGGCCGGATCACCGGCACGGCGGGGCGACAAGCGCACCTCGAAGTCGCGGCCTGAGATGCGCTTGACCACCTCCACGACCTCCAGAACCGAGTAGCCCCGGCCGTAGCCGCAATTGACGGTCAGGCTGCCGCCGCCGCCGCGCAGATGGTCGAGAACGGTGAGATGCGCCGCGGCCAGATCCGAGACTTGGATGTAGTCGCGCAGGCACGAGCCGTCGCGGGTGGGATAGTCGGTGCCGAACACCTCCAGATGCGTGCGCTGGCCGAGTGCGGCTTGCGTCGCGACCTTGATGAGGTGGGTGGCCGCCGGCATCGATTGCCCGGAACGCCCGCGCGGATCGGCCCCGGCCACGTTGAAGTAGCGCAGCACCCCGTAGGTGAAGCCGTGCGCGGCGGCGGCATCCGCGAGCATCCACTCGCTCATCAGCTTCGAGCGGCCGTAGGGGTTGATCGGGTTCGTCGCCAGGGTCTCGGGCACCGGCACGGTCTCGGGCTCGCCGTAGACGGCCGCCGTCGAGGAAAAGATGAAGTGCCGCACATTCGTGCGCGCGGCCGTCTCGATCAGCGCGCGTGTCTTCACGGTGTTGGCGAGATAGTAGCCCAACGGGTCGGCGACCGATTCCGGCACGACGATCTTGGCCGCGAAATGCGCGACCGCGTCGATCTGGTGGCGCAGGATGGTCTCGGTGACGAGCGCTTGGTCGGCCACGTCGCCGACGACGAGACGCACTTCCGGAGGCAGAGCCCAGTCGTAACCGGTCGAGAGGTCGTCGAGGACCACGACCTCCTCATGCCCGGCATCGACCAGCGCGAGCACCATATGGCTGCCGATATAGCCCGCGCCGCCCGTGACCAGAACCGCCATCGCCCACCCCTGATCCGTCTTCGCCGGCCGTCGGCCGAAACGTCAGCTACGTTTTATGACGAAATCCTGCCAATCCTAACCCAAGCGGGGCTGTTAGCGGCGGTCTGCGTGCTATTTGATCCATTGTCGATCAGGGCTCGCCCCGACAAACGCCAAAAAACGGGTCCCGCCACATGAAACGAATTCGTAAGGCCGTCCTTCCCGTCGCGGGTCTCGGCACGCGCTTCCTGCCGGCCACCAAGGCCGTTCCGAAGGAGATGCTCACCGTCGTCGACCGCCCGGTCGTCCAGCATGTCGTCGATGAAGCCCGCGAGGCCGGCATCGAGCACTTCATCTTCGTGACCGGCCGCGGCAAGGCGGTGATCGAGGATCACTTCGATATCGCGTTCGAATTGGACCACATGCTGCAGGAGCGCGGCAAGCAAGAGGCCTACGAGGCGCTGAAGAAGGATCTGCCCAAGGCCGGCCAGACCAGCTTCACCCGGCAGCAGGCGCCGCTGGGCCTTGGCCACGCCGTGTGGTGCGCCCGCGAGATCGTCGGCGACGAGCCCTTCGCCGTGCTGCTGCCCGACATGCTGAGCCGCGGCTGCATGGGCCAGATGCTGAAGGCCTACGAGCAGCATGGCGGCAACGTCATCGCCGTCGAGGAGGTGAAGCCCGAGGAGACCCATCAATACGGCATTGTCGCCGTCGGTGAGACCTTCGGCCAGACCTTCGAGATCACCGGCATGGTCGAGAAGCCCAAGCAGGGCACCGCACCCTCGAACTACATCATCTCCGGCCGCTACATCCTCCAGCCCGAGATATTTTCGATTCTGGAGCGGGGCGAGACCGGCGCGGGCGGCGAGATCCAGCTCACCGACGCGATGATCCGGCTGGCCGAACAGCAGAAGTTTTTTGGGATGCGCTTCGATGGGCGCACCTACGACACCGGCTCCAAGATCGGCTTCCTCACCGCCAACCTCGCCTACGGCCTGGAGCGGCCGGACCTGGCCGACGCCCTGAAAGCGGAGATCCGCGCGCTCCTCGGCGAAAACTGATTCGGTTCCATGCGCGCATGTCGGATCGATATGCGCAGCGCACATGTGGAAACGGGATCGGCGCCCTTGCGATTTGTGCGGCGCGATGCAATTTTTGCATTGCGAGATCGCGATGGCGTCGCGGTCCCGCAGCCCTTCTTGGGCGTTTCCTCCCTAGACTTCGGGCCGTCCTTCGGGGCGGCCTTTTTTTGTCTGACGCGTGTCTTCGGGACACCTGGAAGCAGCGCTCCGATCCGGTTTTACTCTGCTGCGATGCGGTGGGACGGCAGCTCGACCGTCTCGGCGGCGACCCCGGCGATGACCTCGGCGAGATGGTCCGCAAGGGTCACGAAGCCGGCCGTCAGCGCCAGCGACTGCTCATTCATGTAGAGCGCCCGGTTGATCTCGATCTGCAGCGCATGCCGCCCGAGACCGGGTTCGCCGTAATGCTCGGTGATGAAGCCGCCGGCATAGGGCTTGTTGCGCACCACCTTGTAGCCGAGAGCCCTCAGCCGGCTCTCGAACCCATCGACCAGTGAGGGCAGGCAGGCCGTGCCGAAGCGGTCGCCGAGCACGAAATCGGCCTGGGCGCTCTCATCGCGTCCGAGACTCGATGACGGCATCGAGTGGCAATCGATCAGGAAGGACCGGCCGAAGGTCCGTGCCGTGCGATGGATCAAGCCGCGCAGGGTTCGGTGATACGGCTTGTAGAGCGTCTCGATGCGCCGCACCGCCTCCTCCACCGGCAGCCGCTCCCGGTAGATCTCCTGTCCGTCGGCGACGATGCGCGGCACCGTGCCCAGCCCCCCGGCCACCCGCATCGAGCGGGTGTTGGCGAAGGACGGCAGACGGCCGGCGAACATCCGGGGGTCGAGCTCGTAGGGCTCGCGGTTCACGTCGAGATAGGCGCGCGGGAAGTTCGCCCGCATCAAGGGCGCGCCGAGGCCGACGACCGCAGCGAACAGGCGGTCGACATGGGCATCCTCCGAGCGGCGCAGGGCCAGCGCGTCGAGCCGGGAGGCCGCGAGGAACGAGTCCGGGTAATGCGCGCCGGAATGCGGCGTGTTGAACACGAAGGGAATCGCGTGCTGCGCCGGCTCGTCCACGGCGAAGGGTGGATCGAACGCCTCGGCTCCGTCTGGCTGTGAAGGGCTCATCGAGACGCGGGGGCCTGAGCGTGGCACGGAAGGGACATGGCGCCACTTTGCGGCGCCTCGTCCGCCCTGTCCACCATGCGCCGCACAGAGTCGGGAGAGAGCGGGACGGCGCGTTGCGATTGTCCGGTGCGTCGCGACACCGGGCGCGTTTAACGCTCTGTTTACCAAGCCGACGCTTTATGAAAAGAACACCCACCGAGCATCTCTCGCAAAGCGTCGGCGGCGCTGTCATGCCCTGAAGCGGCATGGTAGCGACCGGCGTTTCCTGAGACACTCCAAGGCGCATGGGCACCGGGACGCCGTTCGATGAAGATCCTGCTCGCGGAAGACGACAACGACATGCGTCGGTTTCTGGCCAAGGCGCTCCAGAACGCCGGCTACGACGTGCTGTCCTTCGACAACGGCCTGTCTGCCTATAATCGCCTGCGCGAGGAGCCGTTCGAGCTTCTCCTGACCGACATCGTCATGCCGGAGATGGACGGGATCGAGCTGGCGCGCCGCGCCACCGAACTCGATCCCGACATCAAGGTGATGTTCATCACGGGCTTTGCCGCGGTGGCGCTGAACCCGGACTCGAAGGCGCCGAAGGATGCGAAGGTGCTCTCGAAGCCCTTCCACCTGCGCGACCTCGTCAACGAGGTCGAGAAGCTGCTGGCCGCCTGAGAGCGCCGCGCAGAACTCCCGGTCCCAGACCGTTCCCGCTCTGACGATGACAGCGCGGCGGGCGTTTTGTGAGAGGCACTCAGGCCGCCTGAGCGGAGAGCCGGCGCAGCGATCGTCCGGCTCTGTGTCCCGGCCGCAGTAGGAAGATCCTCGCGGCTCGCCTATATGCGTCGCATCTCCCCACTCGGGCACGCGACGGACCTATGCAGCCGGTCACGATCTACACCACCGCCTGGTGCCCCTATTGCTCGGCGGCCAAAAGCCTGCTGCGCGAAAAAGGCGTCTCCTTCAACGAGATCGACGTGGAGAAGACGTCGGGCGCCCGCGCGACCATGGTCCAGCGGGCCGGCGGGCGCACGTCGGTGCCGCAGATCTTCGTCGGCGACCGGCATGTCGGCGGCTGCGACGACCTCTACGCGCTGGAGCGGGCCGGCGATCTCGATCCGCTGCTCGCGGCATGACGGACCTGTCCGAACACAAGCCCTTCATCGCCGCCTGCGTGCAGATGCGCGGTGGGCGCGATCCGGCCGTCAACCGCGAGGCCGCCGTGCAGGCGGTGCGCGAGGCGGCTCGCCGGGGTGCCGCCTATGTGCAGACGCCCGAGACGACCTCGCTGATCGAGCGCGACCGCACCGCCCTGTTCGAAAAGGTCGGGCCGCAGGAGAGCGACGCCACGCTCACTGCCCTCCGCGAAGTCGCGCGGGCGGAACAGATCATTCTACAGATCGGATCGCTGGCGATCCGCGAGGGCGAGAAGATCGCCAACCGCGCCTTTCTGATCGACGCCGCGGGCGAGATCCAAGCGGCTTACGACAAGCTCCATCTCTACGATGTCGATCTCCCCAACGGTGAGAGCTGGCGCGAATCGGCGACCTATTCGGGCGGCGACTGCGCCGTCGTCGCGCAGACGCCGCTCGCCAGCGTCGGCCTGACGATCTGCTACGACATCCGCTTTCCCGCCCTCTACCGGGCACTCGCCGAGGCGGGCGCCACGGTGATGACCGCGCCGGCCTGCTTCACCCGCCAGACCGGCGAGGCGCACTGGCACATCCTGCAGCGGGCGCGGGCCATCGAGACCGGCTCCTTCATGATCTCGGCGGCGCAAGGGGGTCGGCACGAGGACGGACGCGAGACCTTCGGCCACTCGCTCATCGTCGATCCCTGGGGCCGAATCCTCGCCGAGGCCGAGGGCGAGGCGCCGGGCATCATCCTCGCCGAGATCGACCTCGCGCGGGTCGCGGATGCGCGCGCCCGCATTCCCGCCCTGTCCCACGCGCGCAGCTTCGGTGTGCGCCGCGCTTGAAGCCATCCCATCTCAGCATCATCCCGAAAGGTGGCTTCCGGCTTTCGGGATGATGCAAAAATAAGAGGATAGAGCATCGTCCTGGATCCGATATCCAGGACGATGCTCTAAGGGTCATGATCCTTTTCACTCTCGCCTGCGATTCGGGACACCGGTTCGAGAGCTGGTTTCCCTCCAACACGGCCTATGACGAGCAATCGGCCCGCGGCCTCGTCACCTGTCCGTTCTGCGACTCGGCCAGAGTCGCCAAGGCACCGATGGCCCCGGCCGTGGCGCGCACCGACCGTGGCCGGGCCGAGGCGCCCACGCCGCAGCTTCCGGTTCCGGCGGCGCCAGCCGAAGTGCCGATGCCGATGCTCGCCGCCGAGCCGGAGCGACAGTTGCGCGCCCTGCTGCGGGCCGTGCGCGAGCACGTCGTGTCGACCGCCGAGCATGTCGGCGACCGCTTCGCCGACGAGGCGCGGGCGATCCATTACGGTGATGCGGAAGGGCGCCCGATCTACGGCGAGGCAAGCCCGAAGGAGGCGCGGGCGCTGGTCGAGGAAGGCATCGATGTCCTGCCCCTGCCGCCGGCCCCGGACGACCGGCACTGACGTCCCGGCGGAGCCTGGGGCTCAGGCCCCGATGCGCTCGGCCGGAAAGCGGAGTTCGACGGCGGTGCCCGCCGGATCGCGCGGCCGGACGCGGATCGTACCGCCGACCTGCCGGCTCAGAACGTCGATCAGCGTCGCCTCAAAGCTCCCGCCGCCCGCCGCGCTCAGACCGATCCCGTCATCCTCCACCGCCACCGTGACGTCCGCCCCATCATGGGCGATGCGAACGGTCAGCCGGCCGGCCCGGAACGGGAACGCGTGGCGGACGGCGTTGGAGACAACCTCGTTGACGATGAGTGCGAGCGGTCCCGCCGCCTCGGGCCGGACGCGGAGCGGCGCCAGATCGAGCGCAAGCGCAATGTCGCTCCGGCCCGAGGCCTCGACCAGGGTCTCGGCGATCTCGCGGACGAGATCGGCGAGATCGTGGCCCGCACTCTCTTCCGTCGGGGCGGACTGGCGATAGAGCGTGCTGAGCGCATCGATGCGCCCGATCGCCTCGCCGAGCGCCGCGCGAACCGCCGGATCGGCGCTGTTGCCGCTCTGAAGCGTCAGCATGGCCGAGATCATCTGGAGATCGTTGCGGGCGCGATGCCCGATCTCGCGCAGCAAGAGGTCGTTCGCATCGAGGGCTACCTGCGTCCGGTCGCGCTCGGCGGCGAGCGCGTGGCGCTCGCTCACGTCGAACTGCGAGGCGAAGTAGAACAGCAGCGTGCCGTCCTCGTCGTGGACGGGGCTGATATACAGCGCGTTGTGGAAGGTCGAGCCGTCCTTGCGGTAGTTGAGAAGCTCTTCATGCACGTCCCGCTCGGCATCGATCGCGGCACGGATCCGCGCCACCGCGTCGAAATCGGTGCCGGGCCCCTGCAGGAAGCGGCAATTGCGGCCCGTCACCTCCAGCCGCGTGTACCCGGTGAGCCGTAGGAACGCGTCGTTGGCGTAGATGATCGGATTGTCGAGCCGGCGCGGATCCGTGATGATCATCGCCATGCGCGTGGCCCGCACGGCCGCCGCGAAGGGATCGCCCTTGCCGGAACGGACGCTGGCCCGAACCCGCTCCGTCAGTTGCCAGTCGTCGCCGGGCTCCATCTGTTCCCGATCGTTCCCCAGGCGCGAAGAGCACGGCCGGAGCCGCCGAGGGCGCGGCCTCACCTGACCCTGTCGCCAAAGCAGACGGCGATGACCATATCAAGCGAAATCGAGCGGGATGCACACCGGCGCGCCGACAACGCGCCACGCCCTGCAACCACCAGAGGAAACTGCGATGCTTCTGTTCCGCAAACGGCCCGAGATGCCGGCCCCGTCCGAAGTGCTGCCCGGCCGGCCGCATCCCCTGCCGACCGCCGAGCGCCATTTCGTCAACGGCAATGCCCTGAAGGGACCCTATCCGGAGGGCGTCGAGACGATCGTGCTCGGGCTCGGCTGCTTCTGGGGCGCCGAGCGCAAATTCTGGGAATTGCCCCGGGGCGTCCATGTCACCGCCGTGGGCTACGCCGGGGGCACCACGCCCAACCCGACCTACGAGGAGGTCTGCTCCGGCCTCACGGGCCACAACGAGGTCGTCCTGGTCGCCTATGACCCCGCCGTTCTGCCGCTGGAGGCCGTGCTCAAGACCTTCTTCGAGAGCCACAACCCGACGCAAGGGTATCGCCAGGGCAACGATGTCGGCACCCAGTACCGCTCCGGCATCTACACGGGCAGCGAGGCCCAGGCCGCGACGGCGCGGGCGGTGCGCGATTCCTACGCGCAGGCGCTCGACGCGCGGGGCTACGGGCCGATCACGACGGAGATCGTGCCGCTCGAGACCTTCTCCTTCGCGGAAGAGTACCACCAGCAATACCTTGCCAAGAATCCCGGCGGTTATTGCGGGCTCGGCGGCACCGGCGTGTCCTGCCCCGTCGGCGTCGGCGTCGCGGCGGAGTGAGTCTGCGCCCGGCCCCGGCAAGGCTGGCCCAAGCTTGACCGTCTTGCGGGGCCGTTGCGCCCATGCCAAATCCCGGCCCCTCGGATGGCCGGGATCGAGAGACAATGCTGGAACGTGGCTTCGAACGCTTTCTCTTCGCCTGCCGGTGGCTGCTGGCGCCGTTCTACGCCGCGCTGACGATCGCGCTCGTCGTCCTCCTGGTCCGGCTGCTGCTGGAACTCGGCCACGTCGTCACGCACGCGTTCGAATCGACCGAGTCGCAGACCATCCTCTCCGTTCTCGCGCTCGTCGATCTGACCTTCACCGGCTCGCTGCTGATCATCGTGATCTTCTCAGGGTATGAGAATTTCGTCTCGAAGTTCGATCACACCGACCACAAGGACTGGCCCACCTGGATGGGCACGATCGACTTCAGCGGGCTCAAACTGAAGCTGATCTCCTCCATCGTCGCGATCTCGGCGATCCAGCTTCTGAAGTCGTTCCTCGACCTGAAGAACTACAGCGACCGCGACCTGTACTGGCTGGTCGGCATCCACATGGTGTTCGTGGTGTCCGGTCTGCTGATGGCGCTGACCGACCGGCTCTCGGCCGGACACCACGAGAAGTAGGGGCCTTCTACCGCGCGTGCAGCACCGCCCGGCAGGCGTCGGGCAGGCCGGCGAGCGTCATCGGCGGGCGGGGCTTCGGCGGGGTCTTGGGCTTGGGCGGATTCAGCACCGCCGCGCTGAACCAGTAATCGAGTTCGGAGCCGCAGCCGTCGCCGGAGGGCGGGGGCGCCTGGTCGTCGCAGGCGCCGTCGCCGGCCGGGCAGGCGAGGCGGATATGGTAGTGATAGTTGTGCCCGTACATCGGGCGCACCTTGGTGAGCCAGCCGCGATCCCCGCCCGCCTCGCGGCACAGCGCCTTCTTGATCGCCGCGTTCACGAAGATCCGCGCCACCTCCGGCTGCTTGGCCGTCATGCGGATCAGCGCGGTATGCTGGCGCGTCCAGACGTCGGGGTCGATGTCGAGCCGGTCCGAGCGCACCATGTCGGTGGCCGAGGTCTCCTCGCGCTCGGCTCGGGTCATGCGGTGGTCCGGCATCGGCGTGAGCCAGACATCCACGTCGAGGCCGAGCTGGTGCGAGGCGTGGCCGGTGAGCATCGGCCCGCCGCGGGGCTGCGACATGTCGCCGACGAGAAGGCCGGGCCAGCCGGCCTGCGGCGCGCGGGCGGCGAGCCGCTCAATGAAATCCACGAGATGGGGCGTGCCCCACATCCGGTTGCGGGAGGGCCGCATCACCTGCCAGGTCGCACCGTCGAGGGGCAGCGCCTCGCCGCCGGAGAAGCAGCCCTTGGCGTAGGAGCCGAACGGCCGCGCCGGCCCGCTGGCCGGGCCGGTGACGCGGCCGAACAGGGCCTTGGCCGGCGTCGAAGGATCGTTCGGGTTGGCGAGCGGCGGCAGCGGCTTCGGGTTGACGCTGCCGCGGTCCTGCGCCGCGGCCGGGCTCAGCAGCGCCGGAAGGGCAAGCGCGAGGGCAGGGAGTGTCAGGCGGGTCAGCGGCATGCGCGGTGGCTCGTCCGGGATGGCGGGGCGGGATGGGGCAAGGGGCGGCAAGAGCAGGGGCAGGACTGGCCGGAACGTGCCCGGCCGCATGGGCGTTTTTTATGGCAAGCTGTAACAACGTTGCAGGATGATCGCCATGGATCCGGTTCGTTCCGAAACTGCGGCCGATGCGGCGCCCGCGCCCCGCAGCCTGATCGCGAGCGATCGCGTCATCGGCACCGAGGTGCGCCGGACCGACGGGAGCAAGGTCGGCCGCATCGAGCGGCTGATGCTCGACAAGCGCTCGGGCCGCGTCGCCTATGCGGTGATGAGCTTCGGCGGCTTTCTCGGCATGGGCGAGGCGTATTTCACGCTGCCCTGGGCGGTGCTGCGATACGACACCGGTCTCGACGCCTACGTCGTCGACATCACCGAGGAACAGCTGCGTGACGCGCCCGCCCGCTCGCCCGAGGGCGGCGACCCGGAGGACGAGCGCGCCTGGGAGGAGCACGTCCACCGCTACTACAACGCGGCGCCGTATTGGGGGATCTGAGGACGCCTTACGGCCGCGTCAGGAACCCGATCGGCTCCCGCGGCGGCTGGCCGAGCCAGACCAGCACCGCCCCGAGACCGAGCCCGAACAGGGCCGCCGGGACGAGGCCGAGCGGCGTCAGCAGCACCGTCTCCGCCCAGGGCGCCGCCTTCCGGATCGTGGCCCCCAGGGCGGTGATCCGCTCCTGCGGCAGGGACTGGATCAGTTCGGCGAGGCTCGTCACCCGCAGGCCATTATTGGCGATGGAGCGGGCGCCGTCGTAGCAGAGCTGCACGAAGCCCGCCGCCATCACCACGAGCCCGAGCGCCCGGCTGAAGAACGGCAGTCCGAGGAAACGGGAAACGGTTCGCAGCATGTTCGCCCTCGCGCGGGATGACGGGCCGGAGGACGGACCACCTGCCACCGCGACGCTTCCGGCCTGAGTAGGCCGAGGCCGGAGGTCAAGGCAAGCGGTCGGACCCGGCTTCGAGGTCCCGGCGCGGGCTCGCCTCCCGCGCCTTCGCCCGGGCGAGCAGCACGGCACCGAACAGCGCCGAGAGCAGCGAACCGCCGAGAACGCCGAGCTTGGTCTCGGTCTCGTGCAGGCCATCCGTGAAGGCGAGCGCCCCGATGAACAGGCTCATGGTGAAGCCGATTCCGCAGAGGAGGGCGACGCCGTAGACTTGGACCCAGGTCGCACCGGCCGGTCGGGAAACGAGGCCAAGGGCGGCGGCGAGCCGCACGCTCGCGAAGATGCCGACCTGCTTGCCGATGAACAGGCCGAGCGCAACGCCGAGGGTCACGGGCTCAATCAGCGCCCGCGCCGGCAAGCCGAGGAGCGTCACCCCGGCATTGGCGAAGCCGAAGATCGGCACGATCAGGAACGAGACCCAGGGCGTCAGGGCGTGTTCCAGACGGTGCAGGGGCGACGTCACGTCCTCCGGCCGGCCCGGACTCGGACGGATCGGCACGAACAGGGCGAGCAGCACGCCGGCCACCGTGGCGTGAACGCCGGAGCGCAGGACGAATACCCAGAGGACGAGGCCCGCGAGGAGATAGGGCAGGAGCGCGCGCACACCGAGGCGGTTGAGGGAAAACAGCACGGCCAGCATCCCGGCCGAGGCCGCCAGCATCGTGGTATCGAGCTGCCCCGTGTAGAACAGCGCGATGATGACCACGGCGCCGAGATCGTCGACGATGGCCACCGCCGACAGAAAGATCTTGAGCGAAACGGGCACGCGCGAGCCCAGGAGCGCGAGGACGCCCAGCGCGAAGGCGATGTCGGTGGCGGCGGGGATCGCCCAGCCCCGAGCCGTGGGCTGCCCGGCGTTGAAGGCGAGATAGACCAGGGCCGGCACGGCCATGCCCGCCGCCGCGGCCAGCCCCGGCAGCACCCGGTCGGGCCACGTGCGCAGGCGCCCGTCCAATCCCTCCCGCTTGATCTCGAGGCCGACCAGCAGGAAGAACACGACCATCAGGCCGTCGTTGATCCAGTGCATCAGGCTCAAGGGCCCGAGATGGATGTGAAGCAGGTGGTGATAGGCCTGTGCCAGGGGCGAATTGGCGACCGCGAGCGCGGCGCCCGCGGCGGCCATGAGCACGATGCCGCCGGCCGCCTCGTTCGTGAGAAAGCGGCGCGTCGCCGAGTATGAGCGCTGCAGACGGCGCGGGAGCGCACGGACGGAGGGGGGCGGCGGCTTCATGCCGAGACCCGTTGCCCGCCCCGGGCCGGCACCGCAACCCGGCTGGCTCGAAAAGTCATGCACCTTGGAAAATCAGGAGGATTTTGCCAGCGCCGCCCGGATCAGCCGCTTGCCGTCCTCGCTCGACCATTCGGCCGGGCCCTTCATCACACCGAGCGTGCAGCCCTTGGCGTCGATCAGCATCGTCGTCGGCAGCCCCGTGGAGCCGACCGCCGACTGGATCGCCGGCAGCACCTTGCCCTCGGGATCGCCGTAATAGGTCAGATGCGCGATGCCGTTGGCCTTGAACCATGCGGGCGGCTTGTCGAGGTTGCGCGTCTCGACATTGATCGCCACCACTTGGAACGTGTCGCCGCCGAGTTCCCCCTGAAGGCGGTCGAGGGCCGGCATCTCCGCCTTGCAGGGGGCACACCACGTCGCCCACAGGTTCACCAGGAGCAGTTTACCGCGCAAGGACGCGAGATCGGTCGGCGCGCCGTCCGGGCCCTTGAAGGCGACGGCGGGTGCCGGCTTCGGCGGAGCGGACGCGTCGAAAGCAGCCACGTCGCCGCGGGCCAGCGGCGCGAGCCGGGCCGCGACCGGGGCGGCTTCGGCGCAGGGGCCGGAGGCCGCGAGGTTGCCGAGGTTCGAGCCCGTCCCGTATAGGGCAAGGCCGCCGACGAGGACGGCGGCGAGCGCGCCGCCCGCGGCAAGGATTTTCGGGGTCGCCGTCACGGCCGAACCTCGTTTCGCGTGCGGAAGGTGGGATCAGCCATGAGCAACCGGATGTGGGGTGGACGCTTCGCCAGCGGCCCGGCCGAGATCATGGAGGAGATCAACGCCTCCATCGGGTTCGACAGGCGTCTCGCATCCCAGGACATCCGCGGCTCGCTGGCGCATGTCGCGATGCTGGGGAGCCAAGGCATCCTGCCGGCCGAGGATGTGGCAGCCATCGAAGCCGGGCTCAAGTCCGTCGAGGCGGAGATCGCGCGCGGCCAATTCGTCTTCCGGCGCGAGTTGGAGGACATCCACATGGCGGTGGAGAGCCGCCTGACCGAGATCGTCGGCCCCGCCGCCGGGCGCCTGCACACCGCCCGCTCGCGCAACGATCAGGTCGCCACCGACATGCGGCTATGGGTGCGCGACACCCTCGACGCCCTCGACGCGCAGGTCGCCGACCTGCAGCGGGCGCTGGCCGAGACGGCGGTGAAGCATGCCGGGACGGTGATGCCGGGCTTTACCCACCTTCAATCGGCCCAGCCCGTCACCTTCGGCCACCATTGCCTGGCCTATGTCGAGATGCTGGCGCGCGACCGCGGCCGGTTCCGCGACGCGCGGGCGCGGCTCAACGAATGCCCGCTCGGCGCCGCCGCACTCGCCGGCACCTCCTTTCCGATCGACCGGCACGCCACGGCCGCCGCCCTCGGCTTCGACCGGCCGACCGCGAACTCGCTCGATTCCGTGGCCGACCGCGACTTCGCGCTCGAATCGCTCTCGGCGGCCTCGATCTGCGCGGTCCACCTCTCGCGCTTCGCCGAGGAGCTGGTGGTGTGGACCTCGGCGCAGTTCGGCTTCGTGCGGCTCTCCGACGGCTTCACCACCGGCTCGTCGATCATGCCGCAGAAGCGCAATCCCGACGCCGCCGAACTCGTGCGGGCCAAGGCGGGCCGCATCATCGGCGCGCTCACGGGCCTGCTCATCGTGATGAAAGGCCTGCCGCTCGCCTATTCGAAGGACATGCAGGAGGACAAGGAAGGCACCTTCGACGCCCTGCAATCGCTCTCGCTGTGCCTTGCGGCCATGGCCGGCATGGTGCGCGACCTCGAACCCGTGGCCGAGACGCTCAAGCGCGCGGCGGGTTCGGGCTACGCCACGGCGACCGATCTCGCCGACTGGCTGGTGCGCGAGCTGAACATGCCGTTCCGGCAGGCCCACCACGTCACCGGCCGCGTCGTCGCGGCGGCCTCCGAGCGCGGGATCGGGTTGGAGGAACTCTCCCTCGAGGCCATGCAGGCGATCGAGCCGGGAATCACGGGGGCCGTCTTCGCGGTTCTCGGCGTCGAGAACTCGGTGGCGAGCCGCATCAGCTACGGCGGCACCGCGCCGGACAACGTGCGCCGGCAGGCGGAAATCTGGCTGGAAAGGCTCGGCCCTGTGGAGAAGTAGGGGTAACCCTGCGGGAACAGGCACGGAAAATGCCGCGTTCAGGTTTCAGCTAGCTGAGCTTGGCTATCCGACCGTTCGAACCTGCGGAGTGCCGTCGATGAACGTTGAGAGTTGGATCACTGTCGAGGAGACGCCGGCCCTGGCCGCGGAGGCGATGGCGGTCATCGACGCTCGCCTCGCACGGCTCACCGAGGCGGAACGGGGCGCCTTCTGGGCCTCGATCCGCAAGGCCTACAACACGCCCTACAACGATCCGGTGAAGCCGGCGCAGCCCAAGCCGGTCGAGCCGGCGCCCGGCTCCGCCCCATCGGCGGTCGAGATCCGTCTTCCCGCGATCGATCCGTCGATCGACCTGCCCGCGGCGGCCCTCGCCTCTGCGGCGCTCGCAGCGGAGATGCGGGTGGCCTGACAGCGCGTCCGACGGAGGCAGGCTGCGTCAACGGGTACGGCCCATGGCCGTTTTACGGTTAATCGGAGCGGTCAGGGGTTTCCTGTTCCGCTGCAGGCCGTCATCCTGACGGCGCGCGAAGATGGCCGGCCCGGCCGTCCGTACACCCGAGTAAAGATGCAGCGGCACCGCCTTTCGATCTCTCATCCCGCCTCTCGTCCCGGCCACCCCCTGGCGGCCCTCGTGCTGGCCGTCGCGGCCGCCGCGTCTCTGCCCGGACCGTCCGGTCACGCCCAGGCGCAGGAGGGCATACAGGGAGCCGAGATCATCCTCGCCCGGTCGAGCCGCCGCCAACCGAAGAGTTCGGCGCTGCCGCCGGGGATGCAGCAGGCCGTCCCGCTGGCGGTGTTCGGCGACTGGAACGTCTTCACCAACGGCGCCCAGGGCCGCGACAAGCTCTGCTACGTCATCGCCCAGCCGACGGCCCGCAGCCCCAAGACGCTCGCGCGCGACACCGGCTACCTGTTCGTGACCTTCCCCAAGGGCGGCGCCCAGGGGGAGATCGCGGTGATGCTCGGCTTCAAGCCGAAGCCGGCCGCAGCGCAAGGAAAGCCCGGCGCGGCCGCCGCCCCGAGCGACCCCTACCTCACGGTCGGCAGCACCCGCTACGGCCTCGTGGCGAAGGACGAGAATGCCTGGATCCAGAACCAGGCCGACGAGCCGCGCATCGTCACGGAGATGAGCCGGACCCAGACCGCGACGGTCCGCACGACCTCACAACGCGGCAAGCCGACTCAGGACGACTACGCTTTGGGCGGCTTTGCCGATGCGCTCAAGCGCGCACGCGAGGAGTGCAAGTAGGTCTTCGCATCCGAGGGCTGCATCGCCGGCCTTTCGCGCGGGCAGCCGATCCGGAATCATCCCAAACGGGCGTGACCGTCTCGCGATCGAGGACGCGTCTGAAACGAACGCCGCAAAAACAAGCCGGCGGCCCGAAGCGGCGCCGCCGGCTGTCTTCATGCGGAGCGTCGCGGAGGGTCACACCACCGCGCGCAGGCGTGGCTGGCGGCCTTTCTCGCGCGCTGCACGGGCAGCTTGCTCCACGGTGCGGAACAGCGTGCCGTCGAGCCCGTCGAAGCGGCGCTCTGACGAGAAGAAGCGGACACCGCCGCGCTCGGGCACGGCAATGCCGGCGGTGATGTCGCCGATCTCGATCACGCGGGCGGGGGTCGCATCCGCGACGGAGAGATCGAGCGTGTCATCGTCGAGGTAAGCGGTCTGGGCACGGGTCATGACGGGGTGAACTCCTGCGGCCGTCGTCGGCCGGTTATCGGCAAGGCGTTCGCGGGCGCTGCTTTAGCCCACGGATGTGACTGTCTGCCGACAACATCCCCACGCCCGGACACTCCATCCGCCGGGCAACCTCGACTTCTTCCAAATAAAGATACCATTCACGGCCAGTCCTCCTCTCTCGCGAGGACCACGGCGCAAGTGCGTCGTGATGCATTAGCGTTTGATAACGCGGCGCAAGCTTGCCACTACAAATCACCGCGGCGCGAAGTCGTTCGCACGGTCTAAAGATGAGGTGTCCAACCCTAACCGTCAACGGAATGTTCTTTCGAAGTTCAGCTTGACAGAGAAAGTTCGCGCCGCGATTCGGCCGATCCGCGGCGCGTCTCGTCTGTCGGGGAAGGGCCTACGCCAGATCTAGCAAAGCCCGGGCCGAAACCGGCCTTATGCCCCGGCCACGATGCGCCCGAGATCCGCATGCGCGGAGAAGACCGCCGCCGCCCCGGCATCGAGAAGATCCCGCCCGGCCCGGTCGTGGCTCCAATGCCCGCCTCCGGTGAAGCCGACGACCCGCATTCCGGCAGCCCGCGCGGCCTGCACCCCCGGCACGCTGTCCTCGATCACGAGGCAGTGTTCCGGCGCGAAGCCCATCCGCTCCGCCGCGAACAGGAACAGATCCGGAAACGGCTTTCCGCGCGCCACCTGTGCCGAGGAGAAGACGCGCCCCTCGAACAGCGGCAGCAGCCCGGTGAGCGAGAGCGAGCGGCGCAGCCGCACCGGATCGCTGCTGGAGGCGACGCAGAACGGCAGATGCAGGAGGCCGAGCGCGTCGGCGATCCCGGCCATGGCGGCCAGATCCGCCTCGAAGGCCGCGAGCGTCTCCGCCTTCACCCGCTCGACGAAGCCGTCCGGGGCCGTGACCCCGTCCTCGCGGGCGACGCGTTCCATGATCGAGGTCATGGAGGTGCCGGCGAACCGCTCCCGCACGCTGTCGAGGCTGATGGCGAGCCCGATCCCGTTGAGCCCGCGCGTCAGGGTCGCAAGGCTGATCGGCTCGCTGTCGATCAGCACGCCGTCGCAGTCGAAGATCACGAGGGCGAGGGGAGGCGAGGCGGGGAAAGCATCCGTCATCGGCGGTCCGTCTCGCACGGCACCCATGCCACGGCAACGGAGTTGTCGCGTCCGCGCCCGGCGTGTAGCCCGGCAGCATGCGCACCTATCTCGGCCTCGCTACGACCTTCCACGACCCGGCGCTCGCCCTCGTCGGGCCGGACGGGACCGTGCTGTTCGCCGAGGCCGCCGAGCGCTACCTGCAATACAAGCGCGCCCCGAACTGCGAGCCCGATCCCGGCACCCGCATGGCGGGCCTGCTGAAGCATCACGTGCCCGAGGGGACGGATCTGGTCATCGCCACCTCCTGGGGCGAGCAGTTCTCGGAGTTTCTCAAAGGGCAGGCGGCGTCCGGCGCCTTCGAGCTGCCGGCCCTGGCCGAGCACCCCTCCACCCTCAACCGCTCCTTCGTGCCGGAGCGGGCCGAGCGCGTCTTCATCGCCGACCTCCACGCCATGCAGGCGCGGGCCGGCAACGGCACGGTGCTGGCGCTCGACAACGAAACCCGCGGGCTCCGCGGCAAGCCGCGGGCGACCATCGCCGGGCTGCGGCGCTACGCCCACCATCGGGCGCACGCGGCCTACGCCCTGTGGAGCAGCCCGTTCGAAGAGGCGACCGCGCTCATCGTCGACGGCATGGGCGAGACCGGCGCCGCGGCGATCTACCGCTTGAAGGACGGGCGGATCGAGGAGGTGCGGCGCCAGCGCGGGCGCGGCTCGGTCGGCTTTCTCTACGGGCTCGTCACGGATCTCGCCGGCTTCGACCAGATCAAGGGCGAGGAATGGAAGATCATGGGGCTGGCGCCCTACGGCCGGACCGACCCCGACCTGATGGCGCTGCTGCGCCGCCTGTTCTCGATCGAAGAGGGGCGCCTGAAATTCGCCGACGAGACCACCGTGCAGGCGGTCGCCGCCGAGATCCTGTCGCGGCGCCCGGGGGATGTCGGCGAGCAGGGCTGGGCCGACCTCGCCCGCTGCGGCCAGGACATTTTTTCCGAACTCATGGACGTGCTGGTGGCCGAGGCGTGGCGGCTGGCACCCGGCGAAAACCTCGTCATCGCCGGCGGGTGCGGGCTCAATTCCTCCTATAACGGACGCGTGCTGGGGCGCGCGGGCTTTCGTCGCCTGCACGTGCCCTCGGCTCCCGCCGATGACGGCAACGCCGTCGGCGCCGCTTGGCTGGCACTCGCCCAGGACGATCCCGACTGGAAGGGGCCGAAGCGCGAGACGCGCCCGCTCACGCCCTATCTCGGCTCGACCGTCTCGACCGAACCGCTGGAGCGCATGGCCGAGTGGGAGCCGCGCGCCCGCCGCCTCGGCCACGAGGGCGTGACGCGGGAGGCGGCGAAAATCCTCGCCGAGGGCGGGCTCGTCGGCTGGGTCCAGGGCCGGGCGGAGTTCGGCCCGCGGGCACTCGGCAACCGCTCGATCCTCGCCGACCCGCGCCCGGCCCATGCCAAGGAATCGCTGAACGCCAAGGTGAAGTACCGCGAGGCGTTTCGCCCGTTCGCGCCCTCGGTCCTGGCCGAGGCCGGGCCCGACTGGTTCGAGGACTACGCCGACAGCCCCTATATGGAGCGCACGCTCGTGTGGCGCGCGGCGGTGCGGGATCAGGTGCCGGCGGTGGTCCATGCGGACGGCACCGGCCGGCTCCAGAGCGTGACGCGCGCGCGCAACCCGGCCTACGCGGCTTTGATCGAGGCCTTCGCGGACCTGACCGGCGTGCCGATCCTGCTCAACACCAGCTTCAACGTGATGGGCAAGCCGATCCTCCACACGGCGGAGGACGCGATCCTGATGTTCTACACCACCGGCCTCGATGCCATCGTGGTCGAGGACTGGATCCTGACGAAAAAGGCGCCCGCCTGAAGCGGACGCCCGTCATCCTCACGCACCGCGAAGTCGCGAGACCTATTCGCAGACCTCGACCCGGCGGTAGGTGAACTCGACCTCGTCGAGCCACACCTTGCGGCGCTCGTAGTGGCAGATCGGGCCCCGGCGCGGCGGCGGCGCGACGTAGACCGGCTCTTCCTCGACATAGACCCGGCGCGCGGGCGGCGGGGGCGGGGCCCCGTTGTTGAGAAGCGCGCCGACGGCGAGGCCGCCGATGACGCCGGCCGCGGCGCCACCGATCAGGGCCCCGTTGCGGCCGTCGCGGGCGGAGGCCGGAGCGGCGGAGAGAACCGCAGCGCCGAGAAGCGCCGCGCAGATGCCCTTGCGGGCGAGGACGGAGAGGGACAGGGCGGGCACGAGAACCGATCCTTTGAGCAACCGGACTAATCAGGCACGTGGCCCCCAATTAATCCGGTCAAGCTTAAGGATTGGCGAACGCGCCGTTGCCGGCGGTTCAGATCACCGCGTCGAGGCTCTTCACGACCGCGCGAGGCGGCTGGTCGGGGTACTCGTCGGGCTGGCCTTTCCGGTTCACCCACACCGCATCGAAGCCGAAGGCGGTGGCCCCCGCGATGTCCCAGCGGTTCGAGGAGAAGAACAAGACGTTGCTCCGCTCGGTGGCGAGCCGGTCGAGAACCATCCGGTAGGCGGCGGGCGCGGTCTTGAAGGTCCGGATGGGATCGACCGAAAGCACCGCGTCGAGCCGGTCGCCCAGGCCGGACGAGGCCACCGCCCGCTCCAGCATCGCGGCGTTGCCGTTGGAGAACAGGGCCGTCTTCGCGCCGTGCTCATGGAAGCGATCCAGCACGCCGGGCACCTCGTCGTAGGCGTCGAGGTCGCGATAGGCGTCGAGGAGTTTTTCTCGGAATGCCCGGTCGATCTCGGGGTGCCGGGCCAGCGCGAAATCGAGGGCGCGCTCGGTCAGGTCCCAGAAGGCGACATAGCGGCCCATCAGGCCGTGCACCCAGGAATATTCGAGCTGCTTGGTGCGCCAGAGTTCGGAGAGGCTGTCCGCTTGGGGCCCGAGCGCGCCGGCATGGCGCGCGACCGCCGAATGCACGTCGAACAGCGTGCCGTAGGCGTCGAAGACGGCGTAGCTTTCGCCGGGGCGGAGATCGGGGAGGGCCATGTCGGGTGAGATGAGGCGCGCGCCCGATCCGGAAAGCCTACCTGCGGCGCAATCGCACGCCGAACGCGCCCATCACTGCGAGCAGGGTGCCGGCATAGGCGAGCGCCCCGGCCAAGCCGAGGAGCGCCAGCACCGCGATCTCGCGCAGATGCGGCAGGGCGGGCACGATCCGCTCGGCGAAGGGCAAGCCGTAGACGGCGAGCACCGCCAGCACCGCGCTCGCCACGACGACCGCGGCGACGGTGACGCCGAGCACCCGCCCCGGCGCGGTCCAGCCACGGCGCAGCGCCAGCCCGTAGAGCAGAGCGAGGTTGATCCACTGAGCGATGGCGGTGGCGAGGGCGAGGCCAGCAACGCCGTAGGGACCGGTCAGCACGAGCTTCAGCGCGACGTTGACGGCGATCGCCGTCAGCGAAGCATAGAGCGGCGTCGTCGTGTCCTGCCGGGCGTTGAAGCTCGCCACGGCCGAGCGCACCATCACCACGGCGGGCAGGGCCAATCCGTAGGCCGCGAGCACGGAGGCGGCGCGGGCGGCATCCTCGGCGGTGAAGGCACCGCGCTGGAACAGGGCCGCCATGATCAGCCCCGGCAGTGTCAGGAAGGCGACCGTGAACGGAGCCGAGAGCGCCAGTGAGAAACCCGCGGCCCGGTTCTGCGCCGCATGCGCCCCGGCCACGTCACCCGCGGCGATGCGCCGGCTCATCTCGGGCAGGAGCACCGTGCCGGCGGCGATGGCGATGACGCCGAAGGGCAGTTGGTAGAGCCGGTCGGCGTAGTACAGCGCCGAAACCGCACCGGTCGGCAGGAAACTCGCGATGATGGTGTCGGCAAAGGTCGCGATCTGGAAGCCGGCCGATCCGATCACGGCGGGCCCCAGGATCTTGAAGAACCGGATCATGTCGGGGTCGCGCAGGGTCGGCTTCGTCAGCCGCGGCGCGTAGGCGCGGGCGCGCGCATCCCACCAGACCAGCGCGAATTGCAGAACGCCCGAGACCGAGACGCCCCAGGCCGCGGCATTGGCCGCGTTCGGGAACAGGAAGGCCAGCGCGAGTGCCACGAGCATCGAAAGGTTGAGCAGCACCGGCGCGCCGGCGGCGGCGGCGAAGCGCCGATGCGCGTTGAGGATGCCGGAGAACAGCGTCACCAGCGTCATGAACAGCAGGTAGGGGAAGGTGATCCGCGTCAGGCTGACCGCCAGCGCGAACCGTTCCCCGTCCTCGGAGAAGCCGGGTGCCAGCGCCCGCACGATCCAGGGCATCGCCGGCAGCGCAAGGGCGAGCAAGGCCACCTGCACGATCAGCATCAGGGTGAAGACGCGATCGGCAAAGCGCGCGGCGGCGCCCTCGGCGCCCGCCTGTTCCAGATGGGTGTAGGCCGGCACGAAGGCGGTGTTGAATGCCCCCTCGCCGAAGATCGCGCGGAAGTGGTTCGGCAGGCGGAAGGCGACGACGAAGGCATCCGCCATCGGCCCGGCGCCCATCACGGCGGCCGTGACCACGTCGCGGGCAAAGCCGGTGACCCGGGAGACCAGCGTCCAGCCGCCGACGGAGAGGATCGAGCGGATCATGTTTTCGCGGTTGATCCCGTGCGTGACGAGGGGGCAGGCGGCGCCTCATCCGATCCACATCCTCATCCTGAGGTGCCGCGTCAGCACCTCAGGATGAAGGCGCGGGTGGGATCGCCCTGTCGTGGCAGTAGGCCTCCGGGACAGGGTGCGGCTAGGACCGCAAGGTCACGGCGACGCCGAAAAGGCACCAGCCGGCAGGTTCACGGCTCCAGACCGAGTTGCTGCCGGAACTCGTTCAAAGGCACGGGTGGGGACGACTGCCGGGGCTCCTGGGTCACGTTCGCTGCCGGCGCTCGCCACGGGCCGTTCGCCTCCAAGACCCAACGCCCCTCTCGCCGCCTCGCGATCAGGCGAGAACTGTCCTCGCCTTCGAAGACGAAGGTCCAGACCGGATGATCCGACTTCCACAGGGAGCCGCCAGAGGCGTACATGACGATGTTCGGGCCGGCATTGAGCACCAATTCGGGGACGACGGCCTCGTCGGTCAATCGAGCGATGACCGTCATGCAGAGCTCTTCCCGGCAATCGATCTCGATCCGCAGGACAATCGTATCGCCTACCTGCCAGGCGTCGCCGAGGACCCTGGTGTTGGCCAGCGCCGCTTCGGCGTCCCCAGCCCGTTCGATCCGGAGCATCGACGCGACCCGCTCTTTGAGGATCGCCGGTAGAGGTGTGTCGATAGAAATTCGTGCCGAACCTGAATGAGCGGCGCTCATTCCGGCAAAGCTCAGGATCGCTGCGAGAAGAAGACCGTAGCGCCGTCTCATCCAATCCTCATGCACGCCGCCCCCCCACAACGCTAGGCTGCACCACATCTCGCATGTATATAGCGGTTCGACGCGTTTCGGCGAATCTCGCCCAGCCGAGCCGAGAAAACGGCGGCGCGACCGGGGAGCGAGAATTTGCCCACCGCAAGCGGCCGGAAGTCACCCGCTACGGTCGCTTGGACGACATCGACTTTCCATGCCTTTCCCGATGCATCCTCCAGACGTTGCCATCCCGCCCCTCCGCGCCATTCCCGAGAGCATGCGGCCCCGGACGGTCGCGCAGGTCGATGCCCGGCTCGACGCGATCCGGGCCGAGTACGGAGTCGCGCTCCCGCTCGCCATCGAGAGCGGGAGCCGCGCCTGGGGCTATCCTTCCCTCGACAGCGACTACGATTGCCGATTCGTCTTCGTGCGCCCGCTCGATGCGTATCTGACGCCGTGGCTGGCCCGCGACGTGATCGAGACACCGATCGAGGGTGATCTCGACGTGAACGGGTGGGATCTCGGCAAGGCGCTGACGCTGCTCCTCAAGGGCAACGCCGTCATTCTCGAATGGCTGACGTCGCCGATCGTCTATCGGGGCGACGCCGCCTTTCGCGCCGAATTCCTCCGGCTCGCCGATGCGGTCGCAAACCGTTCGGCGATCGGGCGGCATTACCTTCGCCTCGGCGAGCGGCAGAAGATTCTCGCCTTCTCAGCCGGTGAGGACGTACCGCAGAAGAAGATTTTTTACGTAGTGCGCCCCGCGGCGGCCCTGCGATGGCTGCGCCATCACCCGGAGGCGGCGGTCGCCCCGATGAACTTCGCGCAGCTCATGCAAGACTGTCAGCCGCCCGTGGCGGTGCGGACGATCTGCGACGACCTGCTGGCGCGCAAGGCGGCAACACGGGAATTGGGGCGGGCACCGCTCCCGCCGGAACTGGCCGCCTTCATCGACAACGAATTCGCGTGGGGCCGCGAGACCTTCGCGACCACCATGGTGCGGATCTCACCGGAGGCCCGTGCCGCGGCGGAGGATTTCTTCCGCCGCTGGGTGCGCCGACTCGATCCGATGCACTGAGCCCGTTCCGGGCGGCGCACACGCCGCCCGGAACGGGCCATGGATTACTTCGCCTCGCCGTACAGCTTCTCGACGTACTCCCAGTTCACGAGGTTCTCGATGAACGCCTTGAGGTAGTCGGGGCGGCGGTTGCGGTAGTCGATGTAGTAGGAGTGCTCCCACACGTCGACGCCCAGAATCGGGGTCGCGCCGTGGACCAGCGGGTTCTCGCCGTTCGGGGTCTTCAGGATGGCGAGCTTGCCCTCCTTGACCGCGAGCCAGGCCCAGCCGGAGCCGAACTGGCCGATGCCGGCCTGGATGAAGTCGGCCTTGAACTTCTCGTAGCCGCCGAGATCCTCGTCGATCTTCTGAGCGAGCGCCGCCGGGGGCTGACCGCCGCCGTTGGGCTTCATCCAGTTCCAGAAGTGGAGGTGGTTGTAGTGCTGGCCGGCGTTGTTGAAGAGCGCCTGATTGGTGTTGTAGCTCGCCTTGACGATCTCCTCGACGCTCTTGCCGGCGAGGTCGGTGCCTTCGAGCAGCTTGTTGCCGGTGTCGACATAGGCCTTGTGGTGTTTGTCGTGGTGAAACTCGAGGGTTTCCTTCGACATGTAGGGCCCCAGCGCATCGTAGGCGTAGGGCAGCTCGGGCAGGGTGAACGTCATGCGTGTCTCCTAGGTTGTCCGGGTCTCGCGGGGAGCGGAGGCGAAGCGCGCAAGGAGTTTGAAGCGCGCGGCCGGCGAGGTGACGCGCGGGTAGGTAAGTCGGGGGACCGGGCTCGGCAACGCCAGCGGAGCCGTATCCGTGCGCTTGTTACCGATCGGGGCGGGGCATCCACCGTTTTGCGGGGGGCGTCCGCCGCCGCAATCGCTTGATGCCGTGCGTGAGGACACCGCAAGGCGGGCACTCGGCTGTGCATGGAGCGACGGAAAGGCCGGTTTCCGCGAATGGCGTGGCCGTGCGATTTTGCAATGAGCGGGCGGGGGGTTATCCTGCAACCCTCACGCCGCCCGCGACAGTCAGTCGAGAGTACCATGGTCGTCGCGCTGCTCGCGCTCAGTTCCGTCATGATCCTCGGTGGCGTTGCCGCCGTGGTCCAGGGCTTTCCCTATGTCCGGCTGGAGAGCGGACTGGCGATGGTGATCGGCGGCTCGACCGCGGCCTCGGCCGGCGTCATTCTGCTCGGCCTGACGGCCATCGTCTACCGCCTGCGCACGCTCCACGACGCCGTCGAGAGCTTGCGCGAGGCATCCCCCCAGTTGGGCATCCCGGCCGCAACGCCCGCCGGGGTCGTGCCCTGGGACGCATCGGCACCGGAGGCGCCGGCCTTTACCGCTCCCGAGGTTTCGCCGCCGGAAAGGCCCTCGCTCGCCGGCATGGGTCTGGCAGGCGCGGGTGCGGCCGGTCTGGCGGGGCTATCGATCGGCGCGCTGCGGCCGGGCGCGCGCGGCTCCGAGCCGGTGTTCGAGGATCCTGCGTCCTCGGCTAAAACACAGCCGAGCGCCGCCGAGCCGCTGCTGCCAGACTTGCTGCCGGAGGCTGAGCCGCCGCGTGCGAGCGATGACGACCTGTTCCGCATGCCCGCGCACGAACCCGAGCCGGTGACGCTCCCGAACCCGGCCGCCGAGGAGCGGGACGAGGCGCGGATCGCGGCGCCGACGCCCGCGGCCGAACCGATCGGCCTGCGCTCCTTCCTCGACGATCCGGCGCCCGCACCGGTCGCCGAAACGCCGCCCGAGCCGGAGGCGGTGACGCCTGCGCCGCAGGAAGTCGCGGCTCACGACACGGGGGCTCAGGAGCCCGAGCCGGAGGCGCGTGCCCCGGAGGAGCGGCACGCGGTCGGCTCCTACGCGTCGGGCGCCAACACCTACGTGATGTTCTCCGACGGCTCGATCGAGGCGGACACGCCGCGCGGCCGGTTCACCTTCGCCTCGCTCGACGAGCTGAAGAGCTTCGTCAATGCCGGGGGCGAAGAGGCTCGGGGCGCGGCCTGAGGGCTGGGCGGCCCGGCCGACTTCGAGACTCGCGCAACTCCGCGCTGGCGCCCGATGAACGCCTGCCCCTTCACGCCAGGGGGTTGAGCGCCGGGTTTCGTGCGGGCAGGGGCGCGGCGAGCGTGAGGTGGAATCCCTCGGGTGCGTAATCGGTGGTGATCTGCGCCTGAACCTGCGCGGTCAGCACCCGTTGCAGCAGGCGTGAACCGAAACCCTGGCGGGTCGGCGGAGTGACGAGGGGGCCGCCGCTCTCGCGCCAATCGAGGTGCAGCACGCCGGCTTCGACCCTCCATGTGATCGCGATCCGGCCGCGCCCGGTCGAGAGCGCACCATACTTGGCAGCGTTGGTGGTCAATTCATGGATCGCCATGCCGATCGGCACAGCGATCTCGGAGGGCAGATCGACCGCCGGGCCGTCGAGGACGATGCGCAGGTCCGGCGAGGTCTCGGTCTCGCTCTCGGCATAGGGCATCAGTTCGGAGGCAAGCAGGTCGCGCAGGCTCGCCGTCTGCCACGTCGCCTCGGTGAGCACACTGTGGGTGTGGGCGAGCGACTTGATGCGGCCGACGAAGGCCTCGTGAAAGCTGTCGATGCTGGTGGCGGTGCGCGCGGTCGAGCCGACGATGGCCTGGACCGTGGCGAGCGTGTTCTTCACCCGGTGGTGCAACTCGCGGATCAGGAGGCTGCGGCGCTCTTCCGAGTGGTGGCGGTCGGTCACGTCGGCGACGACGCCGATCAGGCGCCGCGGCAGCCCGCCCGGCCGGGACCGCTCGAACCGGCCGGCCATGTCGATGGTGCGCCAGAGGCCGTCGTCGTGGCGGCGGATGCGGCCGGTGGCGTGCAGGATCGTGTCCTCGCGCAGCGCCCGCAGGATCGCCTGCCGGAAGACGGGGCGATCCTCGGGGTGGAGGATTTCCTTGAGGAAGGCCGACTTGCCGATGCTGCCCTCCTCCGGCCGGCGGCCGAAGATCGCGAACATCCGCTCGTTCTCCCAGGTCGCCCGGTCATCAAGGACGTGCCACTCGAAGATGCCGAGATTGGCGACCGTGGTGGCGACCCGCAGGCGCTCCTCGCGCTCGGTCAAGGCCTCCCGGGCCTCGACCCGCGTGGTCACGTCCTGCACCACGCCGACGATGCCGATGGGCGCACCGTCGGGGGCGAGGAGCGCCTCGCCGCGGGCGCCGATCCAGATTTCGGCGTCGTCGGTGGCGCGGCGGAAACGGGTCTGGAAGGCGTAGGGGCGCCGCTCGGCGATGGCGGCAGTGACCGCGGCCTGGATCCGCTCGGCGTCCTCGGGATCGACCTGGCCCCGCATCCCCTCCCAGGTGACGGAGCGCCCCGGCGCGTAGCCGAGAATCTGCGCGGCGCGGCGCGAGAACACCATCTGCCCGGTGACCAGATCCCAGCGCCACTCGCCCAAACCCGCCGCCGTCAGGGCGTCGCGGTTCTGCTCGGCCCGGACGAGATCGTCGGCATCGACGAGGGTCAAGACCGCGACCGTCTCGCCGCCGTCCTCTCCGGACAGGGTCAGGCGCAGATCGAGGCTGCTGCCATCCACCCGCAGCCAACGGCGGATGCCGGCCTTCAGCCCGGGCGTCTCCCCGTCGAACGCGTCGCGGCCGATCACTTGGTCGATCGGGCGGCCATCGAGGAAGCCCGAGGGGTAGCCGAGCCAGCGGTACAGGCAGGGATTGGCGGTACGGATCGTGCGCCCATCGGGCGAGAAGACGGCGAGCCCCACCGGCGCGCGGTCGAAGGCCGCGCGGTACAAGGCGGGCGACAGGTCCGCCGGTCGAGAGCCCTTGTCCGCGCTGTCGTACACGATACTCCCCGTTCAGCCGCCCGCCGCGGGTGCAAGCGGGACCGTCCGGAGGGCGGCACCATGACGGAGGCCGCGGCGGACAACAAGATGCCCAACCGAGGCAAGCCTCATCGACCGCGGCCGGTCAACAGGCGCGGCATGGCCCGTATCAGCATCAGCCCTGCGCGGATCACCGCACCCGCATCTCCGCCCGAGCCGCGCATCAGCGCCCGGCCGAGGCGGACGGGCAGGTTCACGGCCAGCGCGGCCGCCAGCACGGCCAGCGACACCGCCCGGCCGTGATGCTTGTGCGCGTAGAGCGTCTGCGCCCGCAGGAAGTAGAACAGGCGACGGTCCTTCACCGCCTCGGTGGTGCCCTGGCCGCGGTGGCGGATCTCGGCCCCTGCGACGTGACACACGGCAAAGCCGGCGGCGGCGGCACGGGCGCAGAGGTCGGCATCCTCCCAGTAGACGAAGAAGCGCTCGTCGAACCCGCCGAGCCGGTCAAAGAGCGGGCGCCGGATCATCAGGAAGGCGCCCATCACCGCATCGACGGCCCGCGTCTCGGCATGGTCCCAGTCGAGCAGGAAGTGCGGCGCGATGCGGCCGGGCAGCAGCCGGTCGAGGAACAGGGTGTGGGCGATCAGGCGTGCGCCCGTCGGATGGCGGGCACAGGTGCGGTGCGTGTGCCCCGCCTCATCGACCAGCCGGGCGCCGACGATGCCGGTGCCGGGATCAGCGTCGAGCCATGCGCGGGCGGCGGCGAGGCCGTCCCGGCTCACCCCCGTATCGGGGTTGAGAAACAGGATGGCCGCGGCCGAACCCAAAGCCGCGCCCTGGTTGCAGGCACGGGCGAAGCCGCGATTGTCGGCGTTGCGCAGCACCGTGAGCGCGAGGCCCGGCTGATCCAGCCCCTCCGCCGAGCCGTCGGAAGAGGCGTTGTCGACGACGACGACGCGCAGTTGTTCCGCCCGCTGGCTCGCGGCGAGGCTCGCGAGGCAGGCCCGAAGCAGGTCGCCGGCATTCCAGTTGACGATGACGACGTCGAGGACCGCCGCAGAGGGCGTGGGTACGGGGGTCGCGGTCACGGCGGCGCGTCCGCCGGCCGGCCGAGGTGCCCGCCCAGCCCCTGGGCCAGGGCCGCGAGAAGGCGGGCGAGAACGCGGGGCGAGAACCGGTGACGGCTCCAGTAGAGCGCGATTTGAAGCGGCAGGTAGGCGGCCTGCTTCAGCTTCCACCGGGCCGGCACGTGCGGCAGGCGCCAGCTATAGGCGGAGTTGCGCACGTAGACCGCCATGCGGAACAACGGCTGGTCGGGCATCGTCACCGGCAGGAATCGCATCCGGATCGTGCCGCGCCCGACGCTATGGGGGATGGCCGTGCCGGGGTCCATCCAGCAGCTCCGGCCGCACGCCCAGGCGCGAAAGCACCATTCGAGATCGACGGCGTCGATGAAGAAGTCCTCGCGGAACGGGCCGACCCTCGCGAAGGCCGCCAGATCCACGAGCGAGCCGGAGGTCGCGAGGAATTCGACCGGCCGCAGGCTTTCGCGGGGCCGCACGCCGGGCCGCAGCGGGTAGACCGGTGCCTTGTGGCCGGGCTTCGGTGCGGGCGCCGGGCCGACGAGGGCCGGGGGCGGGTCTTCGCCTGCGGCTTGGTCGAGGGCGTGGCCCAGCGCCCGCGCCGTCTCGACGGTGGCATCGGCATCCTGATCGAGCAGGAACAGGCGGCGGAACCCGGCGGCCGTCGCCGCCTCGGCCAGGGCGTTGAGGGCGGCGGCGATGCCGCCATTGCGCCCCTCGCCGAGCCGGGTGAGCCCTTCCGCATCCCGCAACTGCGCCTGCGCCTCGGGTGGGATGCCGCCATTGTCGCAGACGAAGACGGGCAGGCGCCCGGCAAAGCGCTCGACGATCCGCGCGACCTGTTCGGGCGAGGGGCGGAAGAACACGACCGCGACGGCGGTATCAGTGGGAAGCTCGGAGGGCGTCACGTCGGACCCGTTGCGTCGAGGCATCGGCCTAAGCGCCGGCCCCCGGACGCGCAAGCCCGGCGGCCTCGCACCTCACTCGACGACGAGCTTGTAGCTCAAACCGGGCTTCACCACCGCACCGCGCTGTAGGCTGTTGAGCACGAGGAAGCGATCGACGGCGCGGTCGGGCACGCTCATGCGGCGGGCCAACCCCTCCACGGTGTCGCCCGGAGCGGCGGTGACGATCCGCAGATGCGCCGGCTTGAGCGAGGCGGTCTCCTCCGGCTCGATCGGGCGCAGGCTTTCCAGCCAGCGGCGGAAGGCCGGCTCCGGGTCGGTCGCGCCCTTGGCCGCCATGATCATGCGGTAGGTGGTCTCGCCCATGCGGATCGCCGCGAGGCGGAAGGTCCAGTCCTTGCCCCGCGACAGGGCGGTCGCGGCCGAGCGTCCACCGACGATGCGGTTCTCGACCGAGCCCGCTTCGATGGCATCGTTCCAGGTCGCGCGCAGCACGTCTTCCAGGCTGCGGTCGCCGCTCGCCTCGACCTGATCGAACAGTAGGCGGCGGCTGCCCTCGGGTGTGGTGCCGAGCACAGCGTTGCGGGTGTTCTCGATGGCGAAGGCGTCCGGCACGTCGAAGGCGATGCCCAAGCCCGGATGCAGGAAGCGGCGACCGCGCACCAGCCCCTCGCCGAGATTGTCGCCATAGGCGAGCCCGTCGATCGCCGCGAGATAGCGGGCGCGGTCGTCGGCGCCCAGGCCGGGGGCGCCGATGCGCCGGGCCGCGCGGGTGACCAGCGCGATGCGCTCGGCGGTCGCCGGGTGGGTCGCGAGCATGTCGGGCTCGGCCGCGCTGCCGTTGCCGGCCTTGAGCGCCATGGTGCGCTGAAGCGCATCGAGGAAGCGGCCGGCACCGAACGGGTCGTAGCCGGCCTGGGCCAGTACGCGCACGCCGTTCGTGTCCGCCTCCAGCTCCTGCTCGCGGGAGAAGCGGGCGAGGGTGAACTTGGACTGGCTCTCGAGCTGCGCCCCCGTGACGGGGTCGTTCAGCACGTCGGCGACCACGCGGCTGACGAGTTGCGAGCGCAGGGCCATCTCGCTGCGGGCGGTGGCATGGCGCAACGTCACGTGGGCGATCTCGTGCGCCAGTACCGCCGCGACCTCCGAGCTGTCGCCGGCGAGCGCCAGCAGGCCGCGGGTGACGTAGAGCCGGCCGCTCGGCAGGGCGAAGGCGTTGACGACGGGCGAGTCGAGCAGCGTGACCGCGTAGCTCTCCTCCGGCCGGTCGCTGGCGCGCACCAGCCGGTCGGTGATCTCGGTGATGAGCCGGTGGGCGGCGGGCGCGCGGTACTCGCCGCCGAACGAGGCCACGAGCTTGGCGTGGTCCGCCTCGTCGGAGCGTGTGCGTCCCGTGGTCTTCGGTGCCTGCTCGGGCACCGTGATGACCGCAGGCGTCAATACGCTTCCGGTCTGGTCGGCGGCGCAGGCCGCGAGCAGGCCCGCGAGCGCGACCAGCGTGCCGAGCCGCGCAAATCTACGCCGCGCAAATCTGCGACGGACGCCCCCGTACACGCGCCGCCGCCCCGATTGATGCCGCAAATCCCCCGTCATGCCGTTCTAGCGCCGCAGCGCCCGCTCCCCCTCGATGACCTCGATGCCGTCGACGCCGGCGAGATCGATGAACGGTCCCCGACCGGTCTCGACCATGCCGCGGATTCTCACGCGGCGGCCCCTCAGCGTGGCCGCCGACAAACCATGTTCGCTCAGAATCCGCCAAGAGCGTTTCTGCACGGTTACGGTCAAGCCTTGCCCGCCCCGGCGCGCGAAGTCGAGATAGGTTCGGGCCGACCGCTCGCCGACATGCAGGATGCGCCCCTCCACCACCGTGAAGCGCCCGGCGCGCGCGTTCAGCGCCGCCGCATCCGTCGCCGCGAGCGGGCCGCCGGCCCACAGGCCGAGCCCGGCCGCGCGCGGCGCCTCCTCGACGGCGCGGAGCGCCGGGCGACAGAGCGAATCGGCCTCGCCGGCATCGGCATAGGCAAGCCCGGCCGCGACCAATCCTCCGGCGAGATCGACCAGCTCCGCTTCGCCAGCGATCGCGTCGGCGCGACGGCGGCCCCAGCGGTCCTCGGCACCGCGTTCGGTCAGAACCAGGGGCGCGCCGCGAAAGGCGTGAAGCCAGCTTCGCGCGGCCGCGTCGAGCGCCGGCTCGTCGGGCCAGCGCAGCCCGGAGAGCACGGCCCGGCGGCCCGACGCGAGGCGCAGCTCGCCCCTGGGCCCGATGTCGGCAAGGCGATCCTCGATCGAGGCCGAAGGCCCGCAGGCCTCCGCCACCCGCGGAGCGCCCGAAGCGGCGCCGGGCGCGCCGCAGGCGGCCGCGAGCAGCCAGACGAGAGCCGGGGCACCGCCTCGGCTCGTCCTGCTCCCATACCAGCCGATCTCGTGACCATCACCGGGCAACATCGTCACCGTTCGCGCTCGGCCGTTCGATTCAAGCGAAGATGCCGCGCGAAAAGTGCCGGGATCGCGGCACGCGAGAGCGTCGCCGGCGCACAATCGCGGATTGCCGGCCCGTGCGCCTCCCGGGCAACAGCGCGCCAATCGCGCGCCTCGGCGCTTGCCCAACAATCGCGGACGGCCCAGGCCGGAGCGGTTGGCGCCCCCCCGCGATGATGCTAAGCCTGAATCGACGTCTCCGTAGCTCAGCTGGACAGAGCACAGGTTTCCTAAACTCCACAATTGGGCGCCGTGATGGGAAACCGCACGGCGGATCCACTCAAATTCGGGGAAAGCTTCCGGCGCCGCGGCGCTCTGCCGATCCCGAGCCAAGCCCGCGGTCCGGTCACGGCTCACGGGAAGGTGTAGAGACTAGACGGGTGGCACCTAAAGGCTTCGTCCGAAGCCCACGGTGAAGGGATAGTCCAGACCACGAACGCGCGAACAGCGTGGCGGCGAAAGTCGAAGTGGTATGAAACCTGGGGTCGCAGGTTCGAGCCCTGCCGGGGACGCCAATCGTTTCGCTGCCTCAGATTGCAGTCGAACATCCGATACTTCCTGCAATGTGAGTGCGACGTCACGCCGCGGCTGTAACAAATGACATAATCTGTGTGTCGTTGCCATTGGCTCCCGACGCGCCCTTGCAAGCAGAAAGTTTTCGTTCGAAGCATCGCCCGAAAGAACTTGGGTAGAACGAAAATGGCAGGTCAGAAGACCGATGAGCGCGACGTCCTTCTCGGACGTCGCATCGCCGAGCAGCGCAAACGCTCGAAACTGACGCAACGAGCGGTCGCCGACAGCTTCGGGATGTCTGCCGCGCAACTCCAAAAGTACGAAAAAGGCGTTAACCGGATCAGCGCGGTTCATCTCGCGATCCTCAGTCGCCTCACCAGTACTCCGGTCTCCGACTTTCTCGATGGCATTCCCCATCCGGACCCGGAAACGGAACGCGGCTTTTCAGACAATGGCCAGCGCGCTTACGCTGTCGAACCGTGGTCTGATCTCGCCCGAGCCTTTGCTCGCCAGTTCACGGAAACGTTCACCGAGCAACAGCGCCGCGAACTTTCTGCCGCCGTCGAGATCCTGAGCCAGGAACTCAAGGGCTGACGGTTACAGCCCCGTATCGGTGCCTCCACGATCCCTATCGGGCGCGGAACCACAGGGCGCGGGTGCACGCATCCGCGTTCGTTAAAACGGACGATTTCGCCATTCCGGCTTGACCGTCCGAAACGGCGATGCGACAAGCCGCGCCTCTGGAGACCAGGGTAAGCGCCGTGACACACGAGGCGCGCCCGACAATCGGGGGTGCACACGATGCCGCGTTCCGACTACCTCTTCACCAGCGAATCCGTCTCCGAAGGCCACCCCGACAAGGTGAGCGACCGGATCTCGGACACCGTGGTCGACGCCTATCTCTCGGCGATGCCGGAGGCGCGTCTCGGCGTCGAGACGCTGACCACGACCAACCGCGTCGTAATCGCGGGTGAGGTGCGCGGCCCCGATTCCGTGACCTTCAAGGACCTCGAGGAGCTGACCCGCGAGGCCGTGCGCGACATCGGCTACGAGCAGTCGGGCTTCCACTGGAAGAACAACGAGGTGGCCATCCACCTGCACGCGCAGTCGGCCGACATCGCCCAGGGCGTGGACGCCGCCGGCAACAAGGATGAGGGCGCGGGCGACCAGGGCATCATGTTCGGCTACGCCGCCGACGAAACCCCGGCCCTGATGCCGGCCCCGATCTTCTACGCCCACAAGATCCTCAAGGACCTCGCCGACGCGCGCAAGGCCAGGCAGGGTGACGCGGCCAAGCTCGGCCCCGACGCCAAGAGCCAGGTCACCGTGCGCTACGTCAACGGCCGCCCGGTCGAGGTGACGCAGATCGTGCTCTCGACGCAGCATCTCGACGAGTCGCTCGACTCGGCCGACGTGCGTGCCATCGTCGAGCCCTACATCCTCAAAGCCCTGCCGCAGGGCTGGGTCAACGAGAGCACCGTCTGGCACGTCAACCCGACCGGCAAGTTCGTGATCGGCGGCCCCGACGGCGATGCCGGCCTCACCGGCCGCAAGATCATCGTCGACACCTACGGCGGCGCGGCGCCCCACGGCGGCGGCGCCTTCTCCGGCAAGGACCCGACCAAGGTCGACCGCTCGGCCGCTTACGCCGCCCGCTATCTGGCCAAGAACGTCGTCGCCGCCGGCCTCGCCCGCCGGGCCACGATCCAGCTCTCCTATGCCATCGGCGTGGCCAAGCCCCTGTCGATTTACGTCGATCTTCACGGCACGGGCACCGTGGACGAGGCCAAGCTCGAAGGCGTGCTGATGGACGCCCTCGACCTCTCGCCCCGCGGCATCCGCACGGCGCTTCAGCTCAACAAGCCGATCTACGCCCGCACCTCGGCCTACGGCCATTTCGGCCGTGAGCCCGACGCCGACGGCGGCTTCTCCTGGGAAAAGACCGACCTCGCCGACAAGCTGAAGTCGGCCTTCTAAGCCCGAACCATGATGGGGAGGGATGACGACATCCCTCCCGAGACGGGCGGGACGGCGGAGACCGAGCGGGCCTTCTACGGGCGCCGCAAGGGCAAGCGCCTGCGCCCGGGCCAGGAGCAGCGCCTCGAAGGGGCGCTGCCTTCTCTTCGTGTCGCGCTGCCCGAGCGCGGCGAATTCCTCGATCCGCCGAGCCTGTTCCCGGTGCCGGTCGACGAGGTCTGGCTGGAAATCGGCTTCGGTGGCGGCGAGCATCTCGCCGCGCAGGCCGAAGCCCACCGCCAAGCCGGCATCATCGGCTGCGAACCCTTCGTCAACGGCGTGGTCAAGCTGCTGCGCGCCGTGGACGATCGCGGCTTGCGCAATGTCCGCGTCTGGGACGAGGACGCGACCGCCCTGCTCGCCGCCCTGCCGAATGCGAGCCTCGCCCGCGTCTATCTGCTTTATCCCGACCCCTGGCCGAAGCGCCGCCAGCGCAAGCGCCGCTTCGTGTCGGATGCCTCGCTCGCCGAGATCGCCCGCGTGCTGCGCCCCGGCGGCCATTTCCGCTTCGCCAGCGATATCGACGACTATGTGGGCTGGACCCTGGTCCGCGCCGCCCGCTGCCCGCAACTCCGCTGGACGGCGGAGACCGCCGACGACTGGCGCAGGCCGTTCGAGGGCTGGCCGGGTACCCGCTACGAGGCCAAGGCCCTCGCGGCCGGCCGGCTGCCGAGCTACCTCACGTTCGAGCGGGTCGGCGCGGACTGATCAGGCCGCCGAACCTTCCATCATCGCCAAGCGAAGCCGAAGCGATCCAGCGCGCCGCTTGTCTCGGACGGGTCGCGCGGTCGCTCGCGATGACGGCCGGCTGAACGATCCTGCGAGAAGAGGACGCGCGGCGGAGCCATCCGTGCGCCGTCTCGACCCGGATGCCGCGCGGGCCGTCGGCCGGATGTCGAGACGACCCGACATCCGGAGAAAGCGGCCGCTTCCCGTGAACGTCAGCCCGCCTTCGTCTTCGCGGCGGCCTTCTTGGCAGCCGCCGGCTTGGCGGAAGCCTTCGTCCCCGTCGCCTTCGTGGTCGCCTTGGCCGCCGTCTTGCGCACGGCCGGCTTTGCCGCCTCGCCGGCCTCCGCCTTCTTCGCCGGAGCGCGGGCGCGGGCCGCCGTCTTGCGGACCGGCTTCTTGCCGCCACCCGAAGCGCGCTTGGCGTTGACGAGGTCGATGGCCTGCTCCAGCGTCAGGCTCTCGGCGGCCATGGTCTTCGGCAGCGTCGCGTTGACCGAACCGTCGCTGACATAGGGGCCGTACTTGCCGGCCTTGACCACGAGTGCGGCGCCGTCCGGATGCTGGCCGAGCGTGCGGCCGGGATCGGAGGAGGGGCGGCCGCGCCCGCCGCCCTGCTCCTTCGCGACGATGAGATCGATGGCGCGGTTGGCGCCGATCTCCAGCACGTCGTCCTCCTTGCCGAGATTGGCGTAGGTCTTCCCGTGCTGCACGTAGGGGCCGAAGCGGCCGAGATTGGCCAGGATCGGGTCGCCGGTCTCCGGATGCTTGGCCACCTCGCGCGGCAGCGAGAGCAGGCGCAGCGCGATCTCCAGCGTCACGCTGCCCGGCGTCATGCCCTTGGGCAACGAGGAGCGCTTGGGCTTCTCCGCGCCCTTCTCGGCACTCGCCTCGCCGAGCTGCACGAACGGACCGAAGCGGCCATCGCGCAGGGTCACGGGCAGGCCGGTGGCCGGATCGTCGCCGAGCACGCGCACGCCGGGCTGGCCGCCCTCGGCCGAGGAGCCGTCACCCTCGCCCTCGACGCCGGAGGCCGAGAGCTGGCGAGTGTACTTGCATTCCGGGTAATTCGAGCAGCCGATGAAGGCGCCGAACTTGCCGAGCTTGAGCGAGAGCTGGCCCGCCCCGCAGGTCGGGCAGGCGCGCGGATCGCCGCCATCCGCCTTCTCGGGGAAGATGTGGGGCCCGAGCAGGCCGTTGAGCGCCTCGAGGACCTCCGCGACGCGCAATTCCTTGGTGCCGCCGATCGCGGCGGAAAAATCGCGCCAGAAGTCGCGCAGCACGGAGCGCCAGTCGATCTCGGCATTCGAGACCCGATCGAGCTGCTCTTCCAGGCTCGCGGTGAAGTCGTACTCGACGTAGCGCTTGAAGAAGCTTTCGAGGAAGCCGGTGACGAGCCGCCCCTTGTCCTCCGGCTGGAGGCGCTTCTTCTCGATGCGGACATATTCGCGGTCGCGCAGGGTCTGCAGGACCGCGGCATAGGTCGAGGGCCGACCGATGCCGAGCTCCTCCATCCGCTTGACGAGGCTGGCCTCGGAGTAGCGCGGCGGCGGCTCGGTGAAGTGCTGGGTCGAGGCGATGCGCTCGCGCTTGAGCGCGTCGCCCGCCTTCATCGCCGGCAGGCGCTTGGCGTCCTCGTCCTCCTCGTCGTCCTTGCCCTCCTGATAGAGGGCGAGGAAGCCGTCGAACTTCACGACCTGACCGGTGGCGCGCAGGTCGATCCGGCGCGGGCCGACATTCGCACTGACCTCGACGGTGGTGCGCTCCAGCTCGGCCGATTCCATCTGGCTCGCGATGGTGCGGGTCCAGATCAGGTCGTAGAGCTTGGCCTGCTCCGGTTCGAGGTGGCGGGCAACGTGCTTCGGCAACCGGCCCATATCGGTCGGGCGCACGGCCTCGTGGGCCTCCTGCGCGTTCTTGGCCTTGACGGTGTATTTGCGCGGCGCACCGGGGACGTAAGCGTCGCCGAACTCGCGGCCGATCACCCGGCGCGCGTCCTGGATCGCCTCCGGCGCCATGTCGACGCCGTCGGTCCGCATGTAGGTGATGATGCCGACGGTCTCGCCGCCGACATCCACGCCTTCATAGAGCCGCTGCGCGACCCGCATGGTCTGCGCCGGGGCCATCCCGAGCTTGCGCGAGGCCTCCTGCTGCAGCGTGGAGGTGGTGAAGGGCGGCTGCGGGTGACGTTTGGCGGGCTTGGCCTCGATGCTCGCCACTTGGAAGGTCGCGAGTTCGAGGTCGCGCTTGAAGGCCGCCGCCTCCTCGGCATTGCCGACATCGAGGCGCTGGATGCGCTTGCCGTCGGCGCCGACGAGCCGGGCCTCGAACACGCCGCCGGCCTCCGTCACCAGCGTGGCGATGATCGACCAGTATTCGCGCGGCTTGAAGCGCTCGATCTCCATCTCGCGCTCGACCACGAGACGGAGCGCCACCGACTGCACCCGGCCAGCCGAACGGGCGCCGGGCAGCTTGCGCCACAGCACCGGCGAGAGGTTGAAGCCGACGAGGTAATCGAGTGCGCGGCGCGCGAGATAGGCATCGACCAGGGCCTGGTCGATCTGGCGCGGCTTCTTCATCGCCGCGTCGACCGACGCCTTGGTGATCGCGTTGAAGGTCACCCGCTCGACGGGGATGCCCTTCAGCGCCTTACGGGCGGTCAGCGCCTCGATGACGTGCCAGGAGATCGCCTCGCCCTCGCGATCCGGGTCGGTCGCGAGGATGAGCTTCTCGGCTCCCTTCACGGCGCGGGCGATCTCGGACACGCGCTTGGCGCCGCGATCCTCCACCTCCCAGATCATGGCGAAGTCGGCCTCCGGATCGACCGAGCCGTCCTTGGCCGGCAGATCGCGGATATGGCCGAACGAGGCCAGAACCTCGTAATCGCTCCCCAGGTATTTGTTGATCGTCTTGGCCTTGGCCGGCGACTCGACGACGACGACTTTCATGAACCTCTGCCTCTCGCCAGAGCCTCACCGCAGATACGGTTTTGGGAATGGCGCGGATGCGTACCGGTCGGAGGCCGGCTCTCGCGCCGCGCAGAAGTGGGTGAGCCGCGCGGCGTTGTCAAATCGGGTGAACGTGCCGGACCTGCCCTTAAATCCCCGCGTACCACTCGTAGCCGCGATCCTCCCAATAGCCGCCCTTGCCGTCGCCGATGCCGGTCAGGCCCTCGGTCACCTCGATCCGCATGATGTATTTCGCCTGCTTGTAACCGAGCTGGCGCTCAACCCGCAGGCGTAGCGGCGCGCCGTTCGAAACCGGCAGCGCCTTGCCGTTCAGGTCGTAGGCGAGGATCGTCTGCGGGTGGTAGGCGTCGGTGAGATCGATGCTCTCGTAATAGCGAACCGGCGTACCCTGGTTCTCCTCGTCCTCGGCGTTCGGTGCCTCCGCGCCCGCGGCCTGCGAATCGCTGGCTTGGTTCTCGGCCCCCTCCGGCCGCGTCTCCATGCCGGGATTGGCGGTCTTTTCGGGCGCGACGTCTTCGTCTCCGCCGCTTGCGGAATATTCCATCGTGTCGGCGCAGTGGAACACGACGTAGCGGGCGTTCGGCTTCAGGCCGGCCCGCTGAAGCACCTCCGCGAGCGGCACGCCGGTCCACTTGCCGATGGCGCTCCAGCCCTCGACGCAATCGTGCCGGGTCGTCTGGGTACGGGCGGGCAGGGTGCGCAGATCGGCGAGACTGAGATCCTGGGGCCGCTCGACGAGGCCGTCGACACGGAGCTTGAACCCGTCGAAGCTCTTGGCGGCGAGCGCCTTATAGGCCCGGTCCGGCGGCTCGATCGTGCCGTTCGGCTTGAACCAGGGCGAGATCTCCGAATCCGGAAACTCCTTGGCGAGCGAGGCCGGCGTCAGCAGCAGGCGCTGCACGAACAGGTTGGCGTCCTCCCCCGCCTTCAGCGCGCGCTGGCCCGTGGCGCTCGCGGCGAAGCGGTCGCAGCCGCCGAGGGCCGAGACGCCGAGCAGGCCGGCCGCCGCGGTGAGGAAACCGCGGCGGTGGGGCAGGGCGATCGATGAGGGGATCTGGAGGCGAGGGGTCATGGGACGGTGGGTCATGAGACGGGGGGTCATGGGGTCTCTCCCGGGCCGGCGGGAAGTTTTTGGCGCTCGATCACGAACCAGCCGGTGATCATGCTGCGCATATTGTTGGCCACGCCGGAGAGCAGCACGAGCAGGACGTGGACGATCACGAACAGCACCAGCAGATTCGTGACGATGAAGTGGATCGTGCGGGCCGATTGCCGTCCGCCGAACAGGTCGGGCAGGGGCACCACCGCGTTGACGCCCGGCGACATGGCGAGCCCCGTCAGCACCATCAGCGGCAGCAGCACCGCCACCACGACGAGGTAGGTGAGCTTCTGCAGCACGTTGTAGCGCTTGGCCTCGTCCCCTTCCGGAAAGTGCAGGGTCAGGTGCTCGCGGACCGAGGAACCGAACCCGCGCATCTGGTCGCCGTCGGGCACGAGGCGCCGCCGCAACTGGCCCGTACCGATCCCGTAGAGGAGGTAGATCAGCCCGTTGATGACGAAGGCCCAGGCGAACAGGAAGTGCCAGCGCCGCCCGGTGGCGAGATCCTGATGCGCCGGCAGGGTCGCCCAGGCCGGGAAGGCGCGTCCCGCTTGCTGGCCGTTGAGGTTCGACAGGCCGAGCACGCCCGTCGTCTCGAAGGTGTGGCCGGCCACATAGACGATGCCGCGCGGCGTGCCGTCGTCCCGCTGGTCGTCGGTGATGGCGACGAACGGCTTGTCGAAGGTCGAGGCTGCGCCCCAATAGAGTGCCGGATGGGCGTTGAAGATCTGCAAGCCGCTCATCAGCAGGATGGCGAGGCAGACCACGTTGAGCCAGTGCGCCAGCCGGATCACCAGCGGATGGCGAAACATCCAGCGCCGCCGCACCGTCTCGACGATGTCCGGCCCCGAGAGCGTCGATCCTGCGGCCACGGCGCGGCTGTTCCCTGTTGCAGCATCCCGCGCCGGGCGGATGGACCGTTCGGCGCAGGAAGACTCGGAAGGTTTCGTTCGAGACGAAAAAGCCCGCCCGGTCTAACCGGGCGGGCCGAGGATCGCCTAGATGGCGATGTGGTCACAGTCGGGTGACGGGTGGATCACATCCCGCCCGCGCCGGACTCCATGCCGGAGCCGGAATTCATGCGCTTCGAGCGCATCATCTTCTTGTTCTTCATCGGCTTTTTCATCTTCTTGGAGCCGCGCTTCATCGGGCGCTGCTCCTGGCCCATGTCGTCGCCCATGGCACCCTGCTGCATTTGGCCGCCCATCTGGCCACCCATTTGCCCGCCGGGCTGGCCGCCCATGCCGGGCTCCATGCCGCCCCGCTGCATGCCCTGAGCGTAGGCGCCGGACGAGAGAGCGAGACCGAGCGAGAGCGCACCGGCAGTCAGGAGAAGTCGCGTATTCATAAGCTACCTTTCGTTTCCGGGCAGGCAGACGGATACCGGGACAGGTATTCGACGCACTCAAACCCCAACGGATGTTTGGAAAACGGAAGCGAGGCTGGATCGTTCAAATTTTTCTCGATCACAGGCTCGCGATGATCAAGAAAATCTCTCGCCCGCAACCCGGCGAGACCGTTTTTCCTCGTGCCATCGCCCGCACCGCCCGACCGGACACGCCTGCGCCTTGCCGGGCCCTTCCCGGGCCCCTATAGCGCGGAGCCGACGCCAGAACCGCCGCATGACCGCTCAGACCGCACCCGCCTTCCCGCACCGGCACTTGCTCGGCATCGAAGGCCTGAGCCGGCCGGACATCGAATCGCTGCTGGAGCGCGCCGACGCCGCCGTCGCCCTGTCGCGGCAGGTCGAGAAGAAGCGCACGACCTTGCGCGGTCGCACGCAGATCAACCTGTTCTTCGAGCCCTCGACCCGCACGCAATCCTCGTTCGAGCTGGCCGGCAAGCGCCTCGGCGCCGACGTGATGAACATGTCGGTCGCCTCGTCCTCGGTGAAGAAGGGCGAGACGCTGATCGACACCGCCGCGACGCTCAACGCCATGCGGCCCGACATCATCGTGGTGCGCCACCACGCGGCGGGCGCCGTGCACCTGCTCGCCCGCAAGGTCGATTGCGCCGTGGTGAATGCCGGCGACGGCGCCCACGAGCACCCGACCCAGGCGCTGCTCGACGCGCTCACCATCCGCCGCAACAAGGACGGCATCGAGGGGCTCCACGTCGCGATCTGCGGCGACGTCCTGCATTCGCGGGTGGCGCGCTCGAACATCATCCTGCTTCAGGCGCTCGGCGCCCGGGTGCGGGTGATCGGCCCCTCGACCTTGCTGCCCACCGGCATCGAGCGCTTCGGCGTCGATGTGTTCACCGACATGCGCGCGGGGCTGAAGGGCTGCGACATCGTGATGATGCTGCGCCTCCAGCGCGAGCGGATGAACGGCTCCTTCGTGCCGAGCGTGAAGGAATATTTCCGCTATTACGGCCTCGACGGCGACAAGCTGGCGCTGGCCAAGCCGGACGCGCTGGTGATGCATCCCGGACCCATGAACCGCGGCGTCGAGATCGCCTCCGACATCGCCGACGGGGCGCAGTCGCTGATCCGCGAGCAGGTCGAGATGGGCGTCGCCGTGCGCATGGCCGTGCTGGAAGCGCTGGCGACGCACCTGCCGAACGGGTGAGGCTCAGCGCTTGACATGCCGCCGCGCGCCTTCGAGCTTGATAATCTGGAAATCCGCCATCGGCTGGAGCGCGAGGGTTGGCGGCTGATCAAGTCGCGGGGCGGGAATCACGATGTCGACAAGCATCTCGACAAACCCCAGCACATCCCGATCTCGCGCGCCGATCTCGCGCGGACGCGGCGACCTGCCGCTTGGCACGGCACGCAGCATCGCGCGTGCGCCGGCTGGATTCGCTGAGAGTCCGTCCGCTAAGTCATGATGCTCGCCCGAGCCTTCGGACGAGGATCATGACGGCGGCGGCGTAGAGGAAGGCCTGGGCCGAGGCGAGGGTCGCTTCCGGGTCCTTCCAGAGGCGTCGGTTGCGGCTGATCCATCCGAAGAAGCGTTCCACCACCCATCGGCGTGGATGCACGGCGAAGCCGACCTGATCCTTCGGTTTGCGCACGATGTCGATGGTGATGACGGTGGCGGTCGCGGGTCTGTCGCCGGCATAGCCTGCATCGGCGAAAGCTCTGACGATGAACGGGAAGGTCCGCCGCGACAGGCGCAGCACCGGTCCAGCCCCATCGCGATCCTGAATGTCGGCGGTCTGCGGATCGAGCACGAGGGCGCGCCCGTCCGTGTCGACCAGGGCCTGACGCTTGCGGCCCTTGACCTTCTTTCCAGCGTCGTAGCCGCGCGGGCCGCCGCTCTCGGTGGTCTTCACGCTCTGGCTGTCGAGCACGGCCGCCGTCGGCGAGGCCTCGCGACCGGCCCGCTCCCGGTCGGCCATGACCAGGGCGTGGTTGATCCGCCCGAACAATCCCTCGTCCCGCCAGCGGCTGAAGTAGCCGAACGTCGTGCTGCGCGGAGGGAGATCCTTTGGGATCAACCGCCATGCGATGCCGCCGCGCAGCACGTAGAAGATCGCGTTCAGGACCTCCCGCATCGTCCAGACAGGCGGACGACCACGCGAGGCGGGCTCTGGCATCATGGGCGCGATCACCGCCCATTCCGTATCCGTCAGGTCGGTTTCGTATCGAAGGCGCGCACGGTTATGCTGCCGGCGAGTGGTCGGGGTCCACATGGCACGTCCAGATGAGGCTTCAGCACCCTTCTGGAATCACCGCCATTCCGGCCACTCAACCCCTGCCGGACGTTATCGGACGGGCTCTGAGGGATCACAACGATGATTCACTCCATCGGCATTTTGGAGAAGGAGCCAGGCACCCTGTGGGGTGTATGGTTCCCAGATCTAATCGGGTGCACGACGGCGGCCGACACGGCTGAGGGCGCGCTACGTCAGGCACCGGAAGTCTTGCGGCTCTATCTTGAGTGTTTGGCCGAGGACGGCATGACACCGCCGCCCGTGCGCAGCCTCGATGTCCTGCGTGAGGATCCGGAGGTGGCCGAGGCTCTGGCAGCGGGGCATGCCGCCGTTGTCGTTTCCGTCGATGAAGACGCTCTCCTCGACGAGCGGGCTCTCAGCGCCATCGACGCCGCAGCCCAGCGTCGAGGCCTCTCCCGTCAGCGCTTCATCCGTGAGGCCCTGATCGAGAAGGCCGCCATTTAAGCCATCTCCGCACGAACGGGATCGCGTCCATTGCTCAGCCTCTGGTTCTGGCTGGAACGTTGGTTTACCGACGTGCCGAGTCTCTGGGTCCTCGCCGCTCGGGGAATGGTGACGGTCTTCGTTCCCGTTACGGCGATCTTCATCCTCGGTCTTGTCGCTGGCTGGAGCGGCGAGGTTGTCGCGTCACTCACAGGCATCCTGTATCTCGCGGTCTTCGCGTGGTTCGGTTGGATGGTAACGAAGCTCTCCCGTCGAAGGCCATGACTTGGCTCGACCGGACCCGTTGCGCTTCGCGGAGAATTTCTCAGTCCCAATGACCGCTCCTCCGCTTCTCCTCTCCAACGCCCATCTCCTCGACCCGGCCAGCGGCCGCGAGGGCCCCGGCGCCGTGCTCGTGCGCGACGGCCGCATCGCCGATGTCGCCTGGGGTGCCGCACCCGACGCACCGGAAGACTGCAAAAAAATCGACTGCGGCGGGCTCACCCTCGCGCCGGGCCTGATCGACCTGCGCGCCTTCGTCGGCGAGCCGGGCGCCGAGCACCGGGAAACCCTGGCCTCGGCGAGCGCGGCTGCCGCGGCCGGCGGCGTGACGACGCTGGTCTGCATGCCCGACACCAACCCCGTCATCGACGGGCCGGCCATCGTCGATTTCGTGCTGCGCCGCGCCCGCGACACCGCCTGCATCAACGTGCTGCCGGCCGCCGCCATCACGAAGGGGCTGGCCGGCCGCGAGATGACCGAGTTCGGCCTGCTGGCGGAAGCCGGCGCGGTCGCCTTCACCGACGGGCTGAAAGCCGTCACCAACGCGCAGGTGATGCGCCGCGCGCTGACCTACGCCCGCGATTTCGGCGCGCTGCTGATGCAGCATGTCGAGGAGCCGGACCTCGTCGGCGAAGGCGTGATGAACGAGGGCGAGATGGCCTCCCGCCTCGGCCTGATCGGCATCCCCCGCGAGGCCGAGACGGTGATGCTGGAGCGCGACATCCGCCTCGTGCGCCTCACCGGCGCGCGCTACCACGCGGCGATGATCTCCTGCGCCGATTCGGTCGAGATCGTGCGGCGGGCCAAGGAGGCGGGGCTGCCCGTCACCTGCGGCGTGTCGGTCAACAACCTCGTGCTCAACGAGGGCGACATCGGCCACTACCGCACCTTCTGCAAGCTCTCGCCCCCCTTGCGCCGCGAGGACGACCGGCAGGCGGTGATCGCCGCGCTGAATGAAGGCGTGATCGACGTCATCGTCTCCGACCACAATCCGCAGGACGTCGAGACCAAGCGCCTGCCGTTCGCCGAAGCCGCCGATGGAGCGCTCGGCATCGAGACCCTGCTCGGGGCGAGCCTACGCCTGCTCCATACCGGCGACGTGACGCTGGGAACGCTCCTGAAGGCTCTCTCGGCCAACCCCGCGGCGCTGCTCGGCCGCGAGGCGGGGCGCCTCGAAACAGGCGCACCCGCCGACCTCGTGCTGATCGACCCCGATCTGCCCTACCTGCTCGACAAGCGGCAGTTGAAGTCGCGCTCCAAGAACTCGCCCTTCGACGAGGCGCGCCTCCAGGGCGCGGCGGTGCTGACGCTGGTCGGCGGCCGCATCGTCCACCGCTCCGACCTCTCGGCTCTGGCCGCATGACCACGCTTCTCGCGGCCGGCTGGCCGGTCCTCATCGCGGCTCTCGTCCTCGGCTATGCCTGCGGCGCGATCCCCTTCGGGCTGATCCTCACGAAGTTCGCCGGCCTCGGCGACGTGCGGGCGATCGGCTCGGGCAATATCGGCGCCACCAACGTGTTGCGAACCGGCCGCAAGGGGCTCGCCGCCGCGACGCTGCTCTGCGATGCGCTCAAGGGCACGCTGCCGGTGCTCGCCGCAAGCCAATGGGGAGAAGGGCCGGCGCTGGCTGCGGGCCTCGGTGCCTTCCTCGGCCATCTCTTCCCGGTCTGGCTCGGCTTCAAGGGCGGCAAGGGCGTGGCGACCTTCATCGGCGTGCTGCTGGCGCTGAGCCCGGTGACACTGGCCGCCTTCGCCGCGATCTGGCTCGGGCTCGCCTTCGCCCTGAAATACTCCTCGCTTGCCGCGCTCGCGGCGTCGGCTGCCACGCCCCTCATCCTGTGGGCGCTGGGACACGGCTCGGTTGCAGCGCTCTTCCTCGTGCTCGCAGCTTTGCTATGGTGGAAGCACGCGCCCAACATCCGCCGACTCGCCGCCGGCACCGAGGGGCGGATCGGGAAGAAAGGGTGAGCGCCGCCCCCTCCCGGACGGAGGGGGACCGATGCAACTCACCGACGCGCAACGCCTCGATTGGCTGCGCCTGATCCGTACCGACGGCATCGGCCCGCGCACCTTCCGCGGCCTGATCAACCGCTTCGGCAGCGCGTCGGCCGCGCTCGACGCCCTGCCGGACCTGACGAAGCGGGCGGGCAAGCGCGCCGTGCCGCCCACGAAGGCCGAGGCCGAGCGCGAGATGGCGGCGGCCGCCCGCCTCGGCATCCGCTTCCTCGCCATGGGCGAAGCGGCCTACCCGAAGGCGCTGCACGCCACCGATACCGCGCCGCCGCTGATCGCCGTTCGCGGCGACCCGGCCACGCTTCTCAAGCCTTCGGTGGCCATCGTCGGCTCGCGCAACGCCTCGACCGCGGGCCTCGCCTTCACCGAGCGGCTCGCCCGCGGTTTCGGCGAAGCCGGTCTCGTCGTGGTCTCGGGACTCGCCCGAGGGATCGACGCCCGCGCCCATAAGGCCACGCTCACCACCGGCACCGTCGCGGTCCTCGCGGGTGGGCAGAACCGGATCTATCCAGAGAACCATGCCGGCCTCGTCGAGGAGATCGTGGGGGCGGGTGGGGCGGTGGTCGCCGAGATGCCGATGGGCTGGGTGCCGCGCGGGCGCGACTTTCCCCGCCGCAACCGCATCATCTCCGGCCTCAGCCTCGGCACCGTCATCGTGGAGGCCGCGCGCCGCTCCGGCTCGCTCATCACCGCCCGTTTCGCGCTGGAGCAGGGCCGGGAAGTCTTCGCGGTGCCCGGCTCGCCGCTCGATCCGCGGGCGGAGGGCACCAACGACCTGATCCGCCAGGGTGCGACGCTGGTCTCGGAGGTCGAGCACGTCCTGTCCGTGCTCGATCCGCTGATCGCCGGCGGCGCGCCGCAAGCGGACGGCCTGAACGACCGCTCCGAGACGTGGCGCACGCCCGATTACTGGGACGAGATCGATTTTGACGGACGCGCCGAGACCGCGCTGCCGCTGTTTCCTGCCACGGCAGAGCCGGAAGATGGTCCCCCCGAGCCCCGGGACGACCGCGAGCGGCTGATCGCATGCCTCAGCCCGGTTCCGGTCGGAACCGATGAGCTTGCCCGCTCCACCGGCCTATCGGTTCGGATCGTGCAGACGACGCTGCTCGAACTCGAACTCGACGGCCGGATCGAGCGGCACGGCAGCGGGACGGTCTCCCTGGTTTCGCGGGCGTGACGCGGCCGATCCGGCAGGTAAAGGCCATTGACGCCAAGGCAAGACAGCACCGTTACCGTGCTCGATCGCTGCCCCCGGACTTCATGCCGGCGTCGAACAAGCGGCGTCTATGACCAACAACACTTTGATCCGAGTCTCGCAATTAAGACTCTATCAAACACCGCGCATTGCGGCTGTGGCGAATCACGATTATTGGGCCGTAATCCGGCCTCGGTTCGGTTAGAAGGGTCGATATCAGTCATTCCGCGAAGGCCCCCAATCGAGGCGGCCCGCGGGCGGGGGCTCGAACGGTGGTACGGTTTCTACGTCAGGCTCGGATGCGGCCGGTCCCGAGGGGACGCCCGCGGCGGCTCGTCGGTGCGACGGCGCTGATGCTGGCCCTCACTCTCTCCTCGACCGCGGTGCTCGCCTACGCCGACCTGCTGCCACAGCACCTCGATCTCGGCTTCGACCTCGATCTCGGCCTGTTCGAGGACACGGCCCCGGCGGGCCTTCCGCACGTCGCCCAGAAGATCGCGCTGGGTGGCCCACTGAGCATCGTCGCCTTCGGCTCCTCCTCGACGGAGGGCGTCGGCGCCTCGACGCCCGCCGCCGCCTATCCCGCCCGCCTCGAAGCCGGACTGCGGCGCGCCCTGCCGCATCTCGGCAGCAAGATCACGGTCGCCAACCGCGGCATCGGCGGCGAGGCGGTGGACGAGATGCTGGCCCGGCTCGACCAAGACGTGATCGCGCCCCGGCCCGATCTCGTGATCTGGCAGACCGGCAGCAACGACGCCCTGCGCGGCGTCTCCCTCGACCATTTCCGGGAGGCGACGGAGGCGGCGCTGGAGCGCATCCGCGCGGCGGGGATCGACGTGGTTCTGATGGAGCCGCAATGGTGCCCGACGCTCGACGCCACGCCCGGCGCCGACCGGTTCCGCGACGCCGTGCGCGCCCTCGGCGCCGATCTCGGCGTCCCGGTGATCCGCCGCTCCGACCTGATGCGCGACTGGATCGGGCAGGGCCGGCTGACCCGCACCGAATTGTTCGCCAGCGACGGCCTGCACATGGCGGATGGCGGTTACGCCCTGCTCGCCGAGGCCGCGCAGGACGCGGTGCTCGACGGGGCCGAGGCGGCACCGGTGGCGCTCGCCGAGGCAGGGACGGATTGAGGCCATCATCCGGGGCGGCCTACCTCGCCCGCTGTGTCACAGTTGGCCTTCTGCTCGCGGCAGCGCCCGCCGGGGCGGTCGATCTGCGCCTGCTGTCCGAAAATCCGCGCTACGCCCGCAACCCGACCTGCGCCGACGTCACCGTCGTGGCGCCGGGCCGCCGGCCCGGCACGCATCCGCTCGACGATCGGATCAGCCCCAACCCGGCCCTGTCGCCGATGAGCCAGGGCGACAGCGCGATCTGCTTTGCCTACGCCACCGCCGACATGATCTCGCAGCGCGTCGGGGTCACCGTCTCGGCGCTGGATGTCGCCACCCGCTACTACTTTGCCGACCCGGCCGGCCTCGAACGCAGCCGGGACCGTGCCTTGCGGAACTACCTGCGCCGGCATCCCGACCTCGCGGAAGAGATCGCCGAGAGCCGCAACGACACCGAGGCGAGCCGCGAGCGCAACCCGGGCCGCAAGCCGTATTTCGACAAGCTGGAGGATGGGCAGGAGGCGGCGGCAACGCTCCTCTACAACCTCGGCGGTCTGTGCACGGACCGGGACCTGCCCTCCTTCGACGGCTACGGCCAGCACGCGCGCACCCTCGGTGCCCTGCGCTGGCGCAGCCGCGTCGCCGCCCCGCAGATCTCGTGGCGCAGCCTCGGCGGGACGGTGCCGCGGCTGCGCGATCCGGCGACCGACGCCTTCAACGCCGGCTGGATCGCCCATGTCGAGCGGCTTTGCCGCCGCAAGCCCCTGCCGGTGCCGCTGATCCCGGTCTCGGACTCGATCGCCGACAACCAGCTCGACTTCATGGACAAGGCCGCCCGCGGCGAACCCGGCCTCACGGCCGGCACCGACCGGCTGATGGCGATGATCGACTACGCCCTCGACCGGGGCCGCCTGCCGGTGGTGGGCTATTCCTGGTACGTGCTGGAAGAGCGCCTGCCGAAGGAGCCGGACATCGCCGCCGACCATTCGAGCCCGATCATCGCCCGGCGCAAGGCGGGCGGGCGCTGCCAGTACCACCTGCAGGACAATACCGGCGAGTACTGCGCCCGGATGCGGCCGGGCATCGCCGAGCGCTGCGACCTCGGCCGGGTCTGGCTCAACGAGGACGAGCTGCGCGCCTCGCTCTACAGCGTGATCTATCTGCGGTAGGTCTTTTCGAGCGCAGGACACGACCCGGATTCGCGGCCATGACGATCGAAATCGGATTCCTCGTCTTTCCCCAGGTGCAGCAGCTCGACCTCACCGGCCCCTACGAGGTGCTGGCCATGGTGCCGGGCGCCCGCGTCCATCTCGTCGCGAAGGCGTTGGGACCGATCGCAAGCGCCACCGGCCTCGTGCTGACGCCGACGCTCACCTTCGCCGAATGCCCGGCCCTCGACGTGATCTGCGTGCCCGGCGGCGCGGGGGTGAACCCGCTGATGGAGGATGCCGAAACCCTCGACTTCCTGCGCCGTCAGGCGGCGAACGCACGCTACGTCACCTCCGTCTGCACCGGCGCCCTGGTGCTCGGCGCGGCAGGCCTTCTGCGGGGCAAGCGGGCCACCACGCACTGGGCGGCCCACGATCTGCTTAGCTCCTTCGGGGCGATCCCGACCCAGGGACGTGTGGTGCGCGACGGCAACCTGATGACCGGCGGCGGCGTGACCGCGGGCATCGATTTCGGCCTGATGCTCGCCGCCGAACTCACCGATGTGGACACCGCGAAGGCGATCCAGCTCCATCAGGAATACGCTCCGGCTCCGCCCTTCGATGCGGGCCGGCCTGAAACCGCCGGTCCGGAGATTCTCGCGGCCGCCCGCGAGCGGCTGTCAGCGACGCGCCGGGAGCGGGAGGCGATCGTGGCGCGGGTGACGCGGGGTTAAAACCCGTCCGCCTCCTCGGCCGCGCCCGAAAACATCCCGCCCATCACGTCGAGGCAGCTCTGGAGGATGTAGGCGGCAGCGAGCTTATCCACGAGTTCGCCGCGCCGCGCCCGCGAGGCGTCGGCTTCGAGAAGCGTGCGGGTGACGGCGGCGGTGGAGAGGCGCTCGTCGAAGAACAGGACCGGCAGCGGCAACAGCGGCTTGAGGTTGCGGGCAAAGCTCCGGCTCGATTGGGCACGGGGGCCTTCGGAGCCGTCCATGTTGAGCGGCAGGCCGATCACGAGGCCGCCGACGGCGTGCGTTGCGCACAGTGTCACGATCCGCGCCACGTCGGGCGTGAACTTCACCCGCCGGATCGTCTCCAGCGGCGAGGCGATCTGCCGGCCGACATCGGACAGGGCGATCCCGATGGTCTTGGTGCCGAGGTCGAGCCCGATCAGGCGCGGCGCGCCGGCCGAGGCTTCGGCGAAGGCCGCCATCTCCGCCCGGTTCACGAATCCATCGCTCCGAGCTGTTCCAGGGCCGCCGCGTCGTCGCCCGCGAAGGTCGCGGGCAGCGGACCTTCCCCGTCGCCGAGGATGTGCAGGATCTCGAGGCCTTGGAGCCCGCGCAGGAAGGTCGGCAGGTCGGCACCGCCGAAATGCACGGTCTCCAGATCAGCGCACAGCACCCAGATGTCATATTCGGGAAAGCCCGGCGTCACGTCGAAGAACAGGAAGTCGCCCCGCTCGGTCTGCCCGAAGAAGCAGGCCCGCTCCATCAGCCCGGCATCGGCATCCCCCTCGATGGTGAAGCGGTGCGGCTCGTCGCTGTCCTCGTCGTGCAGGCCGTCGAGGGCGAGCGCCACGCCGTGCGAGATCAGGTGCGCTCGCGAACCGAGATCCGCCGCCTCCACCGGAACCGGGGTGAAGATGCGCAGATGCCCGCCGATCCGACCGGCGCCGCAGCTCTGCGCGAAGTTGCGGTAGCTCTGAGGGAGCGGGAACCCGAGTTCGGCCTCGGCGCGGGCGAGATCCGCCTCGCTGGAGATCAGCCCCGGACGCAGTTCCCGGAAGACGCTGTCCCACATGCCCCGTCCTCGCCGTATCCCGATGTAGGAGGGGCTTACGCCCGCCCGCGCGGACTTGTCCACCGCACAGATTAACCATGGCGGATGGTCGGCCCTCCGCGGATGGACCGGAAAGCGAAAAGCGGTGTTAAGGTTTCGTTAACGACGCCGGAACCGCCCCGTGCCCCTCACGCCGACGCCGACCCCTCAAGCCTCCGCCCGATCCGGCGGCCTCATGCGGCGGCATGTGCTGATGCTGGCGCTCGCCTTCGAGATCCTTTGCGTCGGGGCCTATAACGCCGACCGTTTCCGCCGCCCCGGAATCACCGTGGACATGCCGGTGACGCGCGGCCACGTCATCGTCTGAGCCGCCTGTTCGATCGAGTCCACGGGCTCCGAGGCCCTCTCTGCCATCGACCCGGCGCGGAGCGTTGCCCCTGCGCGAAGGCGGGTGCTATAGCCCGGCTGATCCCGGCGCGAGGTTTTCAACCCGTGCTCACGGCAGACGAGGCGACACGGGCGGCATGTCGGTCGACGAGAAAACGGTACGGCGCATCGCGCATCTGGCCCGCATCGCGGTGACCGACGAGGAAGTCGGCCCGCTGAAGGGGGAACTCAACGCGATCCTCGCCTTCGTCGAGCAACTCGGCGCGGTGGATGTGGACGGCGTCGAGCCGATGACCTCCGTCACCCCGATGCGCATGAAGAAGCGCGCCGACGTGGTGAACGACGGCGGGCGGGCGAGCGACATCGTCGCCAACGCCCCCGAGACCGAGGATAACTATTTTCTCGTGCCGAAGGTTGTCGAGTAGTCCCCTGGGACGCGACGGAGCGGCTTTTCTGCCACCTGCGAGACGCCACGCGCCCGCGGGCTTGGTGCGGATACCTGGCAGACACTTGGAACGGGCATGACGGCACTCAACGAACTCACCCTGGCCGAGGCTCGCGACGGGCTGAAAGCCAAAGATTTTTCGGCCCGCGAGATCGCGCAGGCGCATCTCGACGCCATCGACCGGGCAAAGGCGCTCAACGCCTACATCGTCGCGACGCCCGATCGGGCGCTGAAGATGGCCGAGGTCTCCGACCAGAAGATCGCCAAGGGCGAGGCCCGGCCGCTCGAGGGCCTGCCGCTCGGCATCAAGGACCTGTTCGCGACGCAGGGCGTCCACACCACCGCGGGCTCGAAGATCCTCGAAAGGTTCGAGCCGCATTACGAGTCGAACGTCTCGTCCCAGCTCTGGCGCGACGGCGCGGTGATGCTGGGCAAGCTCAACCTCGACGAATTCGCCATGGGCTCGTCCAACGAGACCAGCGCCTACGGCAAGACGATCTCCCCCTGGCGCCGCCAGGGCTCGGACGCCCCGCTGGTGCCCGGCGGCTCGTCGGGCGGTTCGGCGGCGGCGGTCGCCGCCCATCTGTGCCTCGGTGCCACCGCGACCGATACCGGCGGCTCGATCCGTCAGCCCGCCGCCTTCACCGGCACGGTGGGCATCAAGCCGACCTACGGCCGCTGCTCGCGCTGGGGCATCATCGCCTACGCCTCCTCGCTCGATCAGGCCGGCCCGATCGCCCGCACGGTGCAGGATTGCGCGATCCTGCTCGGCTCCATGGCCGGACACGACCCGCGCGACACGACGTCGGTCGATAGGCCGGTGCCCGACTTCGAGGCCGCCATCTCCCGCGGCGTGAAGGGCCTCACCATCGGCATCCCGCGGGAATACCGGGTCGAGGGCATGCCCGCCGAGATCCAGCGGCTCTGGGACCAGGGCGCGGACTGGCTGAGGGAGGCCGGCGCGACGATCAAGGACATCTCGCTGCCGCATACGCAATACGCGCTGCCGGCCTACTACATCGTGGCGCCGGCCGAGGCCTCCTCGAACCTCGCCCGCTACGACGGCGTCCGCTACGGCCTGCGCGTGCCCGGCAAGGACATCGCCGGGATGTACGAGAACACCCGTGCCGCCGGCTTCGGCCGCGAGGTGAAGCGGCGCATCATGATCGGTACCTACGTCCTGTCGGCCGGCTACTACGACGCCTACTACGTCCGGGCCCAAAAGATCCGCACGCTGATCAAGCGCGACTTCGAGGCGGCCTACGCCTCCGGCGTCGATGCGATCCTCACACCCGCAACCCCGTCGGCGGCATTCGGCATCGGCGAGATGGCCTCGGCTGATCCGGTCGAGATGTACCTCAACGACGTCTTCACGGTGACGGTGAACATGGCCGGCCTGCCCGGCATCGCGGTGCCGGCCGGCCTCGACGCGCAGGGGCTGCCGCTCGGCCTCCAGCTCATCGGGCGGCCGTTCGACGAAGAGACGCTGTTTGCCGCCGCGCAGACCATCGAGAAGGCGGCCGGGCGGATCAGCCTGCCGAAGGCGTGGTGGGCGTGAACGCCGCCCCCGTCGTCCCGGTCTATTCGTTCTCGGTCTGGATTCTCGCCGGATTCGATCCCCTCCTGATCCTGATCGCCGTGTTCCTCGGCTGGAAGGCGGATCAGTTCGGCAAGGTCTTCATCGCGGCCATCGCCGCGCTGGGAGTCTCGGTGCTGTTCGCGTGGCTCGTGACGCGGATCGGCCTGCCCTGGCCGGCCCCCGTCGCCGCCGACCTGCCGACGTTCTTTCCGGTGCGGACGGTCTCGGCGTTTCTGTGGGCCGCCGCCGGATATGGCGCGCGGCGGCTGATGAAGCGCTGAGAGGGAGCCCATCCCGTCGCGTATCGGAGGAATCCTTCGAGGCCGCTTCGCGGCACCTCAGGATGAGGGGGACGGGTGGGAGAGACTGACCCTCGCAGACGGGCGCTTCGCCGGGAACTGCACCCTGTCCCAATCCTCGGTGATGAGCGCTTCCTTCTTGGCGCGACTCCAGCCCTTGATCCGCCGCTCCATCGCGATGGCATCGGTGATGCGGTCGAACCACTCGGCGTAGACCAGCGTCACCGGTCTGCGGTGATCGGTGTAGCCAGCATGCGTTCCGGCCTGATGCTCCGCCAGCCGCCTATCGAGGGATTCGCCGCGGGCTGAGCCGACATAGTAACTGCCATCGGCACACCGCAGCATGTAGACGAACGCGGTCAAGGATTGCTCCAGCGGCAGATAATCTGTCCGCCAGCCTGTCGGATGCACGCCCCCAGCTCAACGGAGATGGTATCCACCACGCTCCTCATGCTGAGGTGCACGCGGCGCGCGTGCCTCGAAGCACGCGCGCCGCCCCTCCCATCCGCTACTCCGCCGGCACCGAGTGCCCATGATGAGCCGGAGCAGGCGCGGCCTCCGCGTTCTCGCCGGCGGCGACCTCCTTGCGCTTGAACAGGCGCATCACCACCACGAAGAACACCGGCACGAAGAACACCGCGAGCACGGTGGCCGAGATCATGCCGCCCATCACGCCGGTGCCGATCGCCTGCTGGCTCTTCGACGAGGCGCCGGTGGCGATGGCCAGCGGCACCACGCCGAAGATGAAGGCGAGCGAGGTCATCACGATCGGGCGGAAGCGCAGCGTCGCCGCCTGGATCGTCGCCTGGACGATGTTGGTGCCGGGCTTCCACAGATCACGCGCGAACTCCACGATCAGGATCGCGTTCTTGGCCGATAGGCCGATGATCGTGATGAGCCCGATCTTGAAGTAGACGTCGTTGGGCATGCCGCGCAGATACACCGCCGCCACCGAGCCGATGACGCCGAGCGGGATCACGAGCAGCACCGAGATCGGGATCGACCAGCTCTCGTAGAGCGCGGCCAGACACAGGAACACGATGAGCACCGACAGCGCCAGCAGCAACGAGGCTTGGCTGCCGGCCTCCTTCTCCTGGAGCGACTGGCCGGTCCAGGCATAGCCGAAGCCCTTCGGCAGGAAGGTCATCAGTCGCTCCATCTCCTTGATGGTGTCGCCGGACGTGTAGCCGGGAGCCGGATCGCCGGTAATGCGCACCGACTGGTAGCCGTTGAAGCCGATGATCTGGGCCGGGCCGACGCCCCATTTCAGGTCGGCGAAGGAGGACATCGGCACCATCGTCCCCTGCGCGTTCTTGACCGAGTAGTTCAGCAGGTCCGACGCGTGCAGGCGCTGAAGATCTTCGGACTGCACGATCACGCGCTGCATCTTGCCGCGGTTGGGGAAGTCGTTGACGTAGACCGAGCCGAGATTGACCTGGATCGTGTTGTTGATGTCCTCGAAATCGACGCCGAGTGCGGCCGCCTTCTCGCGGTCGATGATGAGTTCGGCCTCGGGCGCGGGCGGCAGGCCCTCGACATAGACTTTTGTGAGCACGGGGCTCTTGCGGGCGAGCGAGAGCAGTTGCTCCTGGGCCGCCATCAGCGCCGAGTAGCCCTTCTGCGCCCGGTCCTGCAGGCGGAACGAGAAGCCCGAGGCGTTGCCGAGGTTGTCGATCGGCGGCGGCTCCAGCGCCTGGATCACGGCATCCTTGTAGCCCCCGAGCGCCTTGTTGGTCCCCTCGACCAGCTTGGCGGCGGAGTTCTCCGCGTCGCGCTCGCCCCAGGGCTTGAGCGTCACGAAGGCCTGGCTCGTCATCTGCCCCTGACCGGAGAAGGAGAAGCCGTTGATGACGGTGACCGTCGCCACGCCCGGCTGGGCCAGGAGATAATCCTCGACCTTCTTCACCGCCGCTTCCGTGCGGTTGAAGGAGGAGCCCGGCGGGGTCTGGATATCGACGGTGAAGAAGCCCTGATCCTCGAGCGGCAGGAAGCCCTCGGGCAGGCGCATGAAGGCGTAGGCCACCCCCGCCACCAGCACGAGGTAGATCAGCATCACCCGGCCGGACTTGCGGATGAACCACGCCACGCCGCGGCCGTAGCGGGCGGTCTCTCGGTCGACGAACCGGTTGAACCAGCCGAACACGCCGCCCTTGGCGTGGCCGTGCCCCTTCTCGATCGGCTTCAGCATCGTGGCGCAGAGCGCCGGGGTCAGCGAGAGGGCGAGCAGGGCCGAGAAGGCGATGGAGGTCACCATCGCGATCGAGAACTGCCGGTAGATGATGCCGACCGAGCCGGGGAAGAACGCCATCGGGATGAACACGGCCACCAGCACCAGGGTGATGCCGATGATCGCCCCCGTGATCTGGCTCATCGCCTTCCGGGTCGCCTCCTTCGGCGGCAGCCCCTCCTCGTTCATGATGCGCTCGACGTTCTCGACCACGACGATGGCGTCGTCGACGAGGATGCCGATGGCCAGCACCATGCCGAACATGGTCAGCACGTTCACGGAGAAGCCCGCGAGCAGCATGACGGTGCAGGTGCCGAACAGGGCGATCGGCACGACGATGGTCGGAATGAGGGTGTAGCGGATGTTCTGGAGGAACAGGAACATCACGATGAAGACGAGCACCACCGCCTCGACCAGCGTGTGCAGCACCTTCTGGATCGAGGCATCGACCGCGGGCGTGATGTCGTAGGGGATGTCCCACTTCACCGTATCGGGGAAGAACTGCGACAGCTCCACCATCTTGGCGCGGATCGCCTTGGCCGTCTCGATGGCGTTGCCGTCGGGCGCCAGCGTCACGGAGATGCCCGCCGCCGGGCCGCCGTTGAGGCGGGTGGTGAACTTGTAGTCGTCGCCGCCGAGTTCGATCCGGGCGACGTCGCGCAGGCGCACGTTGGAGCCGTCGGGATTGGCACGCAGCACGATGGCGCCGAACGCCTCCGGCTCGGTCATCTGCCCCTTGACGATGATGGGGAAGTTGACGGCGTGGCGCTCGGGCGAGGGCTGCGCGCCGACGGCACCCGAAGCGATCTGCACGTTCTGCCGGCCGATCGCCTTGGTCACGTCGGCGGCGTTGAGGGAGAGGCCGCGCAGCTTGTCCGGGTCGATCCAGATCCGCAGCGCCCGCTCGGTCGAGTAGAGGGTGGCGCGGCCGACGCCGGGGATGCGGCGGATCTCGTTGATGACGTTGCGGATCAGGAAGTCGCCCAGCCCCACCTCGTCGGTTTTCCCGTCGGTGGAAACGAGCGTGATGATGTTCAGCGTCGCGGCCGACGCTTCCTCCACGAGGATGCCCTGCTGGCGCACTTCGGCCGGCAGGCGTGCCTCGACGCGCTTCAAGCGGTTCTGCACCTCGACGCCGGCGTAGCCGGGATCGGTGCCGGGCTGGAAACTGGCGGTGATCTCGACCACGCCGAACGAATCGGAGGCCGATTCGAAGCTCAGGATGTTGGCCGCGCCGTTGAGCTCGTCCTCGATGAGGCGCGTCGTGCCGGTGTAGAGGTTCTCCACCGAGGCGCCGGGATAGGAGGTCGAGAGCGCGATCGCGGGGGGCGCGATGATCGGGTACTGGGCGATCGGCAGTTGCGGGATCGAGAGCGCGCCGCCCAGCAAAATGAACAGGGCGACGACCCAGGCGAAGACCGGCCGGTCGATGAAGAAGCGAGCCATGAGGCGCGTTGATGTCCTATGTCATCGGGCCGGCGGGACGTCCGCCAGCCGCGCGATGCTGGGAAAAATCAGTCGGCGAACTGGGCGACGGGTTGGGCGGCCGGATCGGCCGCGGACGAACTCTTCTCGTTCGTCTCCTTGCCGTCGGTGTCGTGACTGTCGGTGTCGATCGGCTTGCCCTCGTCGGCAGAGGTCTCCGTCTTCCACGGGACGGTCTTCACCTGGATGCCCGGGGAGATCTTCTGGAAGCCTTCGACGACGACCTTCTCGCCGCCCTCCAGGCCCTCGCGGATCAGCCAGTGGCCGCCGACCACGGGGCCGACCTCGACCGGCTGAAGCATGACCTTGCCATCGGGCTTGACCACCCAGACCTCGGGCTTGCCGTCACTGGTGCGCTGGATCGCCTGCTGCGGCACGGCGATGGCGTCCGAGTCGATGCCCTGCTTGATCCGGGCGCGGACATACATTCCGGGAAACAGCTCGTTGTGCGGGTTGGGGAACTGCACCCGCAGCGTCACCTGGCCCGTGCTCGGGTCGGCGGTGACGTCGGAGAACAGCAGGCGCCCGGCCGAGCCGTAGAGCGTGCCGTCGTCCATGATGAGGTGAACGTTGGCGGTGTCGGCGGCGAGCTTGGCGAGTTCGCCCGAGGCGATGTCGCGGCGCAGCTTGTTCAGCTCGCCCACGGACTGGGTGATGTCGACGTAGATCGGGTCGAGCTGCTGGATCGTGGCGAGCACGCCGGTGATGCCGGACTCGATCAGCGTGCCCTCGGTGAGCAGCGCCCGGCCGATGCGACCGGAGATCGGCGCGCGCACCTCGGTCCAGGACAGGTTGAGCCGCGCCCGGTCGCGGGCCGCCTTGGCGCCGGCGACTTCGGCCTCGGCCTGTTTCTTGGCGGCAAACGCCGTGTCGTACTGCGCCTGGCTCGCGGTGTTGCGGGCGAGCAGGGTCTCCAGGCGGTCGGCCTGCTGGTTGGCCAGCACAAGGGCGGCCTCGCGGTTGGCCAAAGTCGCCTCGGCGCTGGCGAGGTCGACCTGATAGGGGGCCGGGTCGATCTTGTAGAGGACGTCGCCCTCGTTGACATGGCTGCCCTGCTCGAACAGGCGCCGGATCACCAGACCCGAGACCCGCGAGCGCACCTCGGCGATGCGCATCGGCGCGACGCGGCCGGGCAGGTCGCGGACGTAGGGGATCGGTTGCGGACGCACGGTCACGACGCTGACCTCGGGCGGCGGCAGCGGCACAGGTGCCGCCGCCTTCTGCTCGTTGCAGGCCGAGACGGCGACGAGGACGGCACCGACGAGAAGAGAGGCCGGCAGGGACCAGCGGGAGCGGCGGCTTCCGGCCTTGGCAGGGCCGGGATTGCTGCCGGGCGACTGGGGAGACGGCGTCACGATGGGGTTACTCCTACGATGCTCTCGGCATTTGTCTTCGCATCGACGTCTGTCCGAAGGCCGGTGATGGCCTTCGAGCCGATGCCGTGACGCGGCCGGCGGTCTCCGGGATGGAGAGCGTCACCGCGCGTCACGGATGACGGGGGAGACCGGATCGGTCTCGCGCGCCGTTGCAATCACCGGGCCGCCGCGACGATCGGGGATCGAAGGCCCTGGACGAGGATGCCAGAGGCATCGGGGATCGACTGTGCGGGACAGCCAAACGTGGTCGGGATGCATCCTGGGCGCGAAGTTTGGCAATCCGACGACGGCGCGGATCGGCGCCGCGCCATCGCTCAAACTCCTGGCAACGCCCATACGACCGGGACGACGCATCTGTCAGACCCGAGGCGGGCGCTCGGGCTGACCGCGCTCGGCGGCGGCTGTGTTTCGATCCGAGATGGGGCGGGGAAGGGACGATGTCCGCGCGCGGTCGAGGCCCGGCATGATCGCGCTCACGCGCCCGAAGTTCGCGACCTCGTCGAGATCGAGTACGGCGTGGCCGACCCGCACGCTGGCGAGCGGATCCGTGTCGGGGCGTTGCTCGAACGTCACCGCACCGCGGGCCTGCGGGATCCCACCGAGGGCGGAGCCTTCGGTCGGCAGTCCGATGACGACGAGCAGGCTCAGCAGCCCGACCAGCGTGGACAGAACGATGCGGGCCGGTCGGCAGGCAGGGGCCACCGCGGCAAGGCCCGTCGAGGCAAGGCGAGTCATGATGATCACGATGACATGATTGTGGTGGATGAAACGCTCCCGCGCAATCGACTGCGGCATTCTGGCCGGTCCTCCGGAACAGCCTCCGGGATTTTCATCCAGCGGAGCATGGTCGGCATTGAGCCGATGTGCCGGGCCGCACGGCGCTCCGGACGCCCCCGACGTTTCGGCGCAGGCGTTGCCGAGAACCCACACCCTTGCCTTCCTCCTGCCGTGACGGCCAGCCCTAAAGCGCTCGACCCACCTGCTGCCGCCACCCGCGCGGCGCGGCCCCTTCGCGGAGGATATCCGTCTTGCCGACCCGATCCTGGCCGAACCGTTCCGCGCTGCCGCGCCTCGCCGCAACGCTTGCCCTCGGTGGCGCCCTCGCGGCGGCCGCCCTCGTACCGGCCCGCGCCAACCCGCTCGACAGCGGGCCGCTGGCCGACTTCATCAACGTGTTCAAGACGCAGGCCATCCCGCGTGACACGGTGGCCTATGCCGGCAAGGAGAAGCCCGGCACGATCGTGATCTCCACGAGCCAGCGCCGGCTCTACTACGTGCTCGGCGGCGGCGAGGCGATCCGCTACGGCGTCGGCGTCGGGCGCCAGGGCTTCTCGTGGTCGGGCACCAAGACGGTCACGGGCAAGAAGGAATGGCCGGCGTGGCGCCCGCCGGCCCAGATGCTCGCCCGCCGCCCGGACCTGCCGCGCTACATGGCCGGCGGCCAGGACAACCCGCTCGGCGCTCGGGCGATGTATCTCGGCTCCACGCTCTACCGCATCCACGGCTCGAACGAGCCCGAGACGATGGGCGCGGCGGTGTCATCAGGCTGCATCCGCATGACCAACAAGGACGTGGTCGATCTCTACGACCGGGTGAAGGTCGGCACGAAAGTGATCGTGAAGAACTGATTGTGCGCGTGCGGGAAGTTTGTCGGCAGAAGCGGAACGTCTGTCGGTAATTCGCTCCACCGAGGCCGCGCAGGAACTCGTCAAACCGAGGGTTCAGCCTTTGGCGGCGGCAATGGGATCGGCCAGCTGAGGGGTTTCCTTGCCTGTAACTTCGTGTCCCAGTCGGCCTGGACGCACGGCAAGATCAGCTTCGCCAGCCTCGGCACGGCCGGTGTCCTTCCCACCGCAAATGGAAGCCCGGGCTGTAAGCCTTGCCTGGGCGAGCAGGATCTGAGCGGTGAACCGCACCGGGTCTCCCGGAGGCTCCAACTCTTGAGAGGATGGAGCCATGACGAAGCGAAGCACACCCTTTTCGCCTGAAGTCCGCGAGCGCGCGGTGCGGATGGTGTTCGATCACCAGGGCGAGCACGGCTCGCAATACGGGGCGATCCAGTCGATCGCGTCCAAGATCGGCTGCTCGGGCGAGACGCTGCGGAACTGGGTACGCCAGGTCGAGCGGGACCAGGGCCGGCGGGCCGGGCCGACGACGGACGAGCGCTTACGGATCAAGGCCCTGGAGCGCGAGAACCGTGAACTCCGGCAGGCCGACGAGATCCTGAGGAAGGCCTCGGCGTATTTTGCGCTGGCGGAGTTCGACCGCCGGTCGCGGACATGATCGCCTTCATCGACGATCACCGTGAGACCTACGGGGTCGTCCTTCGAGAGCCTCAGGATGAGGCCGATCTGCCGCGTGCTGCCGATCGCCCCATCGACCGATCATGCCCATGCTGCGCGGCGGGCCGATCCCAGCAAGCTGCCGGCCCGGGCCTGCTCGGACGCGGCGCTGATGGTCGAGATCCGTCGCGTGTTCGAGGAAAACTTCCACGTCTATGGCGTTCGGAAGGTCTGGCGTCAGCTCGGCCGGGAAGGGATCGTGGTGGCCCGTTGCACGCTCGCCCGGCTGATGCGGGCCATGGGGCTGGAGGGCATCGTGCGGGGCAGGAAGATCCGCACGACCATCCCCGATCCGGCGGCCCCCTGTCCGCTCGACCGGGTGAACCGCCAGTTCAAGGCGCCACGCCCAAACGTCTTGTGGGCCAGCGACTTCACCTACGTCGCCACTTGGAGCGGCTTCGTCTACGTGGCGTTCGTGATCGACGCCTTCGCCCGCAGGATCGTGGGCTGGCGGGTCTCTCGGACGGCTCACGCCGCCTTCGTGCTGGATGGTAAGCGGTGTTCCGCCCCCATCTTCTGCGGGACGATCTGACTGGGCAATTTGACGATCTGCTTGAGAGGATCGTTTTGTGTCTGGACTTGACCGTAGACTTGAGCCGGAGAGTACCGTCTGGCGCTTCGAGGTGATCGACGGCGCGGCCGGCCGCAGGCGGTGGAGCGCCAACGACCGAGCGCGGATCCTGGAGGAGACGCTCGTACCGGGGGCAGTGGTGTCGGTGGTGGCGCGCCGCCACGGGCTGAGCCCGCAGCAGCTGTTTACGTGGAGGCGCGAGGCCCGCCAGGCAGCCGCCGCGCTGCCGGCCTTCGTGCCGGCGGTGACCGTACCCGAGCCCGTGGTGGTGGATCCTGCCCGGGCGGAGCCGCCACGCCGGCGCACCAGACGATCCTCACCGCGCCGCCGTGCGGCGGGGATCGAGGTGGAGGCGGGTGGTGTCACGGTGCGGATCGGCGACGGCGCTTCGCCCGCCACCATCGCGGCGGTGATCGGCGCGCTGAAGGGCGGCGCGTGATCGGGCCAGCGGGCGCGGTCCGTGTCATGGTGGCCACGAAGCCGGTGGACTTCCGCAAGGGCGCGGATGACTTGGCGGCGCTGGTACGCGAGAGCCTGGGCGCCGACCCGTTCAGCGGGACGGTCTACGTCTTCCGGGCGCGGCGCGCCGACCGGGTGAAGCTCGTCTACTTCGACGGCACCGGCGTATGCCTGCTGTCGAAGCGGCTGGAGGACGGGACGTTCTGCTGGCCGGCCGTCACCGACGGGGTGGTGCGGCTGACGGCGGCGCAACGGCAGGCCCTTCTGGAAGGGCTCGACTGGCGGCGCGTGCACGCGGCCCGGCCAACGCGCGTTCCGGTCGCCGTGGGCTGATCCGGGAGGCCGATCACGCTAGCAAAGCCTTGTGATCCATGCTCAAATCGGCTCCGTGAGCGAACCGAGCGCGCGCCTACCCGACGATCCCGCCGCCCTGAAGGCGATGGTGGCGGCGCGCGAGGCCGAGATCGATCGGCTTCACCAGATCATCAGGGAGTTGCAGCGTCACCGCTTCGGCCGGCGCGCCGAGAGCCTGCCCGTCGATCAACTGCTCCTGGGCCTGGAGGAAGCCGAGCAGATCGAGGCGGAGGACCTCGCCGAGACCGACGCCGCCGATGCATCGGCCCGCGCGGCCCGCACCCGCAGGCGTCGCGCCAACCGCGGCACCCTGCCGGCCCACCTGCCGCGCGTCGAGCGGGTGATCGACCTCGACGAGCGCACCTGCCCGTGTTGCCGCGGCGACCTCCACGTCATCGGCGAGGACGTCGCCGAGTGCCTCGACATCGTGCCGGCCCAGTTCCGCGTCCTCGTCACCCGGCGACCGAAATATGCCTGCCGGGCGTGCGAGGACGTGATCGTGCAGGCCCCCGCACCCGCCCGCCTCGTCGAGGGCGGAATCCCGACCGAGGCGAGCGTGGCGCACGTGCTGGTGTCCAAGTACGCCGACCACCTGCCGCTTTACCGACAGGCGCAGATCGACGCCCGCCAGGGCGTGAACCTCGACCGTTCGACGCTGGCCGATTGGGTGGGCAAGGCGGCCTTCCTGCTGCGGCCGGTCCACGCGCGGCTGTTCGAGCGGCCGAAGGCGTCGGACCGGCTGTTTGCCGACGAGACCACGGCACCGGTGCTCGATCCGGGCCGCGGGCAGACCAAGACCGGGCAGCTGTTCGCCTACGCCCGCGACGACCGGCCCTGGGGCGGCCTCGACCCGCCCGGCGTGGCCTACCTGTACGCGCCCGACCGCAAGGCCGAACATCCGATCCGTCACCTCGCCGGCTTCAAGGGCATGCTGCAGGTCGACGGCTACGCGGGCTACAAGATCCTGGCTGCGCGCAACGCCGTAAGCTTGGCCTTCTGCTGGGCGCACGTGCGCCGCCGGTTCTACGAACTGGCCAAGGCCGGCCCGGCGCCGATCGCGACCGAGGCGCTCGCCCGCATCGCCGAACTCTACCGGGTCGAGGGAGAGATCCGCGCCCGCCCGCCCGACGAGCGGCGGGCCGTGCGTCAGGACCGCAGCCGGCCGGTCGTGGTGGCGCTGGAGCCGTGGCTTACCGCCAAGCTCGGACGGATCAGCCAGAAGAGCAAGCTCGCCGAGGCGATCCGCTACGCGCTCGGTCGCTGGGCCGGCCTGTCCCACTTCCTCGACGACGGTCGCATCGACATCGACAACAACGTGGTCGAGCGGGCGATCCGGCCGCTGGCTTTGACGCGGAAGAACGCGCTGTTTGCCGGCTCGGACGGTGGGGCCACGCACTGGGCGATCGTCGCCTCGCTGGTCGAGACCTGCAAGCTGAACGGGGTCGAGCCGCAGGCCTACCTCGCCGACGTCATCACCCGCATCGTCGCCGGACACCCGCAGAGCAATATCGACGACCTGCTGCCCTGGGCCTACGCTCCGCAGCCCCTCAAAGCCGTGGCCTGAGAACGACGCTTACGCTTCGAGAGCGTGTTGGAAGAGATGCGGCGGGACCCGCCCTGCGCTACCTTCGGGACACGCGTCTCTCGATCTCGCGCATCGCTTGGTTGCTGGGGTTCCGGGAGGCCACCGCTTTCACCCACGCCTTCCGGCGCTGGACGGGCCGGTCGCCGACGGAAGCGCGGGTAGAGCGGGACCGGGCTCTGAACCCGTCGCCTCCGCAGCGGTCCAATTGAGCCCTTCGGACGGCCGCGGTCAGATACCGAGCTGTGTAACCTCGGTCAGACCATCTCCCAGCAGACCTCGTCCACCGTCGCACGGTTTTGAAGCCTGCTGTAGGGCAAAGTCGATCGGCGCAGTCGTGAAGAGCCTGCGAGGCATGGCGTCCGCCCTCCTTCAGGGTTCAGAGTGCCGAAACCTTGCGCCGGGCGCGGACCGTTTTGCTGAGCCAGGGCGAGATGGCACAGTCCTGGTCAAATGTCCCGACTGATCAAGCGTAGAATTTTGCACACCATAAAATGAGGCTGCAAAAGGAGACAATCCGTTTCCTGCCGTGGACGGTGCCGCGGTGGCTCCGGCCTCGCTGAGGCTGTGGCAGTAGTGCTAGGCAACCACTCCAACAGATGTTTCTTACAAATCTCCATTCGATTTGCGAATTTCATCACTTTGCACGCCGATGGGCAGCCTCCGGACCCTGACTGGTGGCGCAGGAGACTGTGCGGACAACTATAGGAACACAATGTCTCCGAATTGATTGGAAGCCTGAAAACGGATTTACCAATTCGTTTTGGCACCGGAACATGCAAAAGGAGGCATAAGCATGCGAGTTGCAGTGTTCAGTGCGAAAAACTACGAGCGCGCGCTTCTCGATGATCTGAACGTCGGCCAGGAGCATGACCTCACGTATTTCGATGCCTTGCTCGAACCAGGGACGGCCTCACTGGCGGCTGGGTTCACCGCAGTCAGCGTCTTCGTCAACGATAGCGTCAACCGCGATGTTTTGAGGCAGCTCGCCCAGGGGGGAACGAAGCTGGTCGCAACGCGATGCACGGGCTTCAACCACATCGACTTGGAGGCCGCGGAGGAATTCGGAATCCGAGTTGTGCGCGTCGTCAACTATTCTCCGAACTCCGTGGCCGAATTTGCGGTCGGATTGCTCCTGGCGCTCAACCGCAAGGTCCACCGTGCCTACAATCGGACGCGCGAGGGGAACTTCAGACTTGATGGCCTCATGGGGTTCGACCTTGTCGATCGTACCGTGGCAGTGATCGGCACCGGAAAGATCGGGACCATCTTCGGACGGATCATGGCTGGCTTCGGATGCCGGGTGATCGGGTTCGACGTGCATCGGTCGCCCGAATTTGAAAGAATCGGCGGACGCTATGTCGACGCTGCGGGCGTCGAAGAGGCGGACGTCATCTCCATGCATTGCCCCTTGACGCCCGAAACCTATCACATCGTCGATGCGCGAACGCTTGGGCGCGTGAAGAAGGGCGCACTTTTGATCAATACGAGCCGCGGCGGCTTGATCGATACCGACGCGGCGATCGATGCACTCAAGTCCGGCCGGTTGGGCGGGCTGGCCATCGACGTCTATGAGCAAGAGGCAGAGCTGTTCTACAGAGATCTGTCGAGTACTGTGATCCCGGACGACGTCATCCAACGCCTCATCTCGTTCCCCAATGTCATCGTTACAGGACACCAAGCGTTCTTCACCCAGGAAGCGCTGGAGACGATCCTCGGCACGACGCTCAAAAGCATCTCTGAACTCGAGGCGGGCCACCCTCTCACAAACGAAGTTGCAGCTCCGAGACGCTTGCAAGGATGACCGATGCTGCGCCCGCGCTATGTTCCACCCGAAGATATCTTTCCGCCAAACCCCTGGGCATTTGAGGCCGTCCAATACGACGCACGTCTGGCGCAAGAATTGACTGGCCAAGCCGAGACGATGTTTGCCCTGTCCAACGGGTATCTGGGCATCCGCGGTTCGGTAGAGGAAGGTACTCCGGTTCAAGAGGCCGGCACCTATCTAAGCGGCTTCTACGAACACCGCCCGATTTCCTACGGTGAGCATGCCTACGGCTTCCCAACCGTGGGCCAAAGCATCTTGAACTGCCCGAGCGGTACGGCCCTGAAGCTCTTCGTCGAAGACGAGCCGTTCGTCGTTCCGCAAGCCGAGATCCTGTCGTATCGGCGGAGCCTCGATCTGCGAGCCGGCACGCTGAACAGAGATGTTCGCTGGGCTTCGCCGGCGGGCACGCGCCTGCATATGCGGACGGTGCGTCTTGTCTCCCTCGCGCATCGGCACCTCGCTGCCATCGCGTTCGTCCTCACGGCAGAAGATGCCGACGTCGAGATCGCGATCTCCTCGGAACTCGAAAACGCTCCGTCATCAACGGCCGACATCGCGGACCCCCGCCTCGCGGCGAGCCTTGCCGGGCGTGTCCTGCACCCGACAGGATTTCAAGCCGAGGGGATGCGCGCAATGTTGAGTTACCGGACTGAAAGCTCCGGGTTTCACCTCGGCTGCGGGATGGACCACGCGGTCTCCTCGGACAGTTCATATTTCACAGAGCAGGTTTGCAACGACGATTTCGCCGCCGTAACGATCCGCTGCAAGCTTTCGCGAAACAAGCCGATCGTGGTTTATAAATATCTGAGCTATCATTATTCAGACAATTCTGCTCCGGCGCGGATCTTGTTCCAAACCGCACTAACCCTGGACCGCGCGCTCAAGAGCGGATTTCAGGAAATCGTCGAGCGCCAAAGGAGCGATGTCGAACGATTCTGGGCGCGAGCCGATGTTGCGGTTGAGTGCGATAACCTGAGAACTCAGCAGACGATCCGCTGGAACCTCTTTCAGCTTCTGCAGGCTTCGGAGCGATCGGAGGGGCACGGAATCGGCGCCAGAGGCCTGACCGGAAGAACCTATGAGGGGCACTATTTCTGGGACACGGAAATATACGTGCTGCCATTCCTGATTTATACGAATCCAGCGATCGCACGTAGTGTTCTGAAGTTTCGCTACGACATGCTGGATAAGGCGCGGTCGCGGGCGCGCGAATTGGGTCACCGTGGGGCGACCTTCCCCTGGCGAACCATCAACGGCGAAGAAGCGTCGGCATATTATGCTGCGGGAACGGCTCAGTATCACATCAATGCTGATATCGCGTACGCCCTCCAAAAGTATGTGAACGTTACCGGCGACAACGAATTCCTCTGGAGCTATGGCGCGGAAATTCTAACGGAGACTGCCCGTCTGTGGTTCGACCTCGGCTTCTTCTCCGAGTCGAAAGGAGAAAAGTTTTGTATCAACGGCGTGACTGGGCCGGATGAATATACCGCGATCGTCAACAATAACTGCTTCACGAACCTGATGGCACGAGAAAACTTGCGCTACGCCGCCCAAGTGGTTCGCGATCTCAAGCGCATGCACCCCGATCGATTCGATGCCTTGGCCCAACGCACTGGTTTGGACAGTTCCGAACTGGCCGATTGGGAGGACGCATCCGAAAGGATGTACCTGCCCTATGACGAGCGCTTGAAGATCCATCCGCAGGATGATGATTTCCTGGACCTCGAGAAATGGGATTTCGCGGCAACCCCAGAAAATCGATATCCACTCTTACTGTACTATCACCCCTTGAATCTCTACAGGTCACAGGTCATCAAGCAGGCTGATACCGTGATGGCCATGTTTTTGCTCAATGAGCACTTTACTCATGAAGAGAAAAGAAGAAACTTCGAATACTACGACCCGCTTACCACACACGATTCATCTTTATCTGTTTGCATTCAGAGTGTCGTAGCAAATGAAATCGGTCTGCCGCACAAAGCAATCGAATATTTCAATTTCGCTGCGGCAATGGATATGTCGGATATCGGCGGGAATATGATGAACGGCGCTCACGTCGCCGCAATCGGCGGCACGTGGCTTGCCCTCGCCTATGGATTCGCCGGGCTTCGCGACAGCAAGGGCTGCATTTCGTTCAATCCCGTCCTCCCGAAGGAGTGGTCCCACCTGAGTCTTATCCTAACCGTAAGAGGACAGAGGTTTCGGATCGAGGTTGATCCTACCTCTGTCATTTACACTCTTCTCAGCGGAGAGCGGCTGAAGTTCTCGCATGTTGGCGAGGATCTCATTCTTTCCTCCGCGGAGCCGGTGATCTCGCGCCCGACCGGTCAGGGGCGGGTGGACGCTCAAAAGTCGAATGAGTCGGCCTGACAAGGCATTGAACCGATCATGATCAACGGGCCGTCTCATCGAGTGATGGATCGGCGCCGACTCGTCGAGCACATGACAGGTGCGGGACAATACTGAGATCCTCGGTATCAGCGAGGCGCGCACTGAAGTGGGAGTCCTTCCATGATGGCCTCAGTCAGCGAGCTGGTCGGGACGCAGCCGATCCTCGCACTCTTCCTCGCCATCGGCCTCGGTTATGCGGTGGGGCAAATCAGTATTCTGAACTTTTCCCTCGGCGTGGCGGCCGTGCTCTTCGTCGGCTTGCTGATTGGTGCCCTCGCCCCGAAGGCCCAAATCAACGGTCCGCTCGGTTTGGTCGGGCTGATCATGTTCCTCTACGCGATCGGGATTCTCTACGGGCGCCAATTCTTCGAGGGTCTGTCGGGGCCTGGGCGCATCTATAACGTGCTCGCTGCCGTCGCCGTCGTCGCCAGCCTGCTGGTGGCGCTCGGCCTCGGTGCTATTTTCGATGTTAAACTCGGCCATACTCTCGGCATTTTTGCCGGATCGATGGTCAGCACCGCTGCGCTGCAAGCCGCACTCGACACGATTGGGAACCGGGACCCCTCCGTCGGCTACTCGGTCTCGTATCCGTTCGGCGTGATCGGCCCGATCCTCTGCCTCTATTTCATGACGCGCCGGGCGAAGCCCGTCTTTCCGCCGAAGCCCTCGCGCTTCCACCTCGGCGAAGTGACACTCGAACGCCTGCCGTCCTCTGGCGCGACGCTCGGCGCCGTCATGGCGACGCTTCCGGCTGGCGTGCAGATTGCCGGCGTGCGGCAGGAGCACCATAACCGGCTGCCGGATCCAGACCTCGAACTGCATGCCGGTGACGCGCTTCTGATTGCGGCTGATCGCGCTGCGGCGTTGGACGAGGTCGCCACGGCGCTCGGACACATCGACCAGGGCAGACTTGCCAAGGATCGAAGCGATATCACCTACCAGCGCTTCTTCGTCTCGAAGTCGGCCCTGACCAGCGTGAGATTGGCCGACCTGCCCATGCCGCCGGATGTATCGATCCGCATTCTGCATGTCCGACGCTATGACGTGGACCTCATGCCTTCGCCAGACTTGATGCTGGAGTTGGGCGACCGGGTCGGCGTCATTGTGGCATCCGAGCAGGTGGTTGCCGCGCGGGCGCATTTTGGTGATACCCTGAAATCAGCCGCGGAATTCAGCTATGTCTCCGTCGGCCTCGGCATGGTGCTCGGCGTCCTTCTCGGCCTCTTGCCGATCCCCGTTCCGGGCGTGGGCACCGTCACGCTCGGCATCGGCGGTGGCCCCCTCATCGTGGCGCTGATCCTCGGCAGGCTTCGGCGCACCGGGCCGCTCAGCTGGGTCATGCCGCTGCCCGCCAATATCGTGCTGCGTAATTTCGGTCTGACGCTGTTTCTGGCGACGGTCGGGATCAATTCCGGCCAGGCTTTCGTCACCACGGTAGCGCAGACCGGGCCGCTGATGCTGCTGATCGGCGTGGCGGTGCTGCTGACTACGGTCGCAATCGTATTGCTCGTCGGCTTCTACCTGCTTAAAATCCCATACGACGACCTGCTCGGTGTGGCCTGCGGTGCTACCGGCAACCCTGCCATTCTGGCCTATTCGTTGCGCATCGCGCCAACTGACCGGCCGGATATATGTTACGCGATGATCTTCCCTTCAATGACCATCGTCAAAGTACTCAGTGTGCAGATCATCGGCCTTCTCTCTCTTTCTGGCTGACTGTCTGCCGATGTAGCGCAGGGGCGTACACATTTATTGCGGACGACATCGCAGCATGTGAGCGTTCGGCTTCGCAGCCAAACCCCGAGGGGCTTTCGGCGCTGACGCACTTTCCGACGAAGCGGTCGCCGGTTCAACGAGGGAAACCGTGTTAGAACGAAGGTCTAGAGACGCCGGCCTGATGCCATCAGGTCGGATACGACTCGAGCGCGGCGACCTCGTTGGCTTACGGCAGCTGAGTGGCCTGGCGCCGTAGAGCGTGTCATCGGCGCCCGGCACGTCGCGAGACGGCTTCGACTACAGCTCAAACCGCAGTGGCGATCCAGGTGTCAGGTGCTGCGTCACGCCCGCGACCGTGACGTTCATCCCGTCTCCGGCCATCAGCCTGGCCTCCAGCATAGGGCGGCTGACGCTGAGCCCGACGGATCGGCCTCTCCACCAGACCTTGAACGAAAGGGTATCCCACTGAGGCGGCAGCTTAGGATCGAGCTCCAGCGTGTCGCCCGCTAAGTTCAGGCCGGCGATGCCCAGGATCGCCGCCTGCCACAACCCGCCGAGCCCGGCGATCCGGACGCCGCCGGCGCTGTTTGGATCGAGGTCGAGGTCGAGAGACGCGGTCTCGCGCATGTATCGAAGAGCCGTATCCGAGGCACCCAGACGCGCGGCCACGCGGGCATGCATCGCGGCGCTCAAGGAGCTGCCATGGGCACAGCGCGGCTCGTAATGGCGGAAATTGATCTCCGCTCCCTGTCCGAGAAATTCCTGGGGCAACAAGGCGATCAGCGCGACGACGTCGGCTTGCTTGATCACTTGCGAGCTTTGCGTCTGCTCCCGGCCGATGACCACGTCGATCGGCAGCGCATGGTCGACATAGTCCGCGACGTTCAGCTGCTTGAGTCCGTAGAAGCCGGCGAACTGCTCGTACAGTCCGGTCGCGGGGTCGAGGCCGGTGACGATCCGCGCGACCGCGTCCCGCCAGTCATCGAGTTCCTGATCGTCGAGTGCGAGCTTGTCTCGAAGCGCCTCGGCACGGTCCGGCCAACCCTTGCGCAACAGGTCGAGCGCCTCCAGGGCGCAGCCGATGTTCCAGCGCGCCATCACGTTGGTGAAGGCGTTGTCGTCCACATCCTCATGGTACTCGTCCGGCCCGATCACGTGGCGGATGTGGCGCCGGCCATCCGCTTCGGCGACGGCTCGGGACGCCCAGAAACGCGCCGTCTCGAGGATGATTTCCGCCCCCGCATCGCGGAAGAAATCGTCGTCGCCGGTGGCACGCCAGTACTGCCACACCGCGTAGGCGACGTCGGCGCTGATGTGGTGCTCCATCTTGCCAGTCAGGATCTCGATCGGCTTCCCGTCAGGCCCCAACACCGAGTCCGGCGTCGTCTCATCGCCGGTGTCGGCCGATTCCCATGGATAGAGGGCGCCTCGCCAGCCGCCGAGCGTCGCCTTGGCCCGTGCTCCGGGCAGCGTATGGAACCGGTACATCAGCAGCGCGCGCGCCGCTTCAGGCCAGACCGCGGTGTAGAACGGCAGAAGATAGATCTCGGTGTCCCAGAAGACGTGGCCGAAATAGGCATCGCCGGTCAGCGCGCGCGCACCGATCGAGACCCGGTCGTCGCTCGGGTTCGCGGCGCTCGTCAGGTGGTACACGGCAAACCGCAGCGCGCGCTGCAGGTCATCGTCGCCGTCGATGACGATGCCGCTGTCGCTCCAGTGTGCATCCCAGGCGGCTTCATGAGCCTTGAGGATCGCGCGCCAGCCCACCGATGTGCTGCGCGCGAGCGCCGCCGCGGCGCGGGGCGCAGGATCCTCTTCCGATCGCTCGGCGCGAGCGACGGCGACGAGGCGGGCGAATTGCGCCACTTGGCCAGCCTTCGAGCGCCAACGCCAGATCCAACGTAGCGGAAATGGGCGCTCGGGGTCGGCGGAGGCGCCGTCAAGATGCAACGATGCAGCACCTGCCATCGCGACGACCTTACCGGTCCCCTCGGTGCGCCACGCGCCGAGGTCGTTTTCGAGACGCACCGGCTCCATACCGACGCCGGCTAGCCCGAAGCTCGCTTCGAGGCGGACGTCGATGTCGTCGCGGTCCAGCACGATCTGCTGAAGCTGTAGTCCCACCGATCGGTCCGCCAGCGACAGGAGGCGCAGCTCGTGGCCCTTCGCGGTCACCTGCGCCGGTGTCCGATGCGTCCATTCGGAGAGAAGCACGCCGCGCCGCATGTCGAGCCGCCGCATGCCATGAAGAATCTCGCCTTCGCGGGCCACCAGCGGCTCCCCATCGAGGATGAGCCGGATCCGCGACCAGTCGGCGACGGGCACGAGCGCCGGCACAGGCGGCTCGGTGTTAGGCATGTCGAACAGCCCGGCGACGTAGCAGCGCGGCCACGAGGCCCATCGGATGTAGCCGAGCCAGCTCACCCAGGTCGGCCCTCGGCCCGTCGAGCGCGCGGCACGCATGCCGAGGAAGCCGTTGCCGAGGGCAAAGCGGGATTCGACCGCGCTCTCCGTGAGCACACTGTAGCCTTCGTGCGTGAGAACCCAGCCGGGCTCCTGTGTCGGTCGAAGCACCTCAAGCATCTGCAACGTGCTCCTTGACGGTTCGGGCGCGCAGCGTGCCCGCGCCAAGGGCGGCGATCTCAACGTGGTCGAGGCTCGTCACGACGAGATCGGCGCCCGCTTCGCGCAGCAGGGCTTCGTCGCCGAGGCGGGCAATCCCGAGCGCGGTCATCCCGCCCGCCCGCGCCGCCGTGATGCCGGCAGGTGCGTCTTCGATGACGACGCAGTGCAACGGCGATGTGTTCAGAGCTTCAGCTGCGAGCAGGAACAGCGTGGGATCCGGCTTGCCCCTCGGCACGTCACGGCCACTCAGGTCGGCGTCGAACAGCGACAGGAGCGTGCGCCCATCCGGCAGCTTCAGCTGGGACAGCATGGCGGCGGCGTTTTTCGACGATGAAGCCAGTGCCAACCGTAGCCCGGCCGACTTCAGGGCAGAGGCGAAGCGAAGGGCGTCCGGAAACACCTCGAAGCTACCCGCCTCGATCAGTTGGTCGATCAGGGCCTGCTTCCTGTCCGCGTACTCTGCGGTCCGGGCCGCAGCCTCAGGTCCGCCAAGCCGCTCCAGAGCCTCCCGAGCGCCTTCGAGGCGCGGCTTGCCGGCGACGTTGGCTTGATAGAACGACGTGGTGAAGCCTGCCGGGTCGGCGAACCCGGTGAGCGCCTCGCGCCATGCGCGCTCGTGCGGCGAGTCCACCAGCACACCGTCAACGTCGAAGATCGCCGCAAGGAGAGCCGGTCTCAAAACACACGACGCCGGTCGAAGCGCCCCTCCTCACACATTGTCGCTCTCCGTCGAGCCGAGACCGCGCGTCGTCGCCATCGGACTCCAAGACCAGCCGGATACTTCCGGCATGTCGTCGCCGTGCCGATGAATGTACGCGCGATGGTCGATCAGCTTGTCCCGGATTGCCTGCTTGGCGTAGGCCGCCCGAGCGGCCAGGCCCGGCACGCGGTCGATGACATCGCTGACCAGATGGAACCGATCCATGTCGTTCATCACGCACATGTCGAACGGCGTGCTCGTCGTGCCTTCCTCTTTGTAGCCACGCACATGGACGTTGCTGTGTCCGTGACGTCGGTAAATCAGCCGGTGAATGAGCCACGGATACCCGTGAAAGGCGAAGACGACCGGCTTGTCCGTCGTGAACAGAGCATCAAAATCCTGATCTGACAGGCCGTGTGGATGCTCCGTGTCGGGCTGCAGCTTCATCAGGTTCACGACGTTGATGACGCGAACCTTGAGATCCGGCGCGTGGCAGCGGAGGAGGTCGACGGCCGCGAGCGTCTCAAGGGTCGGCACATCCCCGCAGCACGCCATCACGACGTCCGGCTCGCTGCCGCGGTCGTTGCTCGCCCATTCCCAGATCCCAAGCCCGGCCGTGCAGTGCTTGACCGCCTGATCCATCGTGAGCCACTGGGGTGCCGGCTGTTTACCCGCGACGACGACGTTGACGTAGTTGCGGCTTCGCAAGCAGTGGTCGGTTACAGAAAGCAGACAATTCGCATCCGGCGGCAAGTAGACACGAACGACCTCGGCTTTCTTGTTCACGACATGGTCGATGAAGCCTGGGTCCTGATGACTGAACCCGTTGTGATCCTGACGCCAGACGTGGCTGGAGAGAAGGTAGTTCAACGACCCAATGGGTCGCCGCCACGGAATATGGTTGCAGACCTTCAGCCACTTGGCGTGCTGATTGAACATCGAGTCGATGATGTGGATGAAGGCCTCGTAGCACGAGAAGAAGCCGTGCCGACCCGTCAGCAGATAGCCTTCGAGCCAGCCCTGACATTGATGCTCGCTCAGCATCTCCATCACGCGGCCGTCATGCGCGAGGTGGTCATCCCACGGATACGTCTTGGCCACCCAGGCGCGGTTGGTCACCTCGAGCGCGTCCTGCCAGCGATTTGAGTTATTCTCGTCCGGACTGAATAGCCTGAAGTTTCGCGCTTCGGCGTTCAGGTCCATGACGTCGCGGAGGAAGCGTCCCATCACGCGCGTGGACTCGGCGACGGCGGCACCGGGGGCGGTCACCGGTATTGCATAATCGTGAAAATCCGGGAGCCGCAGGTCGCGGAGCAGAGTGCCTCCATTGGTATGCGGATTGGCGCTCATGCGGCGGTCGCCCGTCGGGGCAAGCTCGGCAAGTTCGGAGCGAAGCCGGCCGCCTTCGTCGAAGAGCTCGGCGGGCCGATAAGATTGCATCCAGTCTTCGAGCATGCGCACATGGGCCGGATTGTCGTGCATCTCGCCCATGGGCACTTGGTGTGAGCGCCAGTAATCCTCTGTGCGCCGTCCATCGATTTCCTTCGGACATGTCCATCCTTTTGGCGTCCGAAGAACGATCATCGGCCAGAACGGCCGGCCCGTGAAACCCTTGTCGCGCGCGTCTGACTTGATCCGCCGAATGTCTCGCAGGACAGCATCCATGGTGGAGGCCATGCGCTGGTGCATCTCGGCCGGATCATGTCCTTCCACGAAGTAGGGGGTGTACCCGTACCCACGGAAGAGATGTTCAAGCTCCGCGTGGCTAATTCTGGCCAGTACAGTCGGGTTGGCAATCTTGTAGCCGTTGAGGTGGAGGATCGGCAGAACCGTCCCATCACTCACCGGGTTGAGAAATTTGTTCGAATGCCAGCTGGTGGCAAGAGGCCCGGTTTCGGCCTCGCCATCGCCGACGACGCAAGCGACGATGAGGTCGGGGTTGTCGAACGCAGCGCCGTAGGCGTGCGAGAGGGAATAGCCCAACTCTCCGCCTTCGTGCATCGAGCCCGGTGTTTCAGGAGCCACATGGCTCGGGATGCCGCCTGGGAAGGAGAATTGCTTGAAGAGGCGCTTCATGCCTTCAGCATCGGCGGAGATGTTCGGATAGACTTCGCTGTAAGTTCCCTCGAGGTATGCGTTGGCAATCAAAGCGGGGCCGCCATGCCCCGGCCCTGTAATATAGATAACATCAAGATCATGCTTTTTGATAAGACGATTGAGATGAACATAGATGAAATTCAAACCCGGAGTGGTGCCCCAGTGGCCGAGCAGACGCGGCTTGATGTGCTCCTTGGTCAGCCGTTCCACCAGTAGCGGGTTGTCGTAGAGGTAAATCTGACCGACCGACAAGTAATTTGCCGCCCGCCAATAGGCATCGATCAGGGTCAGCTCGGATGTCCGCGCCGTGCGCTTGGGCTGCCGCCGAGCTTTGAGGATCGCGTCCATCTGGCTGCCTCGCTTCGGTGCTGGGTCGACTCTGGCGCGAAGCGGCGGGCTTGTTCCGGGTGGAGGCCTTGGGCATCAGCATGCCGCACGCTTCCAGCTGCGGTAGCGCGTCGTTTCGCCAAAGACCGGACGCGCGGCGCCTCAATACGAGGCACAGGTGCCGGTATACGCATCGTAATAGGCGTAGGGCCCGCAGCCTCCGTAGCCGCTCCGATACCCGTAGTAGCCAGCGGCGGCGGCCGCACCGACCCCGGCCGCGGCGAGCCCGTAGCCATAGGGACGATAGCCACCCCAACCATAGCCGCCACGGACAACGTAGCCCCGGCCGACCCGACCGCCGCCCCAACCGGGGCGTCCGGCAATGGGACGTCCCGCCCCCCAACCGGGCCGGCCGGCAATCGGGCCTGCAGCCCCCCAGCCTGGCCGCCCAATTCCGCCGCGCAAACCGCCACCGTGGAAACCACCACCGCCGCGGAAGCCACCGCCGTGGAAGCCGCCGCCACCACCGCGGAAGCCCCGCGCATCGGCCGCCACACCGGTCAGGATCAGGGCCGCGAAGGCGGCGGATGAGATCAGGAGCGCTTTCATGAGGTCGTCTCCCTGCCGGAGGACACCACGTCGAGGTGAGCCAAGTCGAGGTGAGCCACGTCGAGGTGAGCCAAATCGAGGTGAGCCAAATCGAGGTGAGCCAAGTCGGATTCGGTCGTGCGACGACGCAGTGGGTCCGTACAGCATCAACCGTTTGGTGCAGAGAACGCTAGCACCGGGCCGGGCGCCTCGCTTGATCTGACAGGACAGGCACAGGTCACGATGCGGCGCACTCAAAGAGAAGCCAGCAGGAGTCAGATGCTGAGCTGTGCAACCTCGATCAGGACATCCTCAAGATAGGCCTTGATTCGGCCGATCTCGGTCGCGCTCGGCCCCATGATGCTGAACCCGATCAACTCGCCGCGCGCATGTACCCTGCGGATCAGGGATTCCGCTTTCGTAGCCACCTCGCGCTCGGTCTGCGCGCGGAGGATGCTGCCGGTCTCGGTGGTCGTGATGCGAATTTCGAAGCCAGGCTTTTCAATCATGACTTCACCATGAAATAACCAGCCTGAGGCAAAATCTTGTCCACTAAGATGAAGGAAAGCCCTCCTACATCATTCTATATCATCGGCACATCGAGGATTTGGGCGACAATCTCCCGACGGATGGTCGGATGTGAGGGACTTTCTTGATGATTACGCTCAGATCCTGCTCGCTTATCATGCTCGTCGGCATCAGGAGTGCACGGCACCGGCACGAACGCGCTGCCTTATCCGAGCCTTCTGCCGAGGAGGGGAGGATCTTATTGGTGTTCCTCGCGCTTCGTCTCGGAATGGTTTCCCTGCCTCCATGAGCTGGGCGTCTTGCCTGCCCAGCGTCGGAAGGCGTGTGTGAAGGCGGCGGGCTCCGAGAAGTCCAGGACGGCCGAGATCTCCGTCATGCTCATTTTGGTATCGGCCAAAAGGCGTTTGGCCACCCGGAATTGCGCCTCGTTGGCAAGCTGCTTGAAGCTTGTCCCTTCGGCCTTCAAGCGGCGGCTCAAGGTGCGGCGACCGAGCGACAGGCGAAGCGCCGTCTTCATCACGTCGCAACGCTTCCGGATCACCTCGGCGCGCAGGTGCTGACGAAGCCCGTCCTTCAGCGTGGAGGGTCGTGCCGATTCAAGCCGGCGAATACGATCCTCCACTCTGCGGCGCAGGACCGGATCGGCTCCAGCGATGCGCCGCTTGAGGAGGCTGGCCGGGAAGACCAAGGCGGCCGTCTCCTGATCGAACCGGACGGGTGCTCGAAAGAACTGGCTATAAGGCGTCGTGCTGGTCGGAGCAGAGCGCGGCAGCAGAACTTCCAACGGGGCCCAATCAGACCCGCACAGCGCCCGAAGGATGTTTGTCGCTGTGGCCAGCGCCCGATCCGAATGGTGGACAGCACCCTCGGCTCCCGGCTCATACGGGCAGTAGGTGAGGACGGCCACGTCGTTGTCGATGCCGAGGCCGACCACCGCACCCCGATTCAGCATGCCCAAATACGCTTCGAGAGCCCGCAAGGCATCGCCGATGGTGTCCGAGTTGTTCAACAGCAGGCCGAGAAGCCCGAGGGAGGTGATGGTGGTCCTTTGCCCAATGAGGAGCCCCAAATGAGGGCAGCGGGTGCGCTCAACCGCTATGGCAATCAGGCGGCCGAGGGCGCTGTACGGAACGAGCTTGCCATGACACTCGAAGAGCCTCGGATCGAGCCCTGCCTCGACCATGAGGGTGTCGGGATCCGCTTCGAGTTCGACGAGGACGGCGTAGATCGCTTGAGCGACCCTGAGGTGCGCCAAGCCGACGGGAAGCAGGTTCTCAGGTGGGCTGGGGTATCCGGTTGCCAAAGCGGCATAAGAAAACATAGCAAGATCCTCCTATTCGGGGGCCAAGCTGATTCGGATAACTCAAGTTAGCTTTGTGCAATTTAGTGCGTTCGCGATGGATCTTCTTGATCGAAACGGTCATCGCGTTCGTGAAAACGTGGCTGGCTCCAGTCGGCAGCCAAAACCTGGCCGGTGTACAAACTCAGGCTGCGTGACAATGGCGGGGTGAGCGAGCGGCCCGAGTCGGCCGATCGGACGGCGGCTTCTGCCGCAAGTGGATAGTAGACGGCTACGACCGTTGACTAATAATTATATAATATGCCCGCAACTGTTCGGATACGACACAAGAGTATCAGAAATTACTAGAACCTTGCCATTGATCTGCGTGCCACGCAGCTTTGTGCCGAAGCTCGCGCGGCAATTTTTTTTAAGAGACCGGTCGTCGATGGCGTGAAATCGACGATCCGCTGCGCCTTTAGGCCGCCAAGCTCAACAGACTCGCGGATTAGGGGAAAAAAATATCTGCGATATCAATTGCCGGAAGAGAATCAACTCAATAAAACTATATTTCGACTGCTGCGACTCATTGCGAGCAGCGTTGGTAGCCTGTACCCGCCGGGTCTTGCTCATTGTAATAGCGCTTTAGGGGGCCGTTCGAATGAGGCATCATGTAAACCCTGACCTCCTGAGCGGCCACGGCGTTCGCACAGTCGAGAACGAGAAGCTGGCGGTCCCCGGTCGGTCGAACCGACTTGATGCTGCACGTCGCCATGGGGGTCTTCAGGCGCTTTCCTGAGACGATGAAGGCCGGAGCGAAAATGTCGATCGGCTTCTTGAACGCCCCACCTTTGCCCGCGGATGAAAAGACATCCGTACAGTCGCGCCCTTCCAGTACCCAAGCGCCCTGATAGGCAGACAAACCGGGGCCTGCTGCCAACGCATCCGACACACCAGCCGAGGCTGCAAGGCTTAGCCCGAGTGCTGCGACACCCATGAGACGTACAGTTCGCATCACCACCTCCTGCGTAAGCTCTATCGGACCGGCTGCTGAGTCTGTGCGGAGTCGAAATTTTCGTCCTGCTCTCGACCAAGGCACTTCGATTGATGCTCTCGCCGCCATGTACTGGGCGCAAAGCCTGACCAGCGCCGGAACGCATGGCTAAAGGCGGCGGGCTCGGAGAAATCCAAGGCCGCCGAGATCTGCGCCATGCTCATTCTGGTATTGACTAGGAGTTGCTTGGCGACTGAGAACTGCGCTTCGTTAGCGATTTGCTTGAACGTCGTGCCCTCGGCTTTCAGCCGACGACGCAGGGTACGGGGGGGGACCAGTCGCAGTCGCGCCACATGCGCGGCCTTACAGCGCTGCCGCATCACCTGGGCTTGGAGGTACTCGCGAAGCTTGTCCTTCAGCGTGGAAGGCTGTTCGGACTCAAGCTTGCGGATGCGATCCTCAACTCTCCCGCGGGCCGCCGGGTCCGCCCCCTTGATGCGCCGTTCAAGGATTAGAGTTGGAAACACCAACGCGGCCGTTTCTTGGTCATACCGCACGGGCGCCCGAAAGAAGCTGATGTAAGGCGCTGTGTCACGTGGCGCGGAGCGCGGCAACAGCACTTCTAATAGAGCCGCATCGGAGCCATCCAACGCCCGAACGACGTTCGTAATTGTGGCGAGGGCCCTCTCCGATTGGAGAGCCGTGCTCTCGGCTTCCGAGCCATAAGGACAGTAGCTGAGAACGGCCACCTCACTGTCGATATCGAGTCCGACGACTGCGCCCCAGTTCCGCACACCAGCATGCGCTTCAAGAGCCCGCAAAGCGCCGCCGATGGTGTCCGAGTGGCGCATGAGCAGGCCAAGTAGCCCGAGCGAGGCCAATGTCGCGCGCTGTCCAACAAGGAGCCCGAGATGGTGACAACCCGTCCTCTCGGCTCCCAGAGCGATCAGGCGACCGAGAGAAACGTATGGGACAGGGGTCCTGCCGCCGTCGAAGGTCAGAGGATCAAGCCCCGCCTCGGCGAGCAGTTCGTCCAAATTGGCGCCCAGTTCGACGAGAGTGAGGTAGACCGCTTGCGCGACCCCGGGGCGAGTCAAGCCAATGAGAGATGGCCTCTCGTGCGATCGGATGTCTCCAACGACCGCGGGCGGGCGTTGGCGCACAATTGAACCTGATTTCTCGGACGACGACGTGATGTGCCCCCCTGATTCGAGGCCAAGCCTGCGTACTTATGCTTGTATTATTTAACATTGCAATGATCATTTCATACGAATTGCCTTGGGAGAGCGTAATTTTCATTCCCCCTCGGGCACAAACTTCAATCACGCCACCATTGTCGTCGGATCGACGCTCGCCCGTCGTGAAGACCACGGCAGCCGCCCTGAATACGAGCAGGCTCCAGGCCACCCACGTTGCCTCGACGAGGCCACGAAGGGCGACCGCTTCTGGGCCTATGTCACCGACAGCCTGTCACCTGTGTTGAAGCCCGGCGATACGATGATCCTGGACGATTACGGAGCTCAGAAGGAGGTGGGCAAGCGCGACAGCATCCAAACTGCCGGCGTGCAGTTGCTGCTCAGATTTACGGCCCTTTTCCCTGGAGATCATACGTCAACTTTAAATCGTTTCGATCACGCAATCGTAATTTAGAGGTTTTCAGCCACCCTCCAGATAAATAGCAGCACAAAGCTTGGAACTGATCGAATAAGCCGAGCCAAACAGTGGCTCGCTGCACATGCTCCACGCCGCCGCCGAAATGACAGCATCCGTTTGCAAAGACTTCGCTCAATGTCCTCTTGGATCAAGCAACGCGATCGAGGCTGTCATACGATCCGAGCGACGTATTCTGGGACTGCCGTTCCTACGGATCGGCATCTCGGCGTGCCCCGGGCCGCACCCACATGTCGCGAGGTCAAAAGCCATGACCCTCAGGATTTTACCGCCCCTTCTACTTGTCGCATGCCTGGCCTCGCCCGCGCTTGCTCAGTCGGCGATTGACCGGGGCCAGCCAGCGGCCCTCATCCATGGCAACTATTGCGGGCTCGGCAATAACGCGCCGCGGCCGCCGATCGATGCGCTTGATGCCGCCTGCGCGCGCCACGACGCCTGCACTCCTGCCGGCGGCCTGCCGTCGCCAGCCTGCAATCTGCGGTTCAAGCGCGAGACGGCATTCATTTCGCGTGATCCGCGACAGCCCGACGACCTGCGCGCGTTGGCAGGCTTCATGTCCGCCAGCGCGGCTCTTCTACCCTTCGATCCAGTTGCCCCGGTCGTTGGCACCAGCATGCCGGCATCCGGTCCGTATGGACCATCTTCGCCCGGTCCATACCGGCCCGCCTACTACGCCTATTAGAGCCGTATCCGCCCCGATCGCATCCAGTCGGCGCCTCCAAACTGCTGTTGAGAGGCGCCGTTTTTGGACAAGCCAGCCCCCTTCTCGTCGGAATGCGCTCTTGCGTCGTCGCGGAGCCCGCCGGTTGCCAACAAGGATCGGGCTGGCGCCTGCGGATGATCTCGATCCTAAAATCAAGCAATCCGAGGATCGTCGAAACACCCAATACCGCTCAGTGGGTGTGAGCATGGAGGATGCGATGCAAAAACTTGCTTTGGTGTCGCTGGCAGCACTCGGAATGGGTGCGCTGATCGCCGCGGATACCGCTGAGGCCCGTGGTGGCTTTGGCGGCGGTGGCTTCCGAGGCGGCGGATTCGGCGGTGCCGGCTTCCGCGGCGGCGGTGGCTTTGGCGGCGGATTCCGGGGCGGCGGATTCAGTGGTGGCGGCTTTCGCGGTGGCGGTGCCGTCGCAGGCGGCTGGCGCGGCGGCGTTGGCGGCTATCGTGGCGTGGTCGGTGGCTACCGCGGCGGTTTCTACGGCGGGCGCGGCTTCTACGGCGGTCGTGGCTACGGCTACCGCGGGTACGGCTATCGGGGCTACGGATACGGCGTCGGTGCCGGCCTCGCCGGTCTCGCGGTCGGCACGGCCGTCGGGGCTGCGGCCAGTAACTATTACGGCGGCTACGGCTACGACAATGCCGGCTATGGTGGCTACGCTCCCGCCGCCTATGGCTCAAGCTATCCCGCTTACGGATACGGGGGCTGTACCTGCGGCTACTAATTCCACCGCATGAGCGCCAGGCCACTCGGCGGCGGCCGCCATGCGGCGCGCCAATCCGGTGGCGGCTGCCGTGGCCTTCACGATGGGCCCGCGCCGATCCGACGACAACGGCGACGCTCTCGCCCCTCCTGTCGGCCGTCGACCGGGAATCAGATCACGCTACGTAGGAAAATCCCAGCTGACTCAGCGAGATCGCCGACATTTCTAGTCAGGCGTTGAGGACGCCAGGAGCGCCTTGTAGCGCTCGATGGCGGTTCGCGCGTTGAACAACAGGCGGTCCGGTCCGAGTTCCTGATCCAAACCGGCGCGCCACACCCTGTTCAGGACGTCGGGGTTGAGGCCTACGAGCCAAAACGTCATGCTGGTCCGCCGGGCACCATCCCGCAGCATCTGCAGCGCTGAATACTCGATGTCGGGCACACGGCTGAGGTCGAGGGCGACGATACGCGGCTTGTACTCGGCAATGAGCGCCCGGATCCGGTCTGCCACGTTCTGCGCGTTGGCAAAGTACAGGCGCCCCTCCGGGCGCAGGATCAGGAGGCCGACGAACGTCTCGTCATCGGGGTGCCCGGCGACAGGGGGCGCAGCACATCTGCGCCGTGCTTGCGGGCGATGATAGAGATGCGGGGATGGGCCGTTTGGAGGCCCAGGCCGACCAGCGAGAGGACGATGGCGACGGTGATACCCTGAAGCGTCCCAAAGACGAGCACCCCGATCCCCGCCACGATTGCCCAGTGGAACTCCATCCGCCGCACTTTGAAGATGTCCCGGAACTCCGCTGGCTGGATGAGGCTGGCCGAGTAAACGATCACGACCGCCGCGAGGGTTGCCTGCGGCAGGAGGCCCAGGACCGGCGACAGGAGCAGCATCGTCGCGAGGGCAAGCGCGGCCGTCACGACTGCTCCTGGGGACGACAGGGCCGGGAAGAGACCAGCGCGCAGCCAGAATGATGTCGCCGCAGCGATACACGAAGCCAGTGACCCACGAATGCGTCAGCGAGCAGGTTTCACCGGCTGTCCTCCGGGATCAAGCAACGCTGCAGACTCGGTAGTAGGAACCGGTCGACCAGAGTTCTGGACCCGAGCAGGTCACGGGTCCGGTCACGCCGGCGGGGACTGATGCGCCTCACCTCCATGTTGTCCTCCTGCGAGGAAACAACGTTATGAAAACTCTCCTGATTGCGTCTGCGGCTTTCGCGGCCCTGATCCTGACCAGCGTCACGGCAGATGCGCGCGGATTCCGTGGCGGCGGAGGCGGAGGCTTCCGGGGCGGCGGCATCCATGGTGGCGGCTTTCACGGTGGCCGGGCGGGCGGATTCCGCGGTGGGGCTGGTGGCTATCGCCAAGGCGTGGCCGGCTATCGCGGCGGCTATGGTCGCGTCGGCCGCTACGGTCACAGAGGGGTCGGCCGCTACGGCTACGGCTATGGCCGCTACGGTTACGGCCGCTATGGATACCGTCCCGGATACGGGCTCGCCGCGGCCGGGGTCGGAGCTGCTGCGGCCGCCGGTTATTACGGCTCGACCTACGGCGGGTGCGGGCGATACGCCTTCTACGACCAGTATTCGGGCACTTGCCGCCCCTACTGACCCACAAGCCCAGACGATTGCGTCCGGATTCAGCGTCTCTGGATCTCTGTTTCGACGCGCATTTTCGACGGACCGGTTTCCACTTTGTCGGAATGCGCTCTCGGTCACGGGCCCGCAGCCGCGTGCCCGTGATGACGGTCATCCGTGCCAAATCTCATGGGCTCACGATTCCAGGCGTGCTCAGGTTAGCCGAAGCACCAAGTGGACCGCGTCCGCATCGCGTCGGCTGCTCAGCGGTAGCCCGGTTCGTTCGAACAGCTTCAGCATCGGAGCGTTTTCGGGCAAAACCTCCGCGGTCAGTTCCGTGAGCCCTACAGCCCGGGCGATGTCCACGAGGTGCCGCACCAGCGCGGCACCGATGCCGCGCCGCTGATATTCGTCGACCACGGTGAACGCCACTTCGGCCTGACCTGGCCGCGTCGCGACATAGCGGGCGCCGCCGACGATCGTCTGTTCGCCATCCTCGTCCGCGGTCGCGACCAAGGCCACCTGCTCCCTGAAATCGACGTTGAGGAAGAACGCAATCTTCTTGTCGGTGAAGTGGCGCTTCGCAGCGAAGAAGCGGCGATAGAGCGATTGGGCGCTTGTGTGGTCGATGGCTGCCAGCATCCGCTCCCGGTCATCCGGCCGAAGCGCGCGGATCTCCAAGGCGCGCCCATCGCAAAGACGCTCGACGGCCGAGTAGCATGACAGGTCTCCCATGACATCGCTCCTTTCGGGATTGCCGCCGTCGGCTGTCACGCCGCCGTCTCCGATGGGAAGTTGACACTCGTCATCTGCGTTGCAAGCGGCTGTCCCGGCAATATTGCACAAATGTTCTTCAGCCAGAATGAAGACCATCCCATAAGATGGGGTGCGCCGTTGTTGCGGAGGTGGCCCAAAACATGCCGCGGCGCACATCGCTGTGCATGATCAAACGCAGGAAGATGGCCCGAGAAGAATTCGGATCGCCTACGCGGCCAGCGACGTCGGCCGCCGATCCGTCCCGTCCGATCAAGCCGCCTGATCCCAAGAGCGTATGAGTTGGCGGTCCTCGTCTCCGCGGCGCAGGCGACGAGGCACCTGTGCGAGAGGTCACGCCCGTCGCACGGGACCGCTCCGGATCCTTTCCTTGAACTGTCAGAGGAGGCCAGGGTGTCGATTGCGACCATCGAACAGGCAGCGGTCGAAACCCGCGGACACGAGAAATATGACCGTCTGATCGTGGCTGCCCAGGCGCTGCCGAGGCTTCAGGTTGCCGTCGTACATCCCTGCGACGCGGCCACACTGGGGGCGGCACGCGAAGCCTCCGCGCTCGGAATCGTCGAACCGATTCTGGTGGGTCCACTGGGAAAGATCGCCGCCGCCGCAGCCGCACTCGATGCGGATATCGGCGGCTTCCGGCTGGTCGACGCCGCTCACAGCCACGAGGCCGCTCAGAAGGCCGTGGCTCTCGTGCGCGCCGGCGAGGCCGAGTCCCTCATGAAGGGGAGCCTCCACACCGACGAGTTGATGGCCGCGGTGGTGCGCCGGGACGGCGGCCTACGGACGGCCCGCCGCGTCAGCCACTGCTTCGTCATGGACGTGCCGGGCCATGCGACGCCCCTGATCATTACGGACGCCGCGGTCAACATCGCGCCCTCTCTGGAGGAAAAGCGCGACATCACGCAGAACGCCATCGACCTCGCACAAGCCCTTGGCGTCGAGTCGGTGCGGGTCGCCATCCTGTCGGCCACGGAGAGCGTCAACGCGAAGATGCCCTCGACCCTCGATGCCGCGGCCCTCTGCAAGATGGCCGACCGGGGTCAGATCACCGGCGGCATCCTCGACGGCCCTCTTGCCCTCGATAATGCCATCGACCTCGAAGCGGCTCGGATCAAGAAGATCCACTCACCGGTGGCCGGCCAAGCCAACGTTCTCGTGGTCCCCGATTTGGAAGCCGGCAACATGCTGGCCAAGAGCTTGACCTTCCTGGCCCGTGCGGACGCGGCCGGGATCGTGCTCGGGGCCAGGGTCCCGATCATCCTGACGAGCCGGGCCGACTCTCGGCTCACGCGTCTCGCCTCCTGTGCGGTCGCCTCACTGTTCGCCGCCGCCCAGCGCGCCCACCGGTCCCTGCCGGAGGTCTAGGCGATGACCTCGGTCCTGCTTGTACTGAACGCAGGCTCTTCGAGCCTCAAATTCCAAGTGTTCGCCTTCGGTGAGACCGCGGATCCACGCCGCATCTTCAAGGGCGTGTTCGAGGAACTCAACGGTTCGCCCCACCTGCTGATCCGGGACGGATCACCCGAGGGCCTGGTCCCGCTGCCTGGGTCATTCCGGCGGACGAGGAGATGACGATCGCGCGCGCAACGTGCGAAGCGCTGGCCCAGGTCCAGCGCCAACCGGCCTTATGAACAACAGGAGTTCGCCATGGAAGCGCTGAAGACGAATCCACAGACCGAAGACGAGCTTGGCGACGAGAGCTTCATGTCCGCCGCCGAACTCGGCGCTTATACGGCCAAACTGAAGGCCGCGAAGGCCCTGCAGACCGAGGATCGAGCCGAAGAGGCGCGGGCCGAGCTCATCAAGACTCTGTCCGAGACCATCGAGGTCACGCCTAAGAAGGTGCACGAGATCATGACGTCGCTCTTGTACAAGCTCCGGATCGCGGCCGAGCAGGGCAAGAACGAACTTCTCGTGATGCGTTTCCCGAACGTGATGTGCAGTGACGGCGGACGGGCCATCAACAATTTCGAGAGCGGTTGGCCCGAGACCCTGACCGGACGCCCGCGTCAAGCTTTCGAGTTCTGGCGGGACCGCCTGCAGCCGGCCGGCTACGGTCTGAAGGCCGTGATCGTCAACTTTCCCGACGGCATGCCGGGTGACGTGGGCTTCTTGCTCACCTGGGAGACACGCAGCGCATAGGTTCCACCGATCTTCAGGATGGTAGCCATGGCCGCGCGATAACGACGGGCTTAGTCCGACAAGGTGGGCAGGCCGTTGCGCCGCGTCTTCGACGGGGGCTGATTGTCGACGCGCCGGTTCCAACAGCCGGTCAACCCCGCGCCGGTGCGCCGCGAAGCTCTCCTGGCGTCGGTACCGAGCTGACCGGCATGACCGTCGACGTCGACGATGGGCTACAAGTGCCTCACGAGAGGCCCGGACACAGGCGCCCTCCCTCTCGCGCTGGCGGCGCAGTGGGCGTTTTTTGTGAGAAACGCAGCTTCATGCCCTGCCGGCGCTCGGCCGCGCCTCGACCCCCGGCATTGCCCCGGAGCTTGCAGGCGGGATCCCAAACTCAGTACCTTTCGGTGACGAAGCGCCTATTCCTGAGGGTATCGTCGTACGCATCCTCTTTGCTGCGCTTCGGCAGCATCACCGCATCGTGCTTCTGTTCCCTGGAGGGGATCAGGCGGAGGAGGTGAGTGATGCAGTTGAGGCGCGCCCGCCGCTTGTCGTCGGAGCGGACGATGTGCCAGGGAGCGTCGTCCGTGTCGGTGGCTGCCAGCATCGCATCGCGCGCCTTCGAGAACGCGTACCAGCGCTCGTAGGATTCGAGGTCCATCGAGCTCAGCTTCCACTGCCGGAGGGGATCCTCGATCCGTGCCAGGAAGCGCCGCTTCTGCTCCTGCTTTCCAACCTCCAGCCAGAACTTGATGAGCTGGGTCCCACCATCGACGATGAAGCGCTCGATCCGCGGGCAGAGGTCGAGGAACCGGCGATACTCCGCGTCGTTGCAGAAGCCCATGACGCGCTCGACGCCCGCCCGGTTGTACCAGCTACGGTCGAAGATCACGATCTCGCCGGCCGCCGGGAAATGCTCGATGTAGCGCTGGATGAACATCTGTGACTTCTGCCGGTCCGTTGGTGCCGGCAGCGCAACGACGCGGAACACGCGCGGGCTGACCCGCTCGGTGATGGCCTTGATCGTCCCGCCTTTGCCGGCCGCATCGCGGCCCTCGAACACGATGATGATGCGGGCGCCGGTTCGCTTGACCCAATCCTGCAGATGGCACAGCTTGACCTGTAGGGTGTGCAATTCCCTCTCGTAGTCCCTTTTCTTGAGCTTCTTGGCGGTCCCGGCCTGGGGCCGACCCGCATCGGGCTTCGTGGTCGGTATGACCTGCTCGATATCGTGCATCGTCATGCTCCCACCTGCCCGCATCGAAGGGGTCGATCGACTCACTCGGCCGGCAAGTGCTTCGGGGCGCCGCTTGCGCCTTCAGCCGGCGGTTCCGCCCGCTGTTTCGCTCCCTTGCGGCTCATAAGGCTCCAGGCCCGCTCGCGCAGGCCCTGAAACAGGACGTAGAGGGGCGGAATCACGAAGATGCCGAGGAATGACGCGGCGATCATGCCGCCGAAGACCGGCGTCCCGACATTGCGTCGGGCGAGCTGCGAGGCTCCGACAGCGATGACCAGGGGGAGCAGGCCCAGAATGAAGGCGAAGGAGGTCATCATCACCGGGCGGAAGCGCAGGCGCGCGCCTTCGGTGGCAGCCTTCTGAAGCGGAACGCCCTTCTCCCGCTGCTCCTTGGCGAACTCGACGATCAGGATGCCGTTCTTGGCAGCCAGGCCGATGAGCACGATCATGCCGATCTGTGCATAGAGATCGAGGGTGAGCTTGCCCCACACCATGGACGCGTAGGCCCCGGCGATCCCGACCGTGACCGACAGCAGCACCGGGACGGGGATGGTCCAGCTCTCGTAGAGCGCGACCAGAAACAGGAACGCGAACAGGACCGCGAAGCCCAGGATGATGGCGGTCTTGCCCTCGGCCCGCTTCTCTTGGAACGCGGTGTCCGTCCACTCGCCGCCGAAGCCCGCAGGCAGGGTCCGGGCCGCTACGCCGTCCATGGCGGCGAGCGCCTGACCGGACGAGACGCCCGGCGCGGGCGAGCCCTGGATCGTGACGGCGCGAAGGTTGTTATAGCGAATCAGCGCCGGCGGCCCCACCACGATCCGGACCTCCGCGAGCGAGCGCAGCGGCACCATCTCGCCGTCCTTGTTCCGCACGTTGATCCGATAGATGTCGTCGATCTTGGTCCGGTCTGCGGCCTCCGCCTGAACCTGCACCTGCCAGGTACGGCCGAAAAGGTTGATGTCGTTGACGTAGTAGCCGCCGAGCGAAGCCTGTAGCGCTTGAAACACGGCGCTCAGGGGCACTCCGAGAACCTGCGCCTTGTCGCGATCGATATCGAGATAGACCGATGGGTTCGTCGCCGAGAAGGTGCTGAACACACGGTTGAGCTGCGGATCCTGGTTCGCGGCCACGACCAAGCCGCGCAGGACTTGAGCGAGTTCCTTCGGATCGCCACCGCGCAGATCCTGCAGTACGTAGCTGAAGCCACCACCGGTGCCGAGACCGATGATCGGTGGAGGGGCAAGCGGTACGACCGTGCCTCCGGGGATCTCCCGGAACTGCTGGCCGAGGCGCGCAATCATGGCCGCCGCTCCGTCCGCGGCAGCCTCGCGGTCCTCGAACGGCTTGAGGGTCACGACCAGGAAGGCCGCGTTGCCCTGGGAGTAGTTGTCGATGAAGTTGAGGCCGATCACCGAGGTGGTGTCGGCAACCGCATGCTCCTGCCGCAGGATCTGCTCGGCCCGGGCCACGACCTCGGAGGTCCTCCCGACCGATGCGCCTTCCGGCAACTGCACCACGACGAAGAAGGCGCCTTGGTCGTCTTCGGGCAGGAAGCCGGTGGGGATTCGCTTCGCGAGTTCGGTCGCGCCGTAGGCCGCAGCGCCAGCGAGCACGAGGCCGAGGATCGAGAAGCGCACGATGCGCGCCACGGCGGCACCGTAGCCGTTGCTGACCCGGTCGATGGAGCGCATCACCATGCCCATGATACCCCGGCGAGGGCCGTGATGCGGGCGCAGCAGCACGCCACAGAGAGCCGGCGACAGGGTCAGCGCGTTGACCGCCGAGATGAACATCGAGACCGCGACCGCGACGGCGAACTGGCGGAAGAGCTCGCCCGAGATGCCGGGCACGAAGGCGACCGGCACGAAGACCGAGAGCAAGACCAGCGTGATGGCGATGATCGGGGCCGTGATCTCGGCCATGGCCCGCTTCGTCGCATCCCGGGGTGACAGCTCCGGATGCTCCTCCATCACGCGCTCGACGTTCTCGACCACCACGATGGCGTCATCGACGACGATCCCGATGGCGAGCACCAGGGCGAGAAGCGAGACCGAGTTCGCCGAGTAGCCAACCGCCTTGAGGACAATGAAGGTGCCGATCAAGCTGACAGGCACGGCCAGCGTCGGGATCAGCGTGGCGCGCAGGCTACCGAGGAACAGGAACACCACGATCACAACGAGCACGAAGGCCTCGACCAGGGTCTTCTGCACCTCGTGTACCGTTTCGGTGATGAAGGCGGTCGGATCGTAGGTGACCTTCCAGGCCAACCCCTCGGGGAACGTCTTCGCCAGCTCTCCGACCCGCCTCTCGACCTCTTTCAGGGTCGAGAGGGCGTTGGCGCCGGGTGACTGGTAGATCGCGATCACCGTCGCCGGGCTGCCGTTGAGCCGCGTCTCACGGTCGAGATTGGCCGCGCCGAGATCGACTCTCGCCACGTCGCCGAGGCGCAGCACCGACCCGTCCGGGTTGGTGCGCAACACGATGTTGCGGAACTGCTCCGCCGAGGTCAGGCGCCCTTGCGTCTGGATGCTGAGCTGAAGCTGCTGCTCGTCCGAGATCGGCCGGGCACCGATCCGCCCGACCGGCGCCTGAACGTTCTGGGCCTGGATCGCTCCGATGACGTCGCCCGTGGTCAGGCTGAGCCCGGTGAGCTGGTCGGTGCGCACC